>JBOGNC010000263.1:0-5874 GCA_050747045.1 Candidatus Acidiferrales bacterium | reverse complement strand
GCCAGAACTACATGCTAGGAACGGTGACGAGTTTTAATTCCGGTACAGGTGCGCTGGCGATGAGCGTTGCGAGCGACGGAGGATCGTGCGGGAATAGCTCATCCAGTCAGTCGCCCTCCAACTGCAAGCGATGGCTCGTCTCGACGGTTCCGCAGACAGTCATCATCAACAATTCCAGCAGCACTATTTTTTCGGTGACCGAAGATTCGAGTTTCAATACACGACTCGGCAATTTCAAGATTCAAGAAGGAACCGGCGGCGGTGACGGCGTCGATTTCATCGCTGGCGGAGGCAAAGCAATCGTCCTTCACGACTGCTGGATCGAGCAGGGCAGCGGCGATTCCGTCCATACAGCCGTCAATCGCGGGCTGATTTACAACTGTTCGTTCGATTCCACGCCATTTTCCATGGCTCCGCTGGCCATCCACTTACAACCCTACGACACAAGCGCTTGGTCCACGCCTTCTTTTTGGGGCGCGAGCGACACAGGAGGGACGCATAACTTCTACCTGGAAAAGTGCGTCTTCGCCGCCTACCTCAATGCTGAGGACAATGACGAGGGCGCTCGCAGCGTGTCGCGGTACAGCACTTTCGACAATGCGGGCTACGGAACGCACGGGGCGGACACAAGTCCCATCGGCCAGAGATATTTTGAATACTATGAGAATGTCGGCGTCTTTAACGGTTACAACGATGGAACTACGTTCGATATGGTCTGGTGGTTCTTCGTGCGCGGCGGGACGTACGTAATTTGGGGCAATACATTGCCCGCTCTTACCTCGACTGACTATGGCACCAAGGCCGGTGTAAACATGACGGTGATGAACCTGCAAAGGAACACAGGCACAGAGACGAGCTGTTGGGGAGCTGGGTTCACTTCTGGAGGGCAGTTCTATCACGCCCCACGTCAAGTGGGCATGGGCTACGTCACGGGCTTGGGCACTGTTACATATTCCCTACTAGGGCTGGTCAACGCCGTAACTACAACGGTCGGAGGATATACGGCATATGTCGGAGATTCCGAGCCGGCATACATCTGGGGTAATAGCAATGTGCCGCTTAATAACGTCGGAACCAGTGATTACGGCGGCGGCGGTTGTACAAACCCTGACACATCGGCAAACTACATCAAACTAGGGCGCGATTACTTTAACGGCTCGACAGTCAAGCCGGGATATTCACCATATCAGTACCCGCATCCACTAGAGCAAGATAACCAGGTGGTTGGTTCCGGTCCGGCGGCGCCGACCGGCTTGATAGCCAACGTTCAATAGGCCGCGGCCACAGATACAGACAAACGAGAATCAAAGTCTCGCCGACCCGGGGCTCGGTCCAGGAGGGCGCGGTGTAGGATTTCGAGAGTCAGCAGCTTGTGGATTTCGTTCGTATAGTTGCGATTCCCAGCTAAGTGGCCTTCGACGACCTCTTCCAAACCTCTTTTTTCGAGATACGGCCTGGAAAGGCCGCGCGGATTCAATAAGTTTTCCCGCAGGTAACTGGCGAGCACGCCGCGATACCAAGTCCGAAAATGAAAGACTTTGTGCCGGCCGAGAAATAGACGCTCAAGGCGCAATCCGGAAAAGGTGTGGTCGAGCTGCGCTAGCCACTGGGGCATGCCCATGTCATAGGCGTATTCGGCCTTGAATTGAAATTCGCGGAATCCCCGGCCAGCAGCGCCGAACACGCGCCCGCGATTGCCACCGAGGCCGCGGTCCGTCGCGATACGAAACAGCTCCGGATTTCCATCCTTCACCAACCGCAAGGAAACACCGTTGCTCGAAAGAGCAGCCGCGGGCGAGCAAAAGACCGTCCGGACGAAATCATTGTCCAGAAACGGCGAGCGCATAGAAAGCTGCGTCTGCTCCAGTGCCAGAATGCCGTACAAATGCCATGGGATTTGCTTAAACGCCGCGAAGTGGACCGGGTGTCCTTTGGAGATTTCGGAAAACGTTTGGCCGGCCCGACGAGCGTGGCTGAGGACCTCAGGGGCGAACAGACCATCCCTCGGCGCCTCCGGCTTGAAGGCACGAACGCCGCGAAGAATTTCGCTTCCGTAATTTCCGGTCATCCGGACGGGCGCGATTTCACGGGCGCGCTCGTTCAGATAAAGATCCGGAGCGCGGCTGACGTCGACGCACCCGTCGGTCAAGTACACAGCGCGTTCGGCGTAATGCGGGAAACGCGCCAGAAAATCACTTCCGGCTGGGATCACTTGAAAAGGCTGGCGGCATGCGGCGGCAACGCGCCGCGCGACGCGCACATCGTGATTTTCTCGTATTTCACTGCCGAACGTATAGCATGGCAACGTACCCGCCTGACACTTTTGCCAGGCCAGAATCATTCTTGTGTCCAGACCGCCGGTCAGGGACATCCCGACGCGTTGCTTGCCGGTGAAGTATCGAGGGAGGTTGCGCGCGAAGACGTCACGGATTTGAGCGTAATAATCTTCGGAATCAAGAGTGCCCTGCTGCTCCCATTCCTGGGGATCGAAATAGCGTCTCTTATCTTGAAGCTCACCATTTCGAAAAGACCAGGCCGAGGCGGGCGGCAGAACGTAAACTCCTTCGAAAAGCGTGCGGTTTTCCAATACGGAACCACAAGCAATGAACTCACCCAAGCCCCGCTGATCCAACCGCCGAAGCTCGGGACAAACGGCTAGAATGGCCTTTGCCTCCGCCGCGAAATAAAATGCGTCCTTGGACTGGTGGTAATAGAGGCGGTGAACGCCATAGCGGTCGTTGAAAAGGGTGGAAGTTCCGTTGCGGCGATCCAGCAGCAGACCGTGAAAACGGCCATTCAAGTTTGCCGGAAAAGATGAGCCTTCCTCGGCCAGATGAACCAGATAGGACGGGCCTTCCTCTTCCATCTCATGCCCGTTCGCCCTGAGCCTCTGAACGATTCCCGATTCTGGGAACTCCTCACCCGAAAACACCAGGACCGTGTCGCCGTGCTCATTTTTCAGGGGCATGCCGTCGGAGAAGGAGTCCTTGCGTGCAATCCATCCTACGTAGACCCCAAGTACCTCGTCCGTCCAGATACCGGATACGTAGAAATTTTCGTGAAGCAGAGTCTCAACCATTCGGTGAAGCTCTCGCTTCGCGACCTCGCAGGGCAACTTTGTGAATAGTCCGACGATACCTGGCATTAGCGTTTCAACCGATTCGAAAATTTGTCGAAAGCGCTCGCCCTATTTAGAGCAAGCACAGACGAACGGCTATACGCCTTCAGATTTGTGAATCTTGAGTGGAGCCGGCGGGAGGATTTGAACGCTCCGTCTGCCGAGTACGATTCGGCTGCTCTGCAATTGAGCTACGCCGGCATTGAAATCCCGACAGCCTGTGCCACTCCGTCCTAACTCTGAGGAGAGCCTTAATTATTCTGTCGGGAAGTAGTCCGATGATACCACGATGCAGATTGAGTTTAAGACAAACGGCACCCCATGTGGTCAACGGGGCGTAAAATCGTGGCACCAAGAATTCCTCAAATCCATTTCGAACCTTGAATTCGAGCAGAGACGTGTGCCGCTTATTGCCGTAGTTATATAGCCCGTAAATGAGGTATCCAATGCCCTTAGCGGCACAGACCTCAACCGCCTTTGCGATGAGCGCGTTGGCCGGTCTCTTATCCTGTTCGCTGGCCTTGGGCAAAAACTGGAGGATCGAAGCGATCCCGTCCGAATAGACGACCTTCATCAGACCGATCAGGTCCCTGCCCGAATACGCGCAGATGAAATCGCAGCGATCAAGGTGGGTCGACTGGTCCTTCTTGGTCTGTGCGAAGTCCTTGCCATAATGGACGAAACGCTTGCCCTGCCGCACGGGAGAATCCTTCGTGAGCTCGACGATGTCGCCGATTAGGATATCATCGACAGATCTAACACTTACTTCCACGCCGCGCTTCTGAGCGCGCCTCACATTCTTGCGGGTCACCTGCGGGAGCCTATTCCACCATTCATTGAAGCTGGTGATGGGAATAGCCGCCACGCTCTGGCTCTCAAAGCGATAGGGATAATGGGGAACAATCTCCGGAAGCCTTTGGCAGAAGGTGAAAATATCCGCCGAAAGGCTGTTGGAGTTTCGCCCTCTTAGTTTCTCAACACAGGTTTCCGGATTGCGTAGCACGCTTTGCAGCCATTCTTCGTCGTGCACCTGTGCAATTTTGAGCCAGTTTCCGCCGACGGTGATATACGTCCCTCCAATATTTAGCGCGGATACGGTGCGCCATTCCCCTTTGACACTGGCTTCGATCGTCTCCAGTGCCACAGGGGCCGTATGCGTGGTGGCCGGCCGAGTTGGATCCGCCGGAGTACCATTTCCAGCCGTTGACGAGAACGAATCTTCCTTCACGACGTGCTCGCTGGCGTGAATCATGACCCTCTCCGAAAGGTGCGCGGCTGTAACGTTCTAGCGGGTGTTCTCATAGGGGCACGCGGGTCATTCGGCTCCGGTGTGGGAAGGCGCGCCAGGCTGAGCGCCGGGGCCGACGCGGGCGCAGATCGCTTGGCTGTAGCGGTGATGAATGCAACGGTCAGGAATGTGAGCCAAACGAAGCTGCTCCTAAAACCCGCTTCCGTCATATCGTAGAAAAGAATCACGGCCCAAAGCGCCAAGCTGAGCGAGGCAAGGCCCAAATCATTGGACATCGTTTTGCAGATGCGGCGATAGCTGGCAAGCAGGTATGCGATCAGAAGCGCTACCCCGATCAAACCGAGATTCAAGTATACCTCGAGATAACCGTTATGCGCTTCGTTGACCCGGCCAGCCAACGCCCAAACCCTTGGCAGTCGCGAGCCGAGCCAGAAGCTGGCGTAGCCCGTGCCGACAAGAGGGTTGGTTTTGATGCTGAGCACCGCGCTCCAGATCTTGGTGCGGTCGGTAAGCGTCGGGTTGCGGCCTAGCTGCTCGGCCATATCGCCCATGAGATTGAAGCCGAAGGCCAGAAGCAGATAGAGAAGGAAGGAAACAGGGATCAGGAATTTGAGGAAACCAGGATGGCGCTTGAACAGTTTGGCTCGCGTAGCCAAAATCACCAAGCAGCCTAGTGCCAGACAAACCTTGGACGTGGCGCTATGAGACAGGTTCAGAAGCCAGAAAGTCATGACCAAAAACGCCGCATCCAGAATGAGAATTCTTTTGGCCCGCCGCTCTTTGCGTTCCGACCAGCGCGCCAAAACGTCCCAGAACAAAAAGAGGCCGCAAACCAGGCAGGCCATGCCGAGCATGTTTTTGCTGGTGGTGACGCCTACCCACATCTTTTCGCCCGTCCAGTTGTCGTAGGCTGTGCCCATTTGCGGAAAGTACTTTATGACCAGGACTGAAAGAGGAAGCAGCAAATACGAAAGGCGTCTTAAGACTGTACGCAACGCCTCTAGAGGCCGAGGATCGGATACGATCACCAGAATCACCAAATAATCGCCGAGATCACGAAACCATCGCTTGCAGGCGACGAGAGGGAAGTCGGACCAGACGACGCTGACAAGCGCAAACAAGAGGTAAGCGGCGAGGAAGGAGTTGTTGGCAATAAAGCTGCTCCACTTAAAGGATCGCGAAATCAAGACGACGAGAGCCAGCAAGATCAGAAACGAAAGAACTCCACGGTCGAGCGGATTGCCATCTTGCATAGCCTGAGCGGCCTGGCCTATGGAGGATTCTCCTAGCCATTGTGAAGGAAGCCTGGATGCAAGAAAGAACATCCAAGCGATCGGTATCCAGAGCGCAGGGGATGTGGCTTTGTCTTTGGCGGGATCGAAAGCGAGCAGCGCCAGAAGCAGCAGGAACCAAAGAATCAGCGCTAGAGAGGCAGGCATGGAAAAGTCCGTTTCGCTTGCTGGATCCTCAAATATGTGAGGATTCGAGTCCGTGTGAAGACACAGCC
>JBOGNC010000262.1:0-5926 GCA_050747045.1 Candidatus Acidiferrales bacterium | reverse complement strand
CCGCGCGGTCGCTGCCGAATCTACTTGCTCCAGACGCCCAGCAAAAGTTTTTCGGAACGCCGATAGCGCTTCGGATTCGGGTTCACATCGATCTGACGCCCACGTATGGTTGGCAGATCCGTTCGCGCAGTGGCGGAGTGGCCTTGCGCGGCACGAATTTCTGGAAGGATTTCGACGTGCGGTTGATTCAGCGCAGAACCACTGTTCGGCCGCTCGCCGAGCGCGGACAGCCCGACTACGCTTTTGCCACTGCAGGCACCTCTTCGGTGCTCGTCGGCGCTGATATCAATATGCAGTACTATCCGTCGGAAGTTCGTTCGGGTCCGGCAACCGTGGTCGTGAACACGCCTGATGGCCAGCAAATCACCGCGACTTTCGACTTGTCCAAGGTTCGGTAACTGCCGCGAGTCACGACCGCCAGCGCAGCGTTACCGGCTCGTCCAGCGGATGCCGCATGGCCTCGCCAGTGCGCCGCGATTCCAACAGCGCGGATTTCAACTCGAAGTACCAGCGCGCTTGCCGGTCTGCGTCATCGATCAACATCATGCGGTCCTGATATTTCAGGCCCAGCATCTGCTTGCGGATCACTTCGGTGTCCTGCCGGATGAAGCGCGGCCCCAGCACCCGGATGATGAACGGCACGATCGGAAACCACGGCAGAATGTTCCACGCTGCCACGAAATCCAGGCGGCATAAATTCGTCTCCACCGGCGTGACCGTGGTCCGGCTTGAAAGCCAATACTTTCCCGCGCGGATTTGCTCGAGGCGCTGATTCGGGAGAACGAAATCGATCGTGGTCGTCGCCGGATCGCCGGTGAGCAGCTTCAAAATTTTATACGGCGCGCTGTTCGAAGAAGGCGCGTGCGGGCTCATACGAAAACCGTTCTCGATCGGCTCGAATTTCTTCGCCTTGTCGCGAATACTGTGCCGGCTGCGCCACCACCACGCCTGATGCACGAACGGCCCGTGCGCCGGGTCCATCAGCCCGATGATCGCCTGGTCCACGCCGCACGGCAAATCCGCCACGAGCCGCGCGATGCTATATCCAGCGCTGAATTTCGGCAGCTCCGGCGCGGACGGAACTGGCTCCGTGGGAGCGCGGCCCTCGGGATTATCCATGAACGCCCAAACGTACCCGTCGCGCTCCTCGCACGGATAGCTGCCGGCGTAGATCCGGTCGCACTTAAGCTTCGAGTCGGCGGTGAGCGACGGGATGTGGCGGCATTGGCCGGTGTGCGCGTCGAATTGCCAGCCGTGATAGGCGCATTCCACCGCCGCGCCGTCGAATCGCCCGAATGACAGCGGGAAGGCGCGGTGCGGACAAATGTTGCGCAGCGCGAACGGCTTTCCTGTAGCGTCGCGCCCAAGGACCAGCGGAACTTCCAGCAGCATCGCGCGGCGCAGTTTTCCGCGGCGCAATTCGTCGCTCGGCAGCGCCGGATACCAGAAACCCCACAGCATCTGGGCGGCGGTGTCGATATTTTTAGAAGGAGAAACTTCGTTCATCGGATGGAGCTTATCGTATTACATCGGCGGCGGCTGCGGCAAAGCGGCGGAGGCTGGAAAGGCGCTCTAGGCCGGTGGCGAAGAGAACGCGAATCGTCTTCGCGGGTACCTTAGTACTGAGCGAAATGGATCGGGCGCGCTATCGACCGCCACGGGGCCTAGGGGCAAACTGCTTAAGGATTCGGGGCCAGTGCGGCGCTCGACAGATGATCTGGCGCGACGCTGATCTCGAGTTTCTGCACCTCCATCACCCCATGCCCACGAGCGGCCGGCACCCCCACCGGCCGCTCACTTTTTTCCCACGCGCTTTTTTGCTGCAAGGCTTTTCCGCGTTTACTTTGCTGCCGATGAGTCAGGGCTGCTGGTCTGCGCGTCCGATTTCGTGGTGAGGTCGTCGACTATTTTTTGGGAGGCGGCGACGTCCTGCTTTTTGGCGTCGATCTGGTCCTGTTCGTTTTGCAGAGCCTTTGCGCCGGCCGTATCGGAAGAGTAGTTGGGGTTCTGATAGAAGCTTTGCTGATCGAGCGCGAATTTGCGCTGCAGGAAATCGAGCTGCGTTTGCAGGTTCTTCAAATCGGCTTTGGCGGCTTTTAACTCCCCCTGGGAGTCGGTTTTTTTCGCCGATTTCGAGGTTGCGGATTTCTGCTCGCCGGGCTGCGATGTTTCGGCTGGACCGGCCGCCGAAGTGGCGGCGGAACCTTGCGAGGTGGAACCAATCACGGCGACGCCGCCGGAAGTTGGGATGTTGTCGTTGTCCCAGACCTTGGTTGGTTTAGGCTTGTCTTTTTGCTTTTCGCGGGCGCGACGAGCGGCAGCTGCCAGCGAATCCGTTTGCCCGGAAGAGGATTGCCCCTGAGCCGTTTGAGTCTGGGCGTTCTGCGCGGGCGCCGATTGCGCTTCTGGTGCCGGCAATGGACGCGCGGAGGCAGCGGCGAAGGGCGCAGCCAACAAAATCAGTAATCCGCAGTGCGCGAGTTTCATGGCGTTTCTCCCCGAACGAGAGGGACCGGAAACTGCATGATATTCGCAGAAGGTGGGCGATGGCAATTCGCTCGGTCGCAACGCGAGCCTAAGAGACAATCCGTGTAAAAAGCGCCGAGCATGGCTCCGTGCGCGGCGAATCCCGGGAAGTTCGCGATTAGAAATCGATAAGTGACTGAATCCAGGCGGCTTCGATTGCGTTCTACTCGACAGCTGTTCGCTAGGTAATTATCCCTTGACAACAAGTAGGCGATTCTGCTAGCTTGTGCATGGGAGATCGAAAATGCCCGACACTGGCAAGGTTAAGCAGAGCATTCCTAAAGAGTTGCGCTACACCGTCAAGGACTTCCACGCGGAGTTTCCGAGCGATGCCGCGTGCCTTGAGTACGTGAAAGAGCAGCGATTCCCCGGCGGCATGGCTGATTGCCCGAAGTGCGGCAAGAGCACCAAGCATTACCGCGTAGGGAATAGGACTGCCTACGCTTGCCAAGTGTGCGGCCATCACGTCTACCCGCTCGCTGGGACTATCTTCGAGAAGTCCAGCACTTCTCTCAAGACCTGGTTCTACGCGATGTACCTGATGGGTTCCACTCGCTGCGGCATCTCCGCTAAACAGGTCCAGCGCGAGACTGGCGTTACCTACAAGACCGCATGGCGCATGTTCCGGAAGATTCGTTCGCTGCTTTCGGACGGCGACTTGCAGTTGGAGGGCCCGACGGTCGAGGTAGACGAAACCTACATGGGCGGAAGGCGCAAAGGGCATCGCGGACGCGCGCTTTCCGGCGACAAGGTGAAAGTCCCTGTCGTGGGCATCGTCCAACGCAACGGGCTGGCAATCGCTCGGCACGTTAAGAACGTGAAGGCCAAAACCCTCGTCGGGCTGATTCGCAAGCACGTCACTCCCGGTAGCTTGGTCTATACCGATGAATACGGAGCGTACAACACCGTTTCCAAGGGGCGGCGCTACGTGCATCGGCGGATCAAGCACAGCTCTGGAATCTATGTCAAAAACGATATTCACACTAACAGCGTCGAGGGTCTTTGGAGTCTGATTAAGCGAGGAATCGGTGGCGTATACCACCATGTAGACCCGTACTACCTGCAAAGCTATCTGGATGAATACTGCTTCCGGTACAACCGAAGGCACGAAGGAAACTTGCAGTTTAAGGCGATTTTGGTGCGGGCTTCTGAACGGATGTCGTGATGACTTTGTTGAGAATGCAGTGGAAGTCGTTGCACGTGATTCCTTGCATTTTCTTCTGTGTTTCTTTGCGCGGTTTTAGCACTTTTTGTTTTCTCGTCATGTTTCGATATTACTACGTTTTATTTAATTGTCCTGCGTCGGGGTTTCTTGGGAGATGAATGATGGGCCAAGTAAGCACTGGGATTTAAAGTGTCTCTGCGGGGCATAGGAACTCTGGGATCACGGCATATCGCCTGCAAATCATCGTAGTGATACACCCCGTCATCGCCTGGATGGTGCTTGAACCTTTTCAAGCGCTTGGTGTCGTCGGTCCTTATTGTATTGAGAATCTCCCACGCCAGTAGATCAGCTGCTTGCAGCGGGGACGCACCTTTTCCGAGGAACTGCGGGCACGGGACACCGTCTCTCTCCATTGCATCCATGAAGTCGCCTTTATGCTTTGTTCCATCCTCAAAAAACACGAGAAGTTTGTCGCTCGGTTTAGTGTAATTCTTTTTCCACTGGTTGATACATTTCGCTACCGTACGGCCTGCTAGCGCATAAGGTGTTCCTATAACTTCTTGGAAAGCATAGAGGTCATTTATCCTGCGGTAATCGTCCATCAATACAACTTCAGATATGTGATAACGGCAGCGGCCCACGATAGTAGACACTAGTTGCTCAACGACGCGCATCTTAAATTCCTTTGGCCATACCTTACAGTTCTCGAAGTCCGCCATGTGAAATAGATCAATCGAGAGAGGAGCCAAGATTGCTTTCCACTCCTTCTCGAAAAGCAACCATTGCTCCTCGCTGGCTATAAAACCGGCAACGATCACGGCTTTCTGGCCATCAGGATGTCCGCTGTCGTCGAAGTAAGCCGCAAAGTCAGTCATAACCGCCAACCAAGAACTAGTCGCGTCATGGTTCAGCAAAGATGCCCAGCAATGATGACGCAATGCAGAGTAGGATGTTTCGGCTGCGTCAGTATCGTATTGTGGCAAGATATCCACTTGCTTTCAAGGGATAATTACCGTTCGCTAGGTAATTATCCCTTGACAACAAGTAGGCGATTCTGCTAGCTTGTGCATGGGAGATCGAAAATGCCCGACACTGGCAAGGTTAAGCAGAGCATTCCTAAAGAGTTGCGCTACACCGTCAAGGACTTCCACGCGGAGTTTCCGAGCGATGCCGCGTGCCTTGAGTACGTGAAAGAGCAGCGATTCCCCGGCGGCATGGCTGATTGCCCGAAGTGCGGCAAGAGCACCAAGCATTACCGCGTAGGGAATAGGACTGCCTACGCTTGCCAAGTGTGCGGCCATCACGTCTACCCGCTCGCTGGGACTATCTTCGAGAAGTCCAGCACTTCTCTCAAGACCTGGTTCTACGCGATGTACCTGATGGGTTCCACTCGCTGCGGCATCTCCGCTAAACAGGTCCAGCGCGAGACTGGCGTTACCTACAAGACCGCATGGCGCATGTTCCGGAAGATTCGTTCGCTGCTTTCGGACGGCGACTTGCAGTTGGAGGGCCCGACGGTCGAGGTAGACGAAACCTACATGGGCGGAAGGCGCAAAGGGCATCGCGGACGCGCGCTTTCCGGCGACAAGGTGAAAGTCCCTGTCGTGGGCATCGTCCAACGCAACGGGCTGGCAATCGCTCGGCACGTTAAGAACGTGAAGGCCAAAACCCTCGTCGGGCTGATTCGCAAGCACGTCACTCCCGGTAGCTTGGTCTATACCGATGAATACGGAGCGTACAACACCGTTTCCAAGGGGCGGCGCTACGTGCATCGGCGGATCAAGCACAGCTCTGGAATCTATGTCAAAAACGATATTCACACTAACAGCGTCGAGGGTCTTTGGAGTCTGATTAAGCGAGGAATCGGTGGCGTATACCACCATGTAGACCCGTACTACCTGCAAAGCTATCTGGATGAATACTGCTTCCGGTACAACCGAAGGCACGAAGGAAACTTGCAGTTTAAGGCGATTTTGGTGCGGGCTTCTGAACGGATGTCGTGATGACTTTGTTGAGAATGCAGTGGAAGTCGTTGCACGTGATTCCTTGCATTTTCTTCTGTGTTTCTTTGCGCGGTTTTAGCACTTTTTGTTTTCTCGTCATGTTTCGTGTAAACGCCGGAGGGAAAATAGACCGCGTCACGCCGTGAGAGCGGGTGATGCGGCGGAGGGAAAGTAGACCGCCGGATCTTGGTTTCACGAACAGTTGTGAAGAGGGACAGGTTCGTGGCACACC
>JBOGNC010000261.1:0-5985 GCA_050747045.1 Candidatus Acidiferrales bacterium | reverse complement strand
GATGAACGAAAATGGCTTTGAGTTCGGACCCAAAGAGAAGATCGCGGCCGAGGCCCGCGGTGTAGAGGGGCTTGATCCCCATGCGATCGCGCGCTAGTACCAGCCGCTTTTCGGGCGCGCTCCATATCGCGAGGCCGAACATGCCGCGCAAACGCCCGAAACAGGCGGTGTCCCACTCGAGGAACGCGTGCAAGACGGTTTCGGTGTCGGCGCACGTGCGAAAGCGGTGGCCTTTGGATTCGAGTTCGGCGCGAAGATCGAGATGATTGTAAATTTCGCCGTTGAAGACAATCACCGTCTGGCCGTCGTCAGAGCGGATCGGCTGATCACCGGAGGCGAGATCGAGAATCTTCAGGCGTGTGGCGCCCAGAGAGCAAATCGACGATGCGAAACTTCCCTGCTGATCGGGACCACGATGCGTGAGGGTAGCGACGGCGCTCTCGATCCGGCCGGGACCGGGAGTCCATCCACTATGGGTGAAACCTGCAATTCCACACACGTTTCAGCTTTGCCTCGAAGGTTCCTGGAGCTTTGGTTGCGAACGCGTGGCGCTTGGATGCCTGGAAGCCGACCTAAGCACCAAGATACCAGAACGGAGAAGGCGGCGGCAGGATTCTTCGCGACAATTTCCGTGCAGCGCGACAGTTATTCGTAGCGAAGCGACTCAATTGGGGGAAGAGACGCAGCCGCCTTCGCAGGAAGGTAGCCAAAGATCACGCCGATCGCGCACGAGAAGAAAAAGGAGACAGCGACGGACGGCCATGACGTGGGGATCGCCACGCCGCCAGGCACCGGAAGCAGCCGGATTAGGCTTTGGATAAAAAACGGAATGGTGACGGCGGCGGCGATGCCGATTAACGCGCCGATGATGCTGATCAATACAGCCTCCAGCAGGAACTGAGAAAGAATTTCCGCGCGTCGCGCGCCGATGGCCTTGCGTATGCCGATTTCACGGGTCCGCTCGGTGACGCTGACAAGCATGATATTCATGATGCCGATCCCGCTGATCACCAAAGCCAGAATGGCGATGAAGAGAAGCACAACCATCATGGCCACGGAGATGCGGCGGGAAGTTTCCAGAATCGAGGAAAGGTTCTGCACGCTGTACTCGGCTTCGGGGCGATGGCGGCTTTTCAGAATGCGCGCTACTTCCTGCGTGACGAGCGGGACGTCCTCGGGATGATCAGCCTGGGCGTAGAGAGTGATGATGTACGAACTCCCGGTGTAATACTGAATAACGGGAAATGGTACGAGCACGGAATCGGTGCGAATTTCGGATTGGCCGAAAGTGTCGATGCGTTCGCGAAACACGCCGATCACGCGGAAAGCCAACTCGCCTACGTGAATGTCTTGGCCTACCGGATCCTGCCCTGGGAAGGCGGTGTGCGCGAGGTGCTCCGATATAACGCAAACTTTGCTGACCATGGTGAAATCCACATCGTCGAAGTAGCGGCCTTGCGCGACGATGAGCCGGCGAATTTGCTGGAAGCCTTGCGTGACGCCGATCATGGCTACCGGCCATACCTTGCCGCCGACCACGACGGTCATTGGGCGATCGCTGGTGCCGGCGGCGCGAAGCACTTGCGGGATGCTATTCCGCACGGCTTCGAGGTCGCCCATGGTGATTTGATCGGCCAAAACCGTGGATTGCGCGATGTCGGACTGTGCAAGCTGGGCGTAGACGATGTTCGATCCGACGGCCTCAATCTGATGGATGATGTATTTCCTGCCGGCCAAAGCGACGGTTACGACCAAAACAAAACAGCCGCTGCCAATGGCCACGCCGAGAAGAGTGAGGATCGAGCGGAGCTTGTTCGCGCGAAGTGCACCCATCGCGAACGTCCAGGTCTCCGGCCAGCTCATCACCGAGAACTTCAGGAGCAGTCCTCCATGAGGAAGAAAATTCTATTGGATTTAGATGCGGGACGCGTCACTGCGCGGCCTGCTCGGCGACGGCGAGCTCGGGGATATTGATGTGAATTTGCGTACCTTCTCCCTCGCGGCTGCGGATGCGCATCTCGAATTGGTCGCCATAGAGAAGGCGCAAGCGTTCGTGGACGTTGCTGATGCCGATGCCTCCGCCGTACACCTCGAGCAAGCGCTCCTGCGACATGCCCATGCCGTTGTCCTCAATTTCAATGCTTAGGCGGCCATCGCGGCGCAAAGTGCGAAGGTGAATCTGGCCGCCGGCGAGTCGCGGCGCAAGGCCGTGCTTAATGGCATTTTCCACGATGGGCTGCAACAACATGCTGGGGACGAACGCGTCGAGCGTTTCGGCGTCGATTTCCTTGAATATTTGCAACTTATCACGGCCGAAGCGGATCACTTCGATGCCAAGGTAGTCGTCGATAAAATCAAGCTCTTCGCGCAGCGGGACGAACGTCTGATGCTTGCGCAGCAGCCGGCGCAAGATATTTGAGAGCTTCAGCACCACGCCGCGGGCCATGTCCGGATCGAAGCGGATCAGCGAGGAAACGGTATTGAGCGTGTTGAATAAGAAATGGGGATTGATCTGGCTGGTGAGCGCGTCCATGCGCGCTTTCAGCAAAAGCTGCTGATTTTGCTCCAGGTTCATCTCGATGCGCGTGTTGTTCCAGATTTTCACGATCATGGCCACGCACATCACCGAAGAAAGCACGACCAGCGCCATGTAACCGATGTTGTCGGGATTGACTGCGAAGAGCCAGCGCGAAGGAACGAAATAGGAAAGCTCGATCCAGCCAACCTCGAATGCGGCACAAGCGAACAGCGGAAGCATCGCCCAATTGGCCTTGCCATAGCGCACCAGTTTCCAAATCCATTGCGGGATGTTGAGAAATAGGAACGGACCGAAATGCCAGATGTCCTCTTTTTCGGGGATGGTTTCGCGGATCACACCGGCGAACAGGCCGGTGAGCGCGGCCATTGGCGGGCAAAGCCACTGGTGAAAACCAAACGGCAGCAAACTGATCAGCGAGCCGCCGAACAATCCCACGACTCGGCCTCCGATAAGGCCCATGATGAACGAGCCTTCCATGGCTAGATCGAAGAAATCGTAGTGGCCAATCAGGCGCAACATGATGCCGATGGCTAGAGGCGGCACCAGCCAGAGCAGCAACTTGATTTTCTGAGTAGGATCGCGATTTTCGGTGAATACCAGCGCGCGGAAGGCCCGGAAACGCACCAGCAAAGCGGCAAACGAAGCCGCCCAGCCCACTTTAAGGACCAGGGTGAAGAGCAGGTTCCGGCCTTCGAACATGGGATTCATGTGCGTTGGCGCAAGGCGCCGATCATCGGGAAGTTACGTTAGCCAATGGAGCGGAAGATGTAAAGAGACGCGAGCCGCCGATGTGTTTCAGCGCAGCAGTGAAGAGTGAGTTTCGGGCATACGAATCGTAAAGTTGTCCGGCCGGGGCGTTTGTCCAGTCGCGGTCAAGAAGGCGAAGGACTGTACCCCTGTGCCGGGTTACGGCTGGGCGGGACAGCGTCCCTTGGCGCGATTAGGCGCTGGTGGAATTTCGGCCTCGCAGAAGGGTTTGTGAAGCTTCACACAGGTATTATGCGCGGCGCTCCATCCGGCCCAGGAGGCGGGAAATTCAAGGCGGCTGCTATAATGGCCGATTGCCATGCCAAAAAATAAGAAGTTACTGAAGGCGCGCGTGGTGGCGACTGCGCGATTTCCCACGCGCTTTGGGCGTTTCACGATTTACGGGATTAAAGGCGCGGGCCCCGCCGACGAAGCCGTGGCGATTCAGCACGGGAAATTGCCGCACCGCAAGCCGGTGTTGGTGCGGGTGCATTCGCAGTGCCTCACTGGCGACGTTTTCGGCTCCGAGCGATGCGATTGCCGGGCACAACTGGAATTTTCGCTGCGGCGCATCGCCAAAGAACCTTCGGGAATCGTGCTCTATTTGGCGCAGGAGGGCCGCGGTATCGGACTGATCAATAAGCTGCGCGCGTACGAACTGCAGGACCAAGGCTTCGATACTGTGGAAGCGAATCGGAAGCTAGGCTTCGCCGCCGATCACCGCGATTACGATTTCGCCGCTGCCGCGCTGAAGGCGCTCGGCGTTAATTCGGTGCGCCTGCTATCGAATAATCCCGAAAAGGTCAGCCAGCTCGAAACCAACGGGATTCGCGTGGTCGAGCGAGTGCCGTGCCAGCCGCCGACGACCAAGCATTCCCGGGCCTATCTGCGAACCAAAAAGAAGAAGATGGGACATTTGCTCGGGAGTGTTTGATCGTTGTGACACGTTCCCCCGACACGGCCAACAGACGGCAGTTGCCCAGTGGCAATCCGCTATTCCTGAGATTGTGGGGCGAGGCCTGGGAATTGTAGCTTGACGCTTGTCGTTTTGCCGGCCGCGACAGACACTTGTGTGCAAGTAGGGGCGAATCCGTTTCTGTAGGCGAAGACATCCCAAACCCCGGGTACCAGTGGCACGGAGAAAGTGCCTTCAATTGCTTTTATCTGGAGCACCTTTTTATGCGGATTCGTCGTCTTCGGACAATGGCCGTCGTTCCAACACATGGGCTCGCCCGCGTAATTCCAACGCAAGACAACGTGGGCGTTCGGGACGACTGCAACGCCCGAGCCGAACCCAACCGGGCCAAAGATCGTCACCTCCAGCGTTCCCTTTTTCGGTGTGCGGGCCAAGGCAGTTGAACAAACCATCGCCAAAACCAGGACGTATACTGCTGCCCTGGCCATTTGGACCGCCCTCAGTGCCTCGGCCTCACAACTCCAGAGCTTCAGACGCACAGTACCCTCCGCCGACGAATTGGACGATTTCGAAGCTATCATCGGGCTGGACGCGCGCTTCCTGCCATTGGGCGCGCGGGAGAATTTCGCGGTTGCGTTCGATGGCCACGCGGTTGGAGCGCATTTGCAGCACCTCCAGTAGCGACAAGACGGTCAGGCCATCGGGCACTTCGCGTCGGTCTCCATTGACGATGATTTCCATGCGAACCCGTTCTCCGATTCTGCAAGCCCAGCGAATAGCATCGTTCACGTGTCATTCCGAGGGCGGCGTTTGCCCGAGGAATCTGCTTTTTCCTCGCGCGCGGACGAAAAGCAGATTCCTCGCTTCGCTTCGGAATGACAAACCGTTATTGCGGAGCCCAAGAACAAAGCAGACCCTTTCCCCAGCTGCAGCGGGACGCAAACTGCGCGCGTCGTGCACCTGCGACCTCCTCGCTCGGAATGACAATCGCTTCCTGTAACGCCACGCGTTACGCCGAGGGCACGGCGCTAGAGGGCGTTGACTTATCGCGAGAGCGCATGGCGAAGCGGAGTTCGTCTCGGTCGCCATCGGCGCTAGCGAGGATTACCAGCGTCAAATCGCCTTTGCCGAGCGGAGGCAAAGGAAACTGGATGCGCGCGCGGCCTTGGTCGTCACTGATGCCGGTGTGCCGGTCGGGAGTCGCCGAACCTTCAATCGCAGCTTCGATAGACGCTCCGGGCCAAGGTTGGCGGTCGGTGCGGCGCAAAATCTCCAAATCGAGCGATACCCTTCCCGCCGAGAGCCACGACTGCGGATTCAGCAACTGCACCTGTATCCCGCCTGCGTCCTTTTGCTTGGGCCTTTCGGCCTCCGGCGGCGCGGCCGGGCCGGTGGGCGCGCCAATTGTGCCTGATCGAAGCTCCTGAACGACAGCGCGGTGCTGTTCTTCGACGCGCTGGCCGACGCCTGCGGGCGAAAATTCAGCGGAAGCGGCAAATTCCTCATAGCTGGATGAACGCCGGAGCAAAACACGCCCATTTTGGTACACGGCGGTATCGATCGCGGGGTGGCTGGGCCCCCGGTCTTCTGTTTGAACGTGGAAAACTTGGTCGCCGACGCGTACGTCGGTATTAAAACCGGAGCTCATCGATCGAAATTCTCCCCAAAATGAATGGGCGCGTTGAAAAATCCAGGGAGTTCAATTGACCGATCCAAAGTCGGACTGTATTATAGCAGTTTAGAGAAAAATGAATTCCAACTACCTGGACAATTACGGGGCGCT
>JBOGNC010000260.1:0-6000 GCA_050747045.1 Candidatus Acidiferrales bacterium | reverse complement strand
ACTCCGCCTTGGTATGAATTGGCCCTTTTTTCCATGTGGCGTCGTCGTATGGGCGGAGCCCGACGTAAAACTCGTCATTGAAGAATCCGGTGGAATCGGTGCCGTCATCAGGACGGCCCAGCTCGGACCCTACGTCGGTGACCATCGGATAGCTCATCAAAATGCTGCGCACTTGGGGGCTGAACTTCGCGGCTTCCTGCCAGGAGATCGTGTACGGCATGGTAGCGCGCACCCACAATGCTCCTTCGTCCAGATGCGGCATGAATTCGCCGCCGATGTAGGGAATCAGCAGAAGCGTGGCACCGAAAATCCCAAGAGCTACGAGGATGGTTGTCTTCGGGCGGTCCAGGCACCAGTCCAGAATTGAGGCGTAGCGGGATTTTATCCACTCGAATGGCTTATTACGAGGTTCGTGCACGCCTTTGCGAAACCAGTAAGAACAAAGCACGGGCACAAGGGTCAGCGTGAGCAACAGCGCACCGACCAGCGCGATAGACATCGTGTCCGCCATCGGATGGAAGAGTTTCCCGGCGGGGCCGGTAAGCGCGTAGATGGGGATGTATCCGGCAATGATCACAGCAATGGAATAAAAGATCGGACGGTCGACATCTTTTGCTGCGGCGAGCAGGACTTCGTGAAGGTCGTATTGCTGGCCTTCGCGCTGGCCGAGTTCGCGGAAGATGTTTTCGACCATCACGAGCGTGCCGTCGATGATGATTCCGAAATCGATGGCGCCGATGGAAAGCAGGTTGGCTTCCACGCCGCGTGCGTGCAGCACGATGAAGGAGAAAAGCAACGCCAGCGGAATCGTGAGCGCCACGATTACAGCAGCGCGGACGCTGACCAGGAAGAAAATGAGGACGATGAGTACCAGAATCATGCCGCGGACCAGGTTTCCCTCAACGGTGTCGGTGGTCAGGCGGACGAGGTCGCTGCGGTCATAGAAGGGCACGACTTTAATGTCCGGCGGCAGGATGTGCTGGTTTAGTTCCTTTGTTTTGGCCTCGACGCCTTTCAGCACGTTTTGCGTCTGCTCGCCCGTCAGCATCATGATCACGCCTTCGACGGCGTCGTCGGTCTTGTTGAATCCGAATTCGCCAAGGCGAGGTGCGCCACCGATCACAACATTGCCGATATCGCGGACGAAGGTGGGCACGCCATTTTGCGAGCCGACAATGACGTCGCCGATATCCTTGGTGTCGCGCAGCAAGCCGATGCCACGAACGTAATAAAACTGGCCTCCTTGGGAATAGAATCCGCCGCCGGCATTAGAGTTATTGGCGGCGAGCGCTTGCATGACTTGCGGAATTGTGACGTGGTAGCTGAAGAGGCGCGCCGGATCGAGGAGTACCTGGTATTGCATGACCGTGCCGCCGAATCCCGAATCGTCAGCGACCCCGCGGACTTGCTTGTAGGCGCGCGAGATCTCCCAGTCCTGCCAAGTTTTCAGCTCCTGCGGAGTGCGATCGGGGCTTTCGAGCACGTAACGATAGACGAGCCCAGAAGGGCTGGAAAGCGGCGCGACACTGGGGGTAACGCCCGAGGGGAATGACACGTCGCTTAATCTCTGGAAGACCACCTCGCGCGCGAAATAGTTGTCCGTATCTTCGTCGAACGTGAGAGTGACGTCCGACAGGCCGTAGAGCGAGATGGAGCGCTGCACGTCGAGTTTGGGCACGCCGTTCATTTCGATTTCGATCGGCAGGGTGATGAGCCGCTCGACTTCTTCCGCGGCGTGGCCCGGCCATTGCGTGATGATCTCAACCATCGGCGGAGAGAGATCGGGATAGGCATCCACCGGCATGCGCTGAAACGAGATCGCGCCGGCCACCGCTATCAATGCGGTCAGAATCAGAACGAGGAATCTTTGCCGAAGCGCGAATTGGACGACGCGATGAATCATCTAAGTTCGACCGCCTTATTGCTGGAATGAGTTGGCAAACTGCAGAAACAAGCTGCCGGAACCGACCACTTTGTCTCCCGGTGCCAGTCCGCTGAGCACCTGGGTTTTTCCATCCTGGCTGTTGCCGATCGTGATCGGCCGACGACCGAATTCATGCGTCCCGCTGAGCACGTAGACGAAAGGATTATTCTGATCGTCGCGCAAGACAGCGGCATCGGGCACGGCGATGGCTTTGCGGATCACGCCGGCAGTGATCACGGCAGTGCAGTACATGTCTTTTTTCAGTTTTTCGCTGGGATTATCGACGACGATGCGCGCTTGCAGCGTGCGTGTGTTGGGATCTAGAGCCGCGGAAATGTAGGAGATTGTTCCGTGGAAGTTTTGCGGATACGCATCCGTTTGCACCACCACGTTATCGCCCTGGTGCACGTACGCCAAGTCTCCCTGATATACGTTCGCAAGCACCCACACGGTGCGCATGTCGGAAATGGTGAACGCCTGCGTTTGTCCTGCTTGCACCACTTGTCCTGGCGATACCATGCGCTCGACCACTTCTCCGCTGATCGGCGCCAGTACCGGGATGTCAGCCGAAGAAGGAGCTTTCGCCAGGCCGTCCGGATCTTTGACGCCCAAGATTTTCAAGCTTTGCTCAGAGGCGTTCAGGTCCGCTTGCGCCTGATCGCGATCGGATTCGGCCTGCAGCAGGTCGCGTTGGGCGATGGCGTTGTGCTGGTACAGATCCTGAGCGCGTGCATAATTGATGTTGGCTACGCGATACGTATCCCGCGCTTTCAAATAGGTATCCAGCAACTGCGAGTAATCGGGGCTGGATACCTGGAGCATGGGCTGGCCGGCGGTAACGTGTTCCCCAGGAACCACCAAAATCCGCGCCACTGGTCCGCCGACCTGGGTGATAACCGACGTAGTCTTGAAGGCGTTGTAGGTGACCGAGCCGGTAAGCCTGAGGTGGCGCGTCAAGGTGGTGGGCTCAACGGTTACGACTTGAACGTGCGACATTTGGTTTTCGGGAACAGAAAAGAGCTGGGGAGTGAAAGACTTGGGCTGGCGCGCGGAAAACGATGTCATCTCGTTGGCACTGCGCGTTTGGTTCGAACTGCAACCTGCAATTGCAAGACCCAGCGCGATGCACGCAGCGATTTCAAAGCGATGCCGCCCTGCCGTATTCGTTTTCATGGCAAACTCCTGGTTCCAACCGCTTCGCGAAGCTGCTCGAGCGCAGTGAGGTAGGACGCGAGTGACTGGCGATAGCCAAGCTCTGCCGCGCGATAACTGCGCTCGGCGTCGAGAAAATCGAGCAGGCTGGCGGCGCCGCGCCGGTACGCGTACTCACTGATATCGCGATCCTGCTTGGCTTCGTCGAGATAGCCGGACCGGTACAACTGAATCACCTGGTTGTTGCTCTGCACGGCTTCATAGGCGTCGCGCACATCGGTGAGCACTTGATCGGCGGCTGCCTGCTCCTGCTGTTGCGCCTGCGTAATCGCATAACCGGCGCGTGCGATTTCGCCCTGATTGCGGTCAAAAATCGGAATTTGAATCTGGCCGTAAATCGACGCGCTATTTATTGCTGCCGTATGCGTGTAACTCAGCTGCCCAGTCACGTCCTGTTTGCCCTGCGCCTTAGCTAGTCCATATTGGCTCTGCGCGGCGGTGATGCCCTGTTGCGCCGCCCGGAGATCAGGACGCATTTTTAAGGCCTGCGCTTGAAAATCCTCGAGATTCCCTTTCAGTGGGACGTAATCGAATGAGCTGGCCACATCGTAATTCGCGGAGACCGAGTCGTAGCCGAGCAGCTGCCGCAAGTCGTTCAACGCTTGTACTTTCGCGAGTTGCGCCTGGGAAGCATCGGTCTGGAACTGCAAGAGCTGCAGCTTGGTTTTCAGGAAGTCGTCGTCGCTGATATCGCCGGTGCGATAGCGTTCTTGGCTGATGTTGACCGAGTTCTGGAAGCTTTTGAGGTCTTGCTGCGCCAGATCGAGCGCCGATTCGGCAAGCTGCACAGCGATGAATTGACTGGCGACCTGAAACGCCAGGCTGCGCTCGTCATCCGCCACTTGCGATCGCGTGACGGCGGTTTGGTCCTGCGCCGCGCGCAAGCGATGCTGGCGCTTTTTCCCGCGCTCGAAGAGATAACTGAGACCCAGATCGAATTCCGCCGTGTTGTCCATATAGTTGGAGCTGAATTCACTCGGCTGGAAAAACGGAATATACAATGCGTCGCCGAGTAGCACCGGATTCGGTCGCAGGTTGGCTGTGATTTCCTCCGCTTTACTTTGCTGGATGGTGGTGCGGGCAGCTAGCAGCGCATGATTGTGTTGCAGTGCCAGTTGAATCGCTTCATCTAGAGTAATTCGCACCGGTCCTTGGACATTGGAGAGGTTCTGCGCAGAGAGACACGGGGCGAGGCAAGCTCCGGCCACAGATACGGCGAGTGTTAGCAATGCACAACGCACACGATGCACACGCATAGGCTTTCAGCCCTCGGAAAAAAGAAACACGTCAGTCGGTATACCGCCGCGAAAGTACAAAAGCGGCACGGAATTGGCGGGAACTTTAGGCGGCAGGAGGAGCGCGGGCCGGAACGCGCGGCAGCGAAGGAGCTGGCGCGTCAGATGGTTCCTGAACCTCTGGCTGTCTGCCGAGGGGGGCAATACTGGGCGCGCTATCCGCGACGAGCGTGGTTACGATTGGCTGGTGGCTCATGTGGCAGATGGGGCAGCTTGCTTCGTCAGAGCGCGCGTGGTGATGCCAGAGCGACCCGGCGGTGGTGGCAACCACCAGCAGCGGCATCAGCAGCAGCGCGATGGTAGCGAGTGAAAATCGAATTGGGCCGCGTTTACGCATTCGTCAGAAACCCGCCTGACACAATGGTTCGATCATATAGCAGATGTCGAGTGATACAAACGGGTTGTTCGGGGGTGGCGGCGCGAGAATCAACGAGCACCCAATCCTTGCCCGGGATCGAGGGCCGAGACCGTGTCCGCAGGCCATACCGGAGAGTCAATTCGATTGTTCGAGGGCGCGCTCGACCATGGTGACGCATTTTTCGACGCGCTGGCGCAGAGGGCCCTCGAGATCATGTTGGCGGCGGCGCAGGGTGAGCAACTCGTCAGAGACGTTCAGGGCCGCGAGCACCGCGACCTTCAGCGAGTCAACCATGCGAGTGGTTTCGGCGATCTCGCGCATCTTGGCGTCGACGTAGGCGGCTAACTCCTTCACGTATTCTTCATTTTCTCCGGAATTGATGCTGTAGCTCTGATCGTAGATATCGACTTTCACGTTCGGCTCCCGCCTGCGACTTGGCTGGTGTGCGGCCATTGTGGGCTATTCGCCGCTGTCGTGCAATCGCGATTGTGCTGCGCATTAAGTGGCCCGGAGGGCAGCGCCGAGCTTCTGTTCGAGGGCGGAAACGATGCGCGAGGAGAACGCGGCGACTTGCGCGTCAGTGAGCGTGGCGTCCGGGTTTTGGAAGATCACGCGAATCATCAACGAATATTTTCCTGCCGGGATTTGGCCGCCACGGAAGAGATCGGCGGGTTCGATACGGCGCAGTTCCGAAATATCGAGCGTGCGAATCAAATCGGCCACTTGCGAAAACCGGATGCCATCGGCGAGCAGCAGCGAGAAATCGCGCTCGACTACCGGAAAGCGCGGAATGGACGAGAATTTCAGATTTGCCAGCGCGGTTTCGATCCCCGCGAGCAAGCTTTCGAGATTGATTTCGGCGAGGAAGATCTCCTGGCGAATCTTGAGCTTGTCCGCGAGGTTGCGTGCGAGCTGGCCCGCGGCACCGGCATTATCATTCGCGCTCGCGGCCGAACTTTGGGGCGCGATCACGACTTGAGCTGCCCGTGAAGCCGCAAGCCAGGCCGGACCGCCCGATTTCCAGGCAAAGCCGCCGGCGAGTGCACCGATGACGTCGAGATCGCCTTTCAGATCGGTGAATGTGAATTCGCGGGCGGGTTCGTGGATGGTTTTTTCACGGGCGAGGCCGGTGGCGCCCAGCGTCAGAATGCGCGTCTCGGCGGGTTCACCATCGCGAAGCGCGTAGGCTTTTCCGATTTCAAAGAGGCGCA
>JBOGNC010000259.1:0-6004 GCA_050747045.1 Candidatus Acidiferrales bacterium | reverse complement strand
GATCCGCCTTCGATGGTGCCGTATGACCACATTGATCCGAAGCAGCTCAACAGCGCGGCGCATCGCGCTCTGGCGCTCAGGCTCGCGAACGAGTCGATGGTGCTGCTGAAGAACGACGGCGTGCTGCCGCTGAAGCCATCGGTCAAACGCATCGCCATTGTCGGCCCGCTTGCGGATCAAACCGCAGTGCTGCTCGGCAATTACACGGGCCAGCCTACGCACACGGTGAGCATGCTCGAAGGTATGAAAGCCGAATTCCCGAACGTGCAGATCACCTACGTCCCTGGAACCCAATTTCTTTCTAACCAAACAGGGCAACCTGTGCCCGCGTCGGTGCTGACGACCCCAGACGGTCAGCCCGGTCTCAAGGCATCGTACAGCACCGGAGTCCGCTTTGAACCGGGAGCGCCCAGACCTGCACCGGTTACCTCGCGCACCGAACGCTCAATTGATCTCAACGGCGGTAACCTTCCCGAGCAGGTGAGAGGGAAGCCTGGGCTGGCGGTGGAGTGGATCGGCTTCCTGAATCCGCAGAGGACCGGCGAGTATCTGCTCGGAGTCAAGGCCAACGGATTCGCGCGCGTGTCGCTGCGCGATAGAACCGTTGCTCAGCTTTTCGGCTCGGGCGGCAACGTGGGCCGGGTTTATCTCGAGAAGGGGCAGCCTTTAAAGTTAGACGTTGTGTACGCCCAAACGTCCGGGGGCAGGCCTGAAGCGCAACTCGTCTGGGCTCCTGTAAATAATGCGCCCGATCCGGCAGCTATCGCGGCCGCGCGAAATGCGGACGTGGTCATCGCGGTTGTTGGCATCACCAGCCGGCTGGAGGGCGAGGAGATGCCCGTTAACCTGCCCGGATTCTTTGGAGGAGACCGTACAAGCCTCGATATGCCGGAGCCCGAGGAAGACCTTGTGCGGGCCGTGGCCGCCACCCAAAAGCCGCTCGTGGTGGTGCTGATGAACGGTAGTGCGCTCGCCGTCAATTGGGAGAAGGAGCACGCTGACGCCATCCTTGAAGCTTGGTATTCAGGCGAAGAAGGCGGGGCCGCTATCGCCGAGACCCTGAGCGGCAAGAATGATCCAGCCGGCCGCCTGCCCGTTACTTTCTACAAGCATGTGCAGCAATTACCGCCATTCGAAGACTATTCTATGGCGGGCCGCACGTACCGCTACTTCAAAGGCGAGCCGCTCTGGCCCTTTGGATATGGCCTGAGCTATGCACGGTTCAGTTATGGCGACCTGCGTCTATCGAATTCAGCGATTAGTGCCGGCGTTCCGCTGGAGGTGTCAGTGGGGGTGACAAACACGGCGAAGCTCGCGGGGGATGAAGTCACAGAGCTCTACCTGAAATTTCCCGATGTGCCAGGCGCGCCAATCCGCGCTATTCGTGGGTTCGAGCGTGTTCACCTCGGGCCGGGCGGCAGCCGAGTTATCAGATTTCACCTGAGTCGCCGCGATCTCAGCATGGTCACTGATGCCGGAGACCGGATTGTGGCGCAAGGCAAGTACACCGTCTCAGTCGAGGGCGGTCAGCCCGGGAGCGGCGCACGGTCGGTCAGCGGCGCGTTCGAGGTTAACGGCCAGATCATGCTGCCGGAATGAGGGCCGCTTTGCGACAGCGTATCACGCCAGGATTCCGGAGCAACTCGTCCCGCGGGTCATCAATCGGGATTTCAATCGATGCTTCGCCCCCCGGCCTGAGCCCGAGCTGATCTTGCGGCCACGCCGGCGGTAAGCGCCATCGATGCGGAATCGAATTCGCGACGTTTCATTTATCCCCCTTCGGATAACTCGCCGTTTCTATTGACAGTGCGCCGTGCACAGCTCTTGACTGAAGAACGGGATCACGTGGTTCTGAAATCGGTAAGCGACGTGGCTGGTATGGGTGCCGTGATATATCTCGAAGCTGCTCTTGATGCCGTAATTGTCGAGAATTTGGTGCAGTTTGATCATATCGAACCGCAAGCCGTCCTGATCTCCTACATCGAGTGCGATGGCGTGATACTGGCGCAAATTGTCGATGTATTGATCGATCAACGCGAGGGGCGCGTTCGCCGTCCATTTGGCGATCACACCGGGTTGGGGCACACCATTTTTCATCGGCAGGTCAAGATAAAGCGGCGGATTTTTGGGGTCGGGCGACCAGGCAGCGGCCGAGGCGAGCATTGCACGAGCAAAAAACGGCAATCCTGCCGCTTCGCCGGGCGTTTTCACTGATTCTAGCTCCTTCTCAACTGATGCCCTGGCTTTCTCAAAGGCTGGGTTTGCCGATCTTGCGCCCATCGGCGAGAGGCAGCAGGCGCTCATCACGTAAAGACTGCCGAACACGTCGGGATGCTTCATTCCGATCCGCATCGCGCCGTATCCGCCCATTGAATGGCCCACCAGTCCCCGGCTCAGACGAGTTGGAATTGTGCGGTAGTGGGCGTCGATGTAGGCTACCACGTCATGGTCGATGAACCGCTCGAAGTCGCCGGTGGTGACCGAGCTCCAATACATCGAGCCGCCGTAGATCGTCTTCGAGTCCGGCAACACAACGATCATCTCCCTGCTGCCGTTGGCGAAGGCTCCCTCGATACCCTGGGGAACGTGGATTTCGTGAGTCCATTGTTCGGCGCCAATGGAATAGCCGTGCAGCGCGTACACCACGGGATAGCGGCGATGTTTGTCCTTGTAGTAGCTGGGCGGAAGGAATACGATCACATCGCGGTCTACAGCGTCACGTTCGAGATTACCCTCCAGTGATTCACCGTGAATTTTAATGTGCTCCACGGTTACTTGCTTTGCGCCCGGAACCAGAGGAGGGATTTCTGTTTTCGCCTGACCGAAGACCGCCTGGCCAGCGATCATAAGAGCAAGGGGCAGTATCGCGGAAGCTGCCCATGCCACCGCGAGCCGTTTTCGAACCGCGCGCTCAATCCATCTCACCGTCAATTTCTCCTTCGGAAAGAATTTTGATTTCCGGTCCGTCATCGCGCATTTACGCGTAGGTGAAAGCGCCGTTCGGCTCAAACCACGTGGTGCCGCGCATCTGGGCCCTTTTCGCCACTTCCTCGTTCATCTCGACACCGATGCCGGGCCGGTCGGGAGGTGTGACGAATCCCTGCTCAATAATTTCGCCTTCCTTCACCCAGTTCTTCCAGTAATCCGGATAGTTGATCCAGTGCCACTCACAACAGAGGAAATTCGGAATCGTAGCGCACACGTGCGCCGTTGCCATGACGCCAATCGGCGAAACGACGCAATGGGGTGCGACCGGAATGTAATAAGCTTCCGCCAGGTTCGCGATTTTGCGCGCTTCCGACAAGCCGCCGGTTTTTTGGAAATCGGGCTGGATGATATCGACCGCCTGCTTGTGCAGGAGATCCGTGAATCCCCAGCGCATGTAGAGGTTCTCACCGCAAGCGATGCGGGTCTTCGTCGAGCGGCGGATCTCCGCCATTGCATCGACGTTCTCCGCCGGCACCGGCTCTTCGAGCCAGAGCAGGCGGAACTCTTCCACGGCCTGCGCAACGTGCTTCCCGGTGGCCGCGTCGTAGAATGCGTGCATGTCTACGGCCAGCTCGATCTGCTTGGGCAGCATGTTCCGGATATTTCCGATCCACTTAACAATGCGGTCGATCTCATAATTATTTGCGGTGCGGTTAACGCGGTCCCACCGGTTCGGATCGCGGAAGTCGTCGACGTCGATTTTGCACGCCTTGAATCCATTCTCGGTAACCCAGGGTATCTTACGTTCGGGCTCGGCGCCTATAGGAGCACGCATATCGGTGTCGCAGTAAATCATCACCTTATCCCGGAATTTGCCGCCCAAAAGCTGGTAGACAGGAAGGTTGAGCGCCTTGCCCGCCAGATCCCAAAGAGCCATATCGAGCGCGCTGAGAGCCGTGGTGTACTGCCCGCCCTGCGCTCCGGCGAAAACGCCGAACTGCCTGAGCGATTCCCAGATGGCATCGGGGTTCAGCGGGTCCCTCCCGATCAGAAAGCGCCGGAAGCTGTTGATCAGAGGAGGTGTGCCTATCGCGGCGTCGGTGGACTCGCCGTGGCCGGTCAGGCCCTGGTCCGTGTAAATTCGGACGTGCGCCTGGGGCCCATGCACCACCACCATGGCGGTGCGAATGTCAGTGATCTTCAGCTTGGGCCGCTGGTACGGCGTCGTCGCGCCTTGAATGGCGCCCGAGAGCGATGGGAGAGCCGCCCCTCCGGCAATTGCAGCCCCCGCCCCCAAGACTGTCCTTCGATCCATGGTCATATTGCGCTCCTCTTAGGCGTGTGTTCGCTGTAGGACGCGGCCCTCTGGCCGCCCGTCGGTTGTCGGCAAGAGGCCGCCTCACAGCAGCTTCAGCGCTCCGGAAGCCGCTGCCTCGAGCCCTTCGAGGCCGCCCACTGGTTGAATTCCCCGATCATCTGGTTCGTCCATCGGCCGTCGATCTGGCCCGGCGTGTACTTCTGCTCGCGCAGCATCATCTCGCCCCAGTCGTCAACGAGATGGTCGAGCTCGGCGTGGTCAGCCACTTTTTCCGCGAGCTGCGGCGGAATAAAGGTGATGCCTTCCGGGTCGCTCACAACAATGTCTCCGGGCATCACCGTGGCCTTGCCGATTCGGATTGGTGCGTCGATTCCCATCAGCATCACGTTATGGTAAAACGACGGGTCCGTTCCCCGGCAGAACACTTCGAAGTTCTTCATCTGCTCAATTTCCGACGTGTCCCGCAGCGCCCCGTTCAAGATCACCCCGTTGTGGCTCTTGGTGAAGATCGAGGTGGCGAGATTCGCGCCAACCAGAGGGCCGTCCGTGATCTTCCCGAACTCATCCACCACCATCACGTCGCCGGGCTTCAGCGTGTCAATAATCCAGGAATTTTCTCCAAATCCGACACGCCCCTCCTTCTTGCCGTTCGCCCGGATCACGGAATCCACGTCCGGCCGATAGGGCATGTAGACCGCCGTCACCGCCCGACCAATCAGTCGCTGGTTCGAGTGATTGATCACCGTCCATCCGGCCTCGAACTGATTGCGATAGCCCGCTCTCATCAGCACTTCCCACGCTTCTTCGGCCGTCGCGTCCTTCAGGCGCTGCAAAACCGAGTCGGGAACGTCCGGGCGGCCATCGGGAAAGCGCGGGCCGTGCCAGTCGGGCGTAAACTCGATGATTTGCTGCTTGGAGAACATCCCGAGCTGCGCCGTTGCGGCGGCGCTGAAGCCGAAAACCAAGATTGTCAAGATTACCAAACTGCGCTTTTGGATCATCTGCCCCAGTCTCCTCATTCGAATATCGCGGTGCGTCTGAAGAGGCGGCACCACGGGCGCCGGTCGTCGATGCCCTCATTGCCGCTATCATGCAAGTATTTCCGGAACGATCTTCTAGAACACGTATTTTACGCTGAATTGCAGTTCACGCATGGAGGTCGACGTCCCAAGGATTCGGCCGAATAAAAACGAAACGTTGTGGTTCGCGAACGGATTACCCCAATTGGGGTGATTGAAAGCGTTGAACCCCTCAGCGCGCAACTCCAGTCGTTGATCTTCAGCGAACGGCATGCGGAAGTCCTTGTGGATGGCGGCATCGAAGTTGACAATGCCAGGGCCGACGTAACTGTTGCGGCCCAAATCTCCGAACGTGCCAGGAGTCGCTACAGCAAAGGCCGCGGGATTCAACCAATGCTGGAGTGTCCGGGAGCTCGCGTTCACGAGGGCGCCGGCAACTGCATTGGGCCTGTCGACTGAATACCCGCCGAGCGCGGTATTGGAATTATTAAAGCCGGTCGTGATGGTTTCGGGAGTACCGGACTGCAGGGTGGCGATGGTTGAAAGTTGCCAGCCGCCGAGCGCTCCATTCACGAATACATTCTTAGGCGCCCACAACCTTCCTTGGCCGAGAGGAAGGTCGTAGACGACTGCGGCCGTAAACCGATTCGTAACATTAAAGTCGGAAAGCGAGTAATCGCAGATCAGGCAGAGGCTGTTCTGGGGGAACAGCAGGGATTGCTGGGTGCGGATACCGCTG
>JBOGNC010000258.1:0-6066 GCA_050747045.1 Candidatus Acidiferrales bacterium | reverse complement strand
GCCCCGCGCGGAACACCTGGTACAGGTCCACTACCGCCTGCACCGCTTCGTCCTGCCCCACGATCTTCCGCCGCAGTCCCCCTTCGAAATCCCGCGACTCCACGCTCCGCAGCGTCGGATCCAGTTGTAATGCTCGTCGAACGGCCATGGCGTCCCTCAGCCAAACGTATCGGCATCCGCTGCGGCAATGTTGACTGGAGTACGCCGCATCTATGCCCGAAACAGCACCCGCTCTGCCCAGCGCACCGCGCGCCCAGCCAGACTTAAGTGACTTAAGATGTGCTATTTACACGGGTTCCAAGTGGAGCTTGACAGGTCCGCAAGCGACACTGTCTGCTTTAGACGCGTCGCCTCGATTCGCTCTGGAACGCTGTCGAATGATGTTACCTGCGGGTTAAAACCGAGTTCTCGAGGCACGCGCGAACAAATCTCCAAGGCACATTCCAGCCATACGCCTGCTTGAATTTCTGTACTCGTCACATCTTCGCGCGCCCGCGGCGCTATACTCTACAGGTGGATTGAAAATCTAGCGGGGCAGCTGCCGGATTCGCTTGCCTCTGGTGAGGCTTGACCGACTCCGGCTTTTTCCGCAAACTGTGTCTTTTGATTTCTGGGTGGCGGCCTCTCCGGAAAACGGCGGCTTGAGAGGCGGCGAGAGAAAGTCGCTCTGCTGGCGCGGCGAGCCTGCGGTTAACATCACGATATCAATCTAGGAGCATCATGAACGAGCAAGCCACAAGCACGCCCCATCTCGCCGCGCTGTTGCGCGGCTATTCCGTGGAAATCAGTCCCACGAACGAAAAAATCGTCGATAGCGCGGTTGAGCGCCTCGACCCCGAAACCGAAGTCTATTTGACGTGGATTCCTGGCGAAGATCCGGTCAAGGCCGTTGAACCCGCCGGCAAACTTCGCCGCGCCGGGCTATATCCTGTTCCGCACATGGGCGCCCGCCACTTCGAAAGCGCCGCGCAGCTCGACGATCTTCTTAGCCGCTTTGTCGCTGAGGGCATCGATCGCTTCCTGTTGATCGGCGGAGAGCGCGAAAAACCGCTCGGCCCCTACGACTCGACTCTTCAAGTGATGCAATCTGGCCTGCTGCAAAAGCACAACGTTAAGCGCGCCAGGATCAGCGGCTTTCCTGAAGGTCATCCTGCCATCGCCGAGCAGGTGCTGGGTGAATCGATGGTCACGAAGATGAACTACGGCCGCAGCATCGGCCTCGAACTCCAAGTTGTCACCCAGTTCGTTTTCGAAGGCCAGCCCATCGCTCAGTGGCTGCGTCACATCCGCCGTCTCGGAGTCGATCTGCCGGTGCGCATCGGCCTCGCCGGCCCTGCCGGCATCGCCACTCTCACGCGCTACGCGATGCACTGCGGCGTAGGCAATTCTATTCGCGCGCTCACCAAGTCGTCATCATTCGGCAAGCTGCTCACCGAACGCGATCCCGAACCGGTGATTCGCGAACTTCTGGCCGAAGCCCCCAGCGGCGACCCGTTTGCCATGCCCTTTGCCATCGGAGCCCTGCACTTCTACACTTTCGGCGGCTTGAAAAAGACCGTTGAGTGGATCAAAGGCATGCGCGGCAACTGATCGCGCTCAACGGAATTTTTCGATGGCTAAACGATAACTAAGGTCTGGGGCGGAACCTTGTTCCGCCTCGATTTCGGCGCCGTGGGTCTCTGCCGCCCGAATCGCGTCTCCAGTATTTTATTTTCCGCATTTTCAATTTCGTATGGAATATAACTCGCACGTGGGTTCACCATTGATGTTGGCCGCGCACTTTCGGCTTTGCTTGTAGCTCGCTGCACCGGGAGGCTCATGGCCAGAGAAAGCGAACCGAGGCTGCTCGCCGAAGCTGTCGCCCTGGGGGTCGTCGGAGGACTGGCAGCCCAGCTATTCATGTGGGCGCTCCGGCTATGCAAGCGTGTCTTCCTCGTCGCCATTGCTGGTTATCACCCTCCAAGTCTGCCGGCGGAAGGAGGAGTCCTTCGGCAGCATTTCGGACCGCACGGCCTCTGGCTGATTCCTGTGGCCACCACAATCGGTGGACTCATTTCTGGCCTCATCGTTTACACCTTCGCGCCGGAAGCCGAGGGGCACGGCACGGACACCGCCGTGAAGGCTTTTCATCGCACCGGCGGTTTCATTCGCGCGCGCGTCGCGCCCATAAAGCTTGTCGCTTCGGCAATCACCATCGGCTCCGGCGGCTCCGCTGGACGCGAAGGCCCGATAGCCCTCATCGGCGCCGGATTCGGCTCTTTCTATGCAACCTTCGGGCACCGTAATGACGAAGATAGGCGCCTGCTGGTGCTGATGGGAATGGCCGCTGGTCTCTCCGCGATATTTCGTTCCCCGGTTGGCTCCGCGTTTTTCGCGGTCGAGGTGCTCTACGGGACGATGGCATTCGAAGGCGGCGCGCTGCTCTACACTTTACTGGCTTCCGTCGTCGCCTATGCAATCGACGGCTTCTTTGTTGGCTGGCAGCCTCTTTTTTATTTTCCTTCTGGACAGACTCACATTGTTCCGTCGGGCTACCTATGGTTCCTCGTGCTTGGCGTGACCGCAGGACTGGTAGCCACTCTTCTTCCTGTCGTCTTCTACGGGCTTCGCGACGCGTTCCGCGCGCTGCCCACACCTCCCACGCTCAACACAACCATTGGTGGACTCTGCGTCGGGCTGCTCGCGCTGAAGTTTCCGCAAGTTCTCGGCGGAGGATACGGCTGGATTCAAGAAGCCATTGATGGACACTTAGTGCTTCACATTCTGGTCATTCTGCTCTTTTTGAAAATGATCGCTTTTGCTGCCACGGTATCCTCCGGGGGATCGGGTGGCGTTTTCGCCCCCACGCTATTTCTGGGCGCCATGCTCGGTGCCGCTTTCGCATCAATCGGCCACTTGCCCTCGGGAATGTTCGCCGTGGTGGGCATGCTGGCGGTTTTTGGCGCCGCCGCCCGCGTACCCATCGCCGCTCTCATAATGGTTACCGAAATGACCGGCGGCTACCACCTGCTTCCCGCCGCCACTTTCGCTGTAGTCGTCAGCTACATCATCCAGACAAGGCTTTCGCAGTACGTTAAATATCGCAGCCTCTACGAAGCCCAAGTCCCTTCCCCTGAGGACTCTCCTGCCCGCTACGAGCAGAATGTTCAGCTCGCGCTCCACATCCTCAGCTCGCGAAATCGCGTTCGGGTCCCTGGCATCGGACACCTCGACCTCGTCGCCTTGCTCGATTCCGGAATTCCCGTGAGCATGCCCGGACGCAGGGAACTTAGCGTTGGAGCTCTGAAACCCGAAAGCTCACTGGTAGGAAAAACAATCAAAGACGTCTACGCCGAAGCGAAGGGCGGCCCGCTCGAAATCATCGGCGTAGTGCGTGACGGAGGGGTCGTCCTGCCCCGTCCTGACACCGTTCTCGCGGAGGGCGATCGGTTGCTGACCATCGGATCAGCGGGAATTCGCGCCGTTCTGTCCGGGCACATGATGCCGATCAACGCCGCGAAAATCCGCTCGCTCAAGGAGCGTGCCGAGCCCCAAAAACCGGATGCGCCGCAGACGTAATTGAACGAAGAATTTATTCAAAAAGCCTCAGCAACTGATGCAACGTCGTTACACCAAAACGCCACTCCAAACCGCGCTTAAAGACCATTTTTTGCCATTTTGGGCCGCGATTTGGGCCAGTTAGCAGGTGCGACGGGCTAACGAACTTACGTCTCCCCCGATTCGTCGCAAATGTCGGTCCAGTAGGGAGGCAACTGATAATGCTTGTGGAGCTGCAGTTCGTATTTCCGATTGACCGGCTTATCGGGATCCCACTTGGGGCTGTCCTTGATCTGCTCGCGCGACAGATTGACGTCCATCGTCCGGTTCGCCCAGTCCACCTGCCGAATCCACCGTGGACTAATTAGCACCCGCTTGCCCATCAGCCACCCGTCGGTGTTGATGACCGCCCAGCGAATCTTCCAATTCGCGTCGTCGAGCAGAAAATCTTCCACCTTCCCAATTTCTCCATCGACCACCGCAACCTTATAGCCAGTTACTTCCTCACTGCTGCGCAAATGGGTTTCGATATCCGCGTTCGCCGCGCGCTGATCCCAGTAGTATGGCCAGCCGTAGTGATTGTGTTGCTCGATCTCCGACTGCCGCGAAATCGGCTGCCGCAGATTGACGCTCGGCGCTCGCTCTACCTGCTCCCATCTCAAATTCACCCGGATGTGCAGCGGACCCCATGCCCGGCTCTTCGCTGCCGCGGTCGAAATCAGAACTTCTCGCCCGCCGGGCATCGCGCCCGTCGCCACTACGATGTAGCGGATCGTCCAGTACAAATCGTCGAAATAAAATCCGCGCACTCTGCCGATGTCGGTTCCCTGTGCGTCGATGGTGTACTCCCGGCAATCTTTCAGTCGCCGCAGCCGCACTTGTCCCCGCTTTCTCCCTCCCCCGCGTGCGCACACTTACACGCGCTCTCTGATTGAAGTATAACTCCACGTTAAACGTTCGTAATTTGAACCACGGAAGTTTTTGGAACCCTTAGTGCCTACGCAAGTAACGAGTGCCGAGAATAAGCACCACGATGCAGATTAGGATGATAAGTAAGTGAATCGGACTATCCCACATCGCCGCCTCGCGCAAATCCTACCACTTCCCTTGCGTCAAAAAGGTTGGATTTTGCAGTTGGATCCTTGAGACTATGAATCGAGGAGAGTCAATCCTGCGCCGCCACCGAGAGCGAACTTTCCGCCTCTTTTCGTCCTTCGCGCCGCATGATCCACAAGAGCAGCAGCAGCGCCGGCACGGTGGCGCCCGTGGCAATCAAGAAGAATCGCACCCAACCGACGGCGTCAACTAAGAATCCGCTAAACGCCCCGAATACTTTCGCGCCCAAGAACGTGAGGGAAGAAAGCAGCGCATATTGGGTGGCCGTGAATTCCGGGGAACACAAGCTGGAAAGGTAAGCGATCAGCGCCGTGCCTGCCATCGCCGAGGTCACCTGCTCCGCGGTGACGCAAATCGCAAGATAGCTCAATCGGTGTCCGCCCACCGCCTGCAGCACATAGAACAGATTACCGATCACCTGTGACACGCCGCAGATCATGAGCGAACGCAGAATCCCGAACCGCACCGTCACGATGCCGCCTAGCAGCGCTCCGAAAACTACGGCGAAAAAACCAAAAAATTTCGAGACCAAAGCGATTTCGTCGAGGGTGAAGTGCAGCGAGTTGATATAAAGCGGCGTGGACATGATCGCCGCCATTCCTTCGCCCAATTTGTAATCGAACGCGAATAGCAAGATTACCGGCCATAGCGGCCGCCGCATGAAATCCACGAACGGTCCAACCACTGCCTTCTTGAACCATCGCCCAAGCGACTCGCGTTCCGCGGCTTTTGCCATCTCCGCTTCGGTGGAGGCCGCAGGCTCCGGGCTGAACACGAAAACGAACATGCATGCGGCTTGGAGCACCGCCATAGTTACGTAAGCGGCGTGCCAACCTGCGCGTTCGGCGATCACCAGGCTGCCCGCTCCAGAAATCAACCACGCGATTCGATAGCCCGTCGAATAGGTTCCGGCGCCTGGTCCCTGAAGATCGAGCGGAAGCAATTCCACGCGGAATGCATCGATGATAATGTCCTGCGACGCGGAAAGGAACGCCACCGCCACTGCGAGTGCCGCCATCTCGGTCAGATTCCGCTTTGGATCGCACGTCGCCATCCCGAGCAGCGCCGCCACGAGCAGCGCCTGAATGGTGATTCCCCATCCGCGCCTGCGCCCCAGGGGAAGCGGTGGCTTCAGGCGGTCCATCAGCGGCGACCACAGGAATTTTAGCGAATAGGGCGTCGCCACCAGCGCAAACGCGCCAATCGCCGCGCGCTTCACTCCCGCCGTCGCCAGCCATGCTGAAAGAGTCGAGAAGGTGAGGAGATATGGCAGGCCGCTCGAAAAACCCAGTAGCAAAATCAGCAGCACGCGCCGGTCGCTATAGACCGCTAGCGAATGTCGCCGCCCAGTTTTCTTCGTCTCCGCCAATTACCGTTTTCTCCCGCGCCGACCGTTCCTAGTTTGCCAAGCCG
>JBOGNC010000257.1:0-6114 GCA_050747045.1 Candidatus Acidiferrales bacterium | reverse complement strand
CGGCCGCCAGGCGAACGTACATATCGAGACGACGCATGTCATTTTCGGTGGGCCGATGCGGAGATTCAAAATGGGTGGATACCAACCCGAGGGCAGTTCCATCGCTGCCGATCAAAGGCACAGTGGTTACAGCGCGGTACCCGGCAGATCGAGCCACGGAACGAAGTGGTTTATACAGGGGATCCGCCTCCACGTCTTCCACGACAACCGGCTGCCGCAGACTCAACGCTCGGCCGGATGCGGAATGGGGCGTGACTTTTACCTCCCGGATCTGTTGCACGAAATCATCGTCAAAGCCGCGCTGCACCGCAATCTGCAAGTCTTCCGATTTGGAATCCAATACATTGACGATGCCTTTGTCCGCTCCCAGGAGGTCAATCACAGTGACGAGCATTTCATCTAGACCCTGTTCAAGGCTGCGAATACTCCACAGACGAGCGCTCCACTCGTTGACCTTCGCGAGCGCGCTCGTCTCTTCTCGGAGCTTCGCCTGACTGGCCTCCAACGCCTCCTCAGAGCGCTTTCGGTCGATGGCAAACGCCAGCGCGCGGGCGATGGTGAGGCAGAGTTCGATCTCCTTGTCTGAAAAGGGATGGACCGAATTGAAATAGATCATAAACTTGCCCATCAGCTGTCCATCGGAAACCAGAGGGACGAAGGCTAGCGCGCGAATGCCTTCCGACTTCACTTTACGAACGGCGCCGCTCAGCTGCGCCAAGTCGACATTTTCGATACATACCGGCTGCGGGTTCGGATCGTTGGGCTTCCAAACGGAGTGACCATCCACGGCTTTACGGTACTCTTCGGAAAGGCCGCGCCAACTGGCTAAACCCATCCGTCCGTTTTCGTCTGCCAGCAAAATACAGGAACGGTCACAGGCCAACGCCTCGAAAATGGCGTTGAACGCCGAATCGTAAATTTCTTCCATGGAATTGGCGCGTTGCAGTTGATCGGCAAGGTGAAACAGAGATTTCTGCTGGCGCGCGATTTCAGCGAGGGATTCTTCGGCGCGTTTACGCTCGGAGATGTCTCTGGAGACGTCGGACGCGCCTACCACGCGGCCCGCCGAATCCTTTACCGGCGAAACAGAGATGGAAACTTCAACATCAGTTCCGTTCTTATTTCTCCGGACGGTCTCGAAATGGTTGATACGTTCGCCACGGCCGATCCTTTGCAGTATCCCTAACTCTTCCTGGCGACGCTCAGGAGGAACGAGCATCATCATGTTTCGGCCAATGGATTCGGTAGCTGCGTAGCCGAAGAGACGCTCCGCGGACTTGTTCCAACTGGTGATCTCTCCATCCAGCGATTTGCTGATGATTGCATCGTCGGAGGAATCGACGATGGCGGCGAGCAACCCGCTTGCCTGCTGGGCTTCTTTCTGGCCGGTGACGTCCACCAACATATTCACGCAGCCGGCGATGCCCTCTTCCCGGTCGCGAATAAGCCGGGGATAGAGCCGAAAGCACCTCTTGGTGCCATCGACCCGCTCGGCGTTGATTTCGATTCCGTCTTCGACCTGCTCGCCGCGCAAGGCAAGGTTCATCGGACATTCTTGATGGGAAAGCGTGGTTCCGTCCGCTCGGAAGAATTTCCAACTGGCGCACCAGAGGTCTGTGCCGAGTTCTGGCTCTTCGCCAGAAAACTCGATCGCGGCGGGATTGTAATGGGTAAGGCGGCCCTGAGCGTCCGTGGTATAAACGGCCACGGGCAGGGCATCGAACGTTTCGCGAAGCCGGCGTTCGCTTTCCAGCATTGCGCTGCGGACGAGTCGCTGCTCGGAGTCGTCGCGAAATCCAACGACCACGCCCGCAACCTTGCCGTTGCGTCTGATCGGCGAAGCGCTGTAGACCACCGGCATAAAGGTGCCGTTTTTCCGAATAAAAAAGTCCTCGCGCTCGCGAACGGCTGGTCCGCCATGCAAGAGTTGTAGGAGAGGGCATTCATCGACGCAATACAACGTGCCATCGGGACGCTTAAAATGGCTCACGTCGTGCATGTTCTTGCCCAACAGTTCGGCGCTCGTCCAGCCGAACATCGCCTCGGCGGCCAGGTTTATCGATGTGACCTGGCCATTTTCGTCCAGCGTGTAGAGCCCTTCGGCCATGTTGCTCATCGCCGCGGTCTGAAATTCGAGCAGGGCGCGCAGACGATCTTCGCTGGCGAGCAGGCGCGCTTCGGCGTCTTTCTGCGCGCTGATGTCCTCTACAATGGAAACGAAATATTTCACTGCGCCAGCGCTGTCGCGAACTGCGGCTACCGTCAGCTTGGCCCACACCAAGTGGCCGTTCTTCCGAATGTAACGCTTCTCCATCAGGTACTGATTTGATTCGCCAGAGACCAAGCGCCTTAGCTCGGCGAGATCGCCGGGCAGATCGGGAGGATAGGTCAGTTCCTGAAATGTGAGCTCCTGCACCTCTTCCTGGGTGTACCCCAGAATCTCGGAAAGCTTGCGATTAACGCGCAGCCAGCGGCCATCCGGCGCCACATGAGCGATGCCCACGGCGGCCTGCTCGAATGTCAACCGGAAACGCTCCTCGCTTTCGCGGAGCGCCTTTTCGAAAGCTTCGCTGCGCTGTAGAATTTCCTTTACGTCGAGATGTTTGTCGCCTTTGGCCTGCGGGAGTTTCACCGCGGAGGAGTCGAAAAACAACTCACCTCCGCGCACCTTTTCGATTCCGGAAACGAGATTCGCCGCAATCGCCGATTTCACCACGTATCCGCGGGCGCCGGCATTGAGTGCTTGACGCATCATTTCCGGCGAATCGTGCTGGCTGAGCACCAACACCGCCGTTTGCGGAAGAATTCGCTGGATTTCACGGGTGGCGTCGAGTCCGTTTAGTTTGGGCATGCTGACGTCCATGACGATCACGTCTGGACTCAGCTGCCTCGCCTTTTCAACAGCGTCTTGCCCATCCACGGCTTCTCCGCAGATGTCGTAATCCCGCCGGCCCGCTAATACTGAGCGCACACCGCTTCGCACCAATTCGTGGTCGTCAACGATTAAGATACGCATCAGTCGACGGCCTCCCAATCGCACCGCAAATTAAGCCAAAGCTCTGATTTCTCGAACGCGGAGAACATAGCTAGTCAAAATATAATGGCTCGCGAAGGTCAGGCGAATAGGGGGAATACCCGATGCTGCCAATTCGCGTTTTCTTTACCGTCTCATAGGGAAAATACCCCCCCTTGGAGCAGAGAACATATGGCTGCCCCGAGACGAAAGAAGCTTCAGCCGCATTGCGAGGCCGGTTATCCCCGCGACCTGGCAAGCTCAATTTTGTGAACGTCACATTTCGTGGCTTTGCTCTTTTTAGAGTCCGACTTGGCAGTTGTACTGTCTTGGTTCAGCTACGCTGGAGATGACGAGCGCATCCACGGAAGCTGAGCGAAGAACCGAGAAAGAATATCTTAATAACTGACGGCGGAAGCGGTTGGCCATCGTCCGGACAGAATGGCGCGAAAATAGTAAACGTGCGATAAAGGGTTCGCTCATCTTTTTTCCTCTTAGGCAAAACGATGCCTACTCCAGGCGATGCTGCCGTGATCGGATCAGGCCCGAATGGCCTCGCTGCCGCGATTACCATGGCGCAAGCCGGTTACCGCGTGGTCGTCTACGAGGCTGAAAATTCAATTGGCGGAGGAACGCGTTCGGATTCGCTAACCCTTCCCGGCTTCGTACACGATGTTTGTTCAGCTGTGCACCCGATGGCCGCCTCTTCCGAGTTTTTCCGCCGGAACAATTTAGAAGAGTCCGGTCTGCGATGGGTGTACCCAGAGGCCGCGCTGGCACATCCGTTTGACGACGGCGCGGCGATCCTGATCACGCGATCGCTGAGCGAAACCTCAGCGCAGTTTGCGGCGGACGGCCCGAACGTGCTCCGCCTATTTCGGCCGTTCGTCGAGAGATGGGACGATCTGTCGTGCGACATTCTGCGGCCAGCCCGCGTGCCGCGGCATCCGTTGCTCGTTGCGCGATTCGGTCGGGATGCGGTTTTCCCTGCGGCGTCGGTCGCCGTGCGGAAATTTAAAACACGAAAAGCCAGAGCAGCATTTGCCGGTCTCGCGGCGCACTCTATGATGCCGCTTACCGCGTGGGGTTCGGCGGCTTTCGGAATGCTGCTTTGGACCACGTGCCATGCGGTCGGCTGGCCGATCGCAGTGGGCGGATCGCAGTCGATCGCCAAGGCCTTGGCGTTGTGCTTGGAGCGTCTCGGCGGACACATCGTGACCAATGCCCGGATCAAATCTCTTCAGGACTTACCGGAAAGTGCCGTCGTGATCTGCGATGTAACGCCGCGCCAGTTTCTTCAAATTGGCGGAGAACGGATTTCCGGCAGCGAGCGCTTCAAATTGCAAAATTACAAGTACGGCCCGGGCGCCTTCAAAATCGATTGGGCGCTCGACGGACCGATACCGTGGAATGCGCCCGCGTGCAGCAAAGCCGGTACGGTGCATTTGGGCGGCTCGCTGGAAGAAATTTCGCAATCGGAAAAAGCTGCTTGGGGTCCCGAACCTGCGGATAAGCCGTTCGTGCTTTTGAGCCAGCCGTCGCTATTCGATCCAACCCGCGCGCCGAAAGGTAAGCATACCGCGTGGGCCTACTGTCATGTGCCGCACGCAGGCACTGTTGATATGGTTCAGCGAATCGAGGACCAAGTAGAGCGTTTTGCCCGTGGATTCAGAGCGCGTGTGATTGGCCGTTCCGTGATGCGGCCGTCAGACTTGGAGCGGCACGACGCCAATCTGATCGGCGGCGATATTTCCGGCGGTGCGGTTTCTCTCCAACGGCTGGTGCTCAGGTCAAGCTCGAAAAGCTATCGAACGTCGATACCCGGAGTGTTTCTGTGCTCTTCATCGACGCCGCCCGGCCCTGGTGTTCACGGGCTTTGCGGCTATTTTGCGGCAAGGTTGGCAGATAAGAGTTCGCACGCGAGGAGATCCTAGCGTTACGAGAGTATGTCTTCCCGCCTGGATACCCTGCCACCTTCGCGGCTTGACCCTACAGTTTTGGCCCGATTGTGCCCGACGCACCTTTCTCGCTAGCTTGGAATTGTCGACCCTTCTACGTGCGCGACGTTGTGGGATTGACGACGGGAGCAAAGGAGAACAAATCATGGCCAAGACTGAGGGCCTGCGGGAATTGTACATCGACGAGTTGCGAGATCTTTATGATGCGGAGCATCGGCTAATCAAGGCTCTGCCGAAGATGGCCAAAGCCGCCGATTCCGACGAACTCCGAAGCGGATTTGAGCACCACCTGCAACAGACGAAGGGCCACGCTGAGCGCCTGGAGCAGATTTTTGAGTCTATGGGCGAACAGGCCAAGGCAAAAAAGTGCAAGGGCATTGAAGGCATCGTCGGTGAGGGCAGTGAACTCCTCGACGAAGATTTCAAGGGCGCCGTAAAGGACGCCGCGATCATCGCCTCCGCCCAGCGCGTAGAACATTACGAGATCGCTGCTTACGGGTCCGTACGGTCGTTCGCGGAACAGCTTGGCGAGACGAAAGCAGCGTCGCTGCTGCAGCAGACGCTGAACGAAGAGAAGGAAACCGACGCGAAACTCACACAGATGTCCCAAACCATCAATGCGCAAGCGGCGAGCGCAGACTCCGGGGCCAAGGGCAGAGCTGCGCGAGCCTAAATGATTCCGGCTGGCAGATCGCATTGGCGGTCTGCCAGTTTTTTTACTTGGCGTTGCTCCCAGTTTCAGATCGATGAGCGAAGCGGAAGGAGAGCATTATGCCGAAAGGCAAGCGTCTTAGAGGCGTAAGCAGCAAGGAACAGCGGCAATACGAACACATCAAGAAAAGCGCGCAGAAATCCGGCCGATATGGGAAGCGAGCTAAAGAAGTTGCAGCTCGCACGGTGATGAAAGAGCACAAGCGGCGGGGCCACCGCAAGGGCCACTAGCCCACCAATTTACGCAGGCCCAATATCATCGGCATATTTCGCCTCGCGTAACTCCGCGTTATGCGAGCAGAAGTCCACATACTCGCCCACGGTGCTTCTCGCCCGTCGCATCGGCTTACAGCGCACTAATATGAATCGATCCGCCGCTGGTGTGCATTTGCAGCGTGTCGCCGCCGGAACCAAGCGTTCCGTGCAAATGCG
>JBOGNC010000256.1:0-6173 GCA_050747045.1 Candidatus Acidiferrales bacterium | reverse complement strand
CGAGCAGTTCGTCGAGGTTGTCGGTGGCCCCCACAGCGTGGATGATCTCCGTGCTCACCTGGCGGCGAAGTTCAGCGACCTTGCGGTCGGTAATGTCCTCGGCTGTACCGTCGTGGCTGACGATTTTTCCGCTGGCGTCGCGCAGGGCGCGAACGTTCATGGAGATCCAGATGACGCTTCCGTCTTTGCGCGGCATCTGGCACTCGAAGCCGTTCAATTCGCCTTTATCTTCCAGCTGTCGCATGACCTCGTGGCGGACGGACGGATCGACGTAGAGCTGTTTTCCGATGTCGTGAATGCCCGCGATCATTTCGGCAGGCGACGAATATCCAGCGATACGGGCCATCGCAGGGTTTACGGTCAGGAATTTCCCAGCGGGTGTGGACTCGAAAAAGCCCTCGATAGCGTTTTCAAAAATCCTCTGGTAACGCTCTTCGGCAAGGTGCTGCGCGTTTTCGGCGCGGCTGCGGTCGGTGATGTCTTCATAAATTCCGAAGCAGCCCTGCGGTTCACCGTTCACCACCAGCGGTACGCCGGTTATGCGGACGTCGATCATCTGGCCATCGCGCCGGCGTCTTTTCGCTTTCAGGCAAATGCTGCCGCCGCTTGCGATATTTTCGACCAAACCTACCGTTTCGGGTTCGCGCCCCGGCGCCGAGACCAGCGATTCGAGAGTGCGGCCACGAGCCTCGTCCGGTGCGTAGCCGAACAGTCGCTCGAATGCCGGATTACACATTTGTACCCGGCGCTTCATGTCGATGGCCACGATTGCGGTGGGATTATTTTCGGTGAGAGCTCGGAGAAACGCGGTGTGTTCGGCGATTTGGCGCTCGGCCGACCGCCGCGCGGTTACATCCTGGATCACCGCCAGTACCGCGTGCTTGCCCGCGAACGAGATTCCCTGAGAAGTGACTTCGACCTCGAATGCCTCGCCGTTTTTCCGGCGGTGTCTCCAGCACCCCCGGCATGCGGCTGGCTTGGTCGCGTTTCGCGCCGCCTCCATCAGACGGGGGATGTCCTCCGCGGGCCGGATATCGGTGATGCGCATGCGGAGGAACTCATCGCGGGAGTAGCCGTAAGCCCTGACCGCGGCTGCGTTTACTTCCAGGAACTTGAGTGTCTTAGCCTGAAAGACAAGCATCGGGTACGGATTGCTGGAAAAGAGGAGCTCGAAATTTGTGTCGCTAACCGAAGAAATCAGCGCACCTGCCCCACTGGCGATTTCGACGGCAGGCGGATTGGCCTTGCACGTCACAGGTTTAGCAGCGCGAGAGGCGGGCTTGCGGTTGCCCGCGGTTTTTCGAGTCGGCATGGGTCCAAGCGCAATTAGAATAAGAGCTTAGGCATGGGTATGCGGATCAACCCTGCCAAAATATTTATATCGACCCGTAAGTGACCGCACAATGGTACGTCCGTACCACATGTGACCACCCCGACCTTCCCCGGGGGCGAAACGCTCGTTTCAGCGAAGAGCTTGCGCCGTGGGTTCGGCCGAGTAAGATAGAAAATGAAAGCAGCGGTAGGCTTTCTCGCGACGATGAAAAAGCTGGAACAGACATCGGGTGAGACTCCGGGCGTTCGCGGCAGTTTCGAAGATGAGATAGAAGCGATTGCGCAGGCGAATCACGGCGATCCGTTTCGCGTCCTGGGACCGCACTGGATCGAGCGCGACGCGAAACCTTCACTAGCGGTGCGCGCTTTTCGTCGAGGCGCCACTAAAGCTGAAGTCATATGGAAAACGAGCGGCGAGGCTTTCCCCGCCGATCAAATCCACCCAGATGGCCTGTTCGAGGCGGTTTTACCGGCGCAAGCGATCGGCGTGACGGCAAATCAGCCCCTGGCGACTGACTCCTATCGCTGGAGATTCAGGTTCGCGGATGGCCGCGAAGATGACTGCTTCGACCCGTACGTTTTTCCGACCGTGCTGACCGACTACGATCTGTACCTCTCCGGCGAAGGGACTGACCTGCAGAAATACGAAAAGCTGGGAGCGCATTTGCGCGAAGTGGCGGGCGTGCAAGGTGTTCATTTCGGCGTGTGGGCTCCGAACGCGTCGCGCGTGAGCGTGATCGGCGACTTCAATTCGTGGGACGGGACCGCGCATCCCATGCGCAGCCGCGGCGAGAGCGGCATTTGGGAACTTTTCATCCCAGAGCTCAAGCAGGGAACGCTTTACAAATACGAGATCTTTTCGCGTTTCGGGCACCACCTGTCGCAGAAAGCGGATCCCTACGGATTTGCCGCGGAAATGCGGCCGAAGAGCGCGTCCGTGGTGTGGGACATGCACCGCTACGGATGGAAGGATTCCGTCTGGCTATCGGCGCGCTCCACACGTGATTGGCTGCACTCTCCGCTCACGATCTACGAAGTCCATGCCGGATCGTGGCGCCGCAAAACGGACGATGGTAATCGCTGGCTGACGTATCGCGAAATGGCCAAAGAGCTGGTTCCTTACGTGAAAAAAATGGGCTTCACGCATATCGAGCTGATGCCCATCATGGAACATCCGCTAGACGCGTCGTGGGGCTACCAAACCCTCGGCTATTACGCCGTGACCAGCCGCTTCGGCACGCCGGACGATTTCAAGTATTTCGTCGATCGCTGCCATCAAGAGGGGCTCGGCGTGCTGCTCGATTGGACTCCCGCGCATTTCCCGCGCGACGGTCACGGCCTGGCATTTTTCGACGGCACGCATTTGTACGAACATGAAGACCCGCGACTGGGAGCGCATCCCGATTGGGGCACGCTGGTCTTCAATTATGGCCGCAACGAAGTTCGCAATTTCCTGACGGCCAACGCGCTCTTCTGGATCGGCGAGTATCACATAGACGGCTTGCGCGTGGACGCGGTGGCTTCGATGCTTTACCTGGACTATTCACGCCAGCCCGGCGAATGGATTCCCAACGTGCACGGCGGACGCGAAAATCTGGAGGCGATTGCGTTTCTGAAACGTCTGAACGAAGTGCTGCACGAGCAGCATCCGGGCGCGCTGATGATCGCCGAGGAATCCACCTCATGGCCGGCGGTATCGCGGCCGACGTACGTTGGCGGCCTCGGCTTCGATCTGAAGTGGAATATGGGCTGGATGAACGACACTCTGCGCTATTTCGCGCAGGATCCGATTCACCGGCAATACCATCACGCCGAGATGACCTTCTCCATGCTCTACGCGTTCCACGAGAACTTCGTCTTGCCGCTTTCGCATGATGAGGTGGTCCACGGGAAACGCGCTCTACTGGAAAAAATGCCGGGAGACGATTGGCAGAAATTCGCCAATCTGCGGCTGCTATTCGGATACATGTACGCGCATCCGGGCAAAAAGCTGATGTTCATGGGATGCGAACTGGCCCAGCGAAGCGAGTTTTGGGACGAAGCGTCCGTGGAATGGACTTTGGAGGATTCACCGCCCCATCGCGGCATTCAGCGGCTGGTTTCTTATCTTAACCAGTTGCACACGCAAGAAGCGGCGCTGCACCAAATCGATTTCGAGTGGTCGGGTTTCGAATGGATCGAGGTGAACGACGCAGCGACCAGCGTGCTGGCTTTCTTACGGCGTGGCAAGAACGCCGACGATTTCATCACCGTGGTCTGCAATTTCACGCCTGTGGTTCGCGAATACCGAGTCGGGGTGCCGCGCGCAGGTTTCTACCGCGAAATTCTGAATTCCGATTCGAATTTCTACGGAGGGACGGACGTCGGTAACGCAGGCGGCGTGATGGCCGAGCCCATTCCATGGAACGAGCGGCCCTACTCGATCAAACTGACCCTGCCGCCGCTCGCCGTCCTATACTTCAAACCGCAGTGAGATGTGTAGCCCCTCCCAAAACTTTCGCGTCACCTGCGTTCCTATGCCGCAGTCAGTGCCAACTCCTTCGGCTCTTCCAGCGACGCCGCCGGCCAGTTTTTCAGTTCCGGCATGCAATGCTTGACGAAGCACATCAGGTTACGCTCTGCCTCTTCGTAGGGCATGCCGCCGAAATGGAAATTCGGCATCACGCCCTGCATGTCGATCAAGTCTTTCATCGCCGCAAACTTTTCGAGCACCTGCCTTGGCGTGCCCCAGGGCATGAGCTGGATGTAGTCCTCGACAGCCTTATCCGCGCCGATTGAATTCATGTATTTGCTCATTTCGGCGTAGCGCTCGTAACCCTTGGTGCTTTCGAAATGCTTCCCGAGAATTTCGTAGTGGTCTAGCGCCGCGCGGTAATTCGCGTCGAGATACTTGCGCGCCAGTTGTTCAGCACGATCGGCGCTTTCGTCAACAAAGCAGAAACCGGAGCAGAATGGCTTCGGCGGCTCGGTGCCGGCATGATGCTCCTGCCAGCACTTATGGTAGAGATCGAAATCTGCCGTGACTTGCTTCCACGACTTTTGCAAGATCACCAACATGCCGAGACCCAGCCGCGCCACCACCGGAACGGAATCAGCCGACGCGGCAGCCGCAAACGAGCGGCCCTTGAACGACTTAAATGGCCGCGGACGAATTTCCCGGCGCGGCTGCTTCACCGTGGCGCCGCCTTCCATGAAGCCGGTCTCCAACGCGTTCAGGATCAACTCGGTGAATTCGTCGAAGCGCCGCCGGCCTTCGTTCTGATCAATGCGCAGCCCTTCGAATTCCCTACGCGCCAGTCCGCGCCCGACGCCCAGAATGTAGCGCCCGCCAGAATAGTGGTCGAGCAGGACAATCTGCTCCGCAAGCCGCATCGGGTCGTGCCACGGCACTACGATCACCATCGAGCCGAGCTTCACCCGCTTGGTTTTGCCCGCTATGAACGACAGAAGCTGCAGCACATCCGGACTGAGAGAATAATTATCGAAGTGATGTTCGGTAGCCCAGACCGAATCCATCCCCAGATCTTCAGCCATCAGACACAGACCCAATTCGCGCTTGATGAAAAGCTCGTCTGGATAATCGCTTAAGTGTTGAAAACCCGTTCCGTATCCAACATGCATAGAGCCCACCTCCTATGTGTTCCTTCCGCCCGGGAAGCCACGCGGAATTCCGCCTATTCGCCTTTCCGCGCACTATACCAAATTGAACCGCTGGCGAGCCACCTTCGTCAATGGGTCGTTAATGGGCGAAAAAGGAGGAAACGGAATTCAGCCTCAGAGCGAGGATTCGCCTCGATATCGGCGTCCCGACACTCTGCGCCGTGGATCGACTTTGGAACGCTGTGAGAGCATTGTGAAGCTTCACAGGGCTAATCTGGGAACGTCCCTAACTCGACAGGCGCGATAATTGACTAAATCAATGTCTCATTCGTTGGCCAAAGGTCGTGAGGAACTTACTGGAAGGGTGGCCGTGGGGATTGCGTGGCGGCGGTGTACAATCCCGGTGCCTCACTTCTGACATTGGGAGCTAGCGGGCTAGCCAACCGAAAGTGTCCACTTCCCGAGAACATTTCGTCGCGGTAGTTGGCGGAGCAATTTCCGGTTCCGTCGCCGCTGAGATTTTGGCCGATCATGGCATCCGAGTGGCCGTCTTCGAGCAGAATGCGCGGCCGTACGGAAAAATAGAAGACGGCCTGCCGCGCTGGCACGTGGAGCAGCGCAAGCAGGAATACGCGCGCATCGACGCACGCTTACGGAAACCAAACGTCTATTTCATCCCGTGCACAAAACTGGGCCGCGACATCGATTTTGACGATCTGAGCAAAAATTGGGAATTCTCTGCGGTGATTTTGGCCAATGGCGCTTGGCGCGACCGCGATCTGGGCGTTCCGGGAGCGAACGCTTACGCCGGCAAAGGGCTCGTGTACCAGAACCCGTTCATCTACTGGTACAACCACAAAAACGAGCGCGGTTATAGCGCGCCTCGCTATGAAACGCCGGACGGCGCGCTAGTGGTTGGCGGTGGACTGGCGTCGCTCGACGTGGTGAAAGTGCTGCAGCTCGAAAATTACGAGCGAGCGTTGCGTGCTCACGGAATCGAAACGAACGTTCACGAGCTAGAAAAAGGGATTCCCGCCGTCTGCAAAGAGCACGGCGTGCAACCCGAGGGCCTCGGCGTCAAAGGCTGCCTGCTGATTTATCGCCGGCGCGAGCGGGATATGCCACTTGCGCAGCCTCCCGACAATCCTACGCCCGATCAAATGGCCAAAACGGAACAGGTACGCCAGAAAGTGCTGCGCCTCGCTCGCGACAAATATCTGTTCCGTTATCAGGACCGCCGC
>JBOGNC010000255.1:0-6200 GCA_050747045.1 Candidatus Acidiferrales bacterium | reverse complement strand
CGTAGCCCAGAGCTGCCGCAGCCAGATGCGCGGACATCGTCGAAGCGGCCACCGACTGCAACAATATCCGCTCGGCGTTCTGGCGATAGTGCCGGTCGAGCGCCGATCCGTCGTTCAACACCGGAAATGCGCGGACGAACCGGAAGTCTGCCAGCACCACGATCAGCCCCGGCGCCGTCTTCACTCCCGCGTAATTCGGCGTTGGAAAGCCCATGCGCAGCTTTGCGCGGTTCTGCTGTTCGTCCATGAAGCACTGGCCGAGCGTGCGCTTCACCTGCGAGTCGGTGACCACGATGTAGTGCCACGGCTGTGCGTTCGCGCCTGATGGGGCGTGCCGCGCTGCCTCCAGGATCATTTCGAAGTGCTCGCGCGGTACCTGGAACGGCGCAAACGCGCGGTTGGTCATACGATTACGCACCACATCCATCAGCGCCTCATAGCGATCCACGCGATTGAACTGCTCTCGGTCTAATGTCGCTTCCGTCATTTTCGCCCCCCGACGCATTTCGCGTGTGTAGCCATTCTAGTCCCACCGCAGTCAAATTTTTCATTGCGGATTTTCTATAGCCGTTTGCCTTCGGTCGCGCTCCGCAGTACCCTGCAAATCAGCCCCGATCTGGAGGTGGAATTATGGCGATACGCAGTAGGCGCTTGAGAAAAGTCTCTCCCGAACATTCTGACCCGATCCGCATCGTGCCCTTGCATCCCAGCGCAGGAGCGGAAATCGTGGTTCCAGCCAGCGCGCCTCATCTTACCTATCGCAAGGGACCGCTGATCGCATCGGTGGAAGTTTTCGTGGCCTTTTGGGGCGCTGCCTGGGGCACCGCACCGGCGAGCACACTTCTTCCCGAGATCAATCAGTTTTTCGATTATATTTTGACCAGCCCGCTGATCGATCAGCTCAGCGAATACGACGTTCCTGAATACGCGATCACCCACGGCAAGCGCACAGGGACGACGCTGCTCACTTCTCCGGCGCTGGGAAGCTCCGTGCAAGACAGCGCGATTCAGAAGATGCTGCAGACCGAAATCGCGTCCAACAGCTCGTTCCCGAAACCTTCGCCCAACACGCTTTACTTCGTCTACTTTCCGCCCGGCGTAAAGGTGATTCAGGGCGGCGCCGGATCGTGCACGTCGTTCTGCGGGTATCACAACGACGTCAACGGCGAAATTTTCTACGCAGCCATGCCCTACCCCGGATGCTCGGGCTGCGTCGGCGGGATGCAGCCGATCGACGCGCTCACTTCCACCAGCTCCCACGAGCTGTGCGAAGCGATCACCGACCCGATCCCCGGACAAGGTTGGTACGACGACACCAACGGCGAAATCGGCGACATCTGTGCCTGGAAGACAAAGCGCGTTGGGAATTACACCGTGCAGCTTGAGTGGTCCAACAAGGCCGACTCCTGCGTCTAGCTGCTGCGCGGCGCTGCGGACGAACAAAATTCGAAAAAATCCGTGCGGCCGGACGTTCCGGGTAGACAGGTGCTCGGTCGTTTGTTTTGTGTGACTTAGGTGTGTTTCTAATCGATCGACTGTTCCGGGTAGAACAGCGAGATTCGTAACAAACAAGTGCGAGTGCATCGCGCGGATGCGTGCGGAGCGGTTAGAATCGACGGGCGATTCGCGGCTCCGTGGAGGACAGATGAAACTCGATTTGCTGGCGATTGCACCGCATCCCGACGACGTGGAGCTTACTTCCGGCGGGACGATGATCCGCATGGCGCAGGCCGGGTATAAGACCGGCATCCTCGACCTGACGCGAGGAGAGACGGGTACGCGAGGAACGCCCGAGGCGCGACTGAAGGAAGCCGCGCGCGCCGGGAAAATCATGGGGGCGAAGGTGCGTCACAACCTGGGATTGCCGGACGCGCATCTTGCGGTGAACGACGAATACAAGGTGGCCATCGCCGAGGTGATCCGCGAATTCGAGCCACGCACGGTGATCGTCCCCTACTGGGAAGGGCGGCATCCGGACCACTACACGGCCGGACGGCTTTGTTATGAAGCGTGTTTCGTGGCGGGGCTGAAGAATTACGAACTGGGCGGTCAGCCGTTTCGTCCTTCGCGGATTTTGTATGCGGCGGCGTACGCAGACGTGCGGCCAACGTTCGCCGTGGATATCACGACGCATTACGAACGCCGGCGGCGCGCGATTTTGGCGTATGGCTCGCAGTTTCGTCCGCCGAAGCGTGAACGCAAATCGCGCGTGGCGCTGCCGCTCGACGAGTTGGAAGAGCGCATGAGCCTGCAGGCGCGGCATTATGGACGAATGATCGGAGTGAAGTACGCGGAGGGGTTCGTGATGCGCGAAGTGTTGCAAGTTGACGATGTGGTGCGCATGCCCGGAAGATATTTGTAAGGAGTCGTCGAAGCGCTCATGCGCGGAACGTCAGCGCCTGTGGCACTGATGCGATGCCCGCTTGCCGTTCGCAGCGCGGGCGTCTCGCTGGCTTAAGATGTTGCGAGTCACAGGTAAAGAAATGCCCCGGGGAAATGGCCGCGCCGGGGCGTTTTCATTTTGATGAGTTTTGCGGAACCGAGCTGAAAAATGGCCGCTAAAACTGGTTCCAGAGGAATTGATTGTAGACCTCGTGGTGGTACTGCACCTCGGGGCCTTTAACGAACGTGCCGAGCAAGCGTGGGCAGCGGTCGGCGGAGGCCTGCTTCAGATCGGCATAACGGCCTTTCACGTCCGCGCCGAGCAGCTTGGTGGTCCACTCCGCGTTACGGAAGTCCTCCATCGCCGTGTAGATGTTGTCCGGCAGGTAGCGTTCGGCCTGGCGGAGATTGGCGATTTTCGCCGTGTCGCCGCAGATGCCGGTCTTGAAAACGCTTAAGAGCACGAGGTACGGATTGGCATCTGGCGCGACGGAGCGGACCTCGACGCGCATGCTCTTCGAATTGCCGATGGGAACGCGGATCATCGAGCCGCGGTCGACGGCCGAAGCTTTGAGCTGATTCGGCGCCTCGAAATGCGGATCGAGGCGACGATACGCGTTGACGCTGGGATTGAGCGCCAGGCAGATGTCCAGCCCGTGCGTCAGAATACGGTCGATAAATTCCCAGCCGACCTGCGCGAGCTTTTCCTGCCCGTTGGGATCCCAGAAAAGATTCGTGCCATTTTTGCTGACGGAAACATTGGTGTGCATGCCGCTGCCGTTCACGCCCACAACAGGCTTGGGCAGGAAGCTGGCGGTCATGCCGGACTTGGTGGCTACCTGCCGGCAGATCAATTTATAGAGCTGAATCTGATCGGCGGCAGCGACCACTTCTCCGTAGCCGTAGTTGATTTCAAACTGCGAAGGAGCCACTTCGGGATGGTCCTTCTCGTTCTGAAAGCCCATGGCGCGCTGTACCTCAGCGACTGTGTCGATAAAGGTCCGCAGCGGATCGCTGGGCAGCGAATGGAAATAGCCGCCTGTGTTCACGTACTCGAATTTGCCGGTCTCCGGAAAGCGCTTTTCGGCATCGATGCCCGCGAACAGAAAGCCCTCGATCTCGTTAGCGGCATTGAGAGTGTAGCCATCGCTCTTGTACAGCCCGTCGGCAAAGGTTTTCAGCATCGCGCGCATGTCGCCGGCGTACGGTCCGCCTTGCTTATCGATCACTTCGCCGAATACCAGAATTTTTCCGGAGCCGAAGACATCGGCCGGCGCCCAGTAAAATGCGCTCCAATCGATGCCCAGGCGAAGATCGCTTTCGCGCTGCGCGGTGAAACCGCGGATGGAAGAGCCGTCGAACGTGAGGTTGTCCCAGCTCTTCAAAAGAAATTTTTTGTCGTAATCCAGCATTTGCAAGCGGCCCTCAAGGTCGCTGAACAGCACGGTGACGGCCTTGATGCGCTTCTCGTCGGTCAAATACTTGAGGCGCTCTTCGCGAATTTTATCGATTGGAACGCGGCCGTGGCGCTGCTCCTTCGCTTTCAGGTTCAGCTCTTCGAGCTCCGCGTACGGCAACTCCAAGAAATTGCGCAGATCGTTCGACATGAATCTCCTTCGTCCATTAAAATTTTGGGTTCAACGCCCAACCACGCAGCCAAACGGAAGCTAAAAATCGACCTCTCGGCATCAAGGTATCCGCCCGGATTCCCCCGGTCCTATCGTAATATCGGATGCGCCAGATTATACAAGGCGAATCCTCAGCGCGAAAACGGCAAAAAAACTATCCATCCCATCCAAAATTTCCATGCACTCCACAAAGGGTTGTCCCGGGAGTCCCGGCTACAAAGCGCCGGTGAATTTAGCATATTCGCGTCGCAACCGTTCTGCGGCCGTGCGCATTCCGATGTACTCCGCGAACCCCAAGAGCAAGCGCCTGGAGTTTCGTCCCCCGGACGCTTCGTGCAATCCTTATCTGGCGTATTCGGCGATGAACATTGAGCGCGGCGCCAATTTGCGCGCAGGCGAGTCAAGGGTGGGGAAACTGGTGAGTGTAACATGGCAGGCGCATCATCGAGAAGTCAAGCAACTGATGGGACTCGTTTGGGATTTTGTGCCACTAGGACAGGCTTTCAACTTCCCGATGGTTACGGGAGTTTTTCATTCGGACAATCTCGTACGACAGGACTGGGGCGAAATTAGCGGAACCACGGGGCGCAACACAAAGGTCACGGGGATGCGAACCAGCGGAAAGCAAAAAATGGGCCGCGGTTGGGTGGCCCTGTTAAATCGCGAAGATTATCTCATTGCGTATTCGCGAATCCTAAACCTCAAGCTGAGTATCCGGTGAAAGGGCATCGCTAAAAAGAGATTGTTGCCCCGATTTAGTATCGGTGCGATAAAAAATTACTTCATCGCTAAGCTTGCCAGCTACGCCGGGTAACGTGAGCAGTTTTTTGAAAGGCAGATAATCGCCGAAAGGGCCCTCGCAGCAAATGACCTGGCCCCTGCGCCGCAGTACCCATTCGCTGAGTTGCACGTAATCAATTGCACCGCTGCCGTGCTCGTATCCAGTACCTGGTCCCGCCTTATACGGAGGGTCGATAAACCAAGTTGCCTCAACATCCGGCGCAAGCGAGTAATCGCGGCAAATCAATTCCCAGTGCTTAACCTTGTGCACGTTGGCGGCCATCACCCTTTTGCTTATTTCCCAGTTCCGCTCAAGAACCGGCGTCACCTTGATAGTCTTATACTTAAACGCCATTTTCGTGGCTGCGTGTACGATATGCAGAAATTCCGAGCTTTTTTCCCCAATCTTGAGGTCTGGCAGTGCCCGAATCTGCTCAGGGGTGGCTCTCTGAACGAGCCACTCCCAAATGTCTGCAACCCTTCGATCCTTTTCAATGAGTATGACTCTGCGTCTCCAGTGGTTTCCGAAAAGGGAGTACGCGGCGGCCCCCGCAAACGGCTCGATGGTCACATCAAAAGCAGCGGACGGATAGTGCTTTGCTATCTGCTTTTTTCGTCCGTAATAGTAGAACATTTAGAAGGTTGTCGAGATCAATCTTTGAACACTATAATATACAAGTGCGACTCAGAAAAGGCATTTATGGGCGTTGAACTTAGGCGCAGGCGCACCTAACAATTTTTAATACTCTGAAGCGCGTTGGTATTAATCTCGCCGACCGCGTTATCGGATCAGCCCACACCACGGGCGCTTTTCCCTGGCAACGGCGGCGATGTGCGGCAATTCCGTGCCCCGCGATTCTGCTAAGATTTCTGCGGGGTCATGCCACGAATATGAAGCTTTTCCGGCGAGAATCCGGGGTGGGCGGGGCGGCGCGCGCGAGTGCGGCGGACGGCGAAGCCAAGCTGGCCGGGGATACGCGGCGCATCACGCTGAGCTTGAGCCGCGCGGGACGCTTCGCGGTGATGATGGCGCGCAGCCGCGCGTCCGTGGTGATGGAAGTGTCCGATCTGCTGGCCGGGATGTACATCTCCGACTGGGAGCACCTTTCGCGCTACTGGGCCGAGGAAGACCTGGACCACGTGGAGGAGATGCTGCGCAAGCTTTGCCAGATGAGCCCGCAGCGCTGGAACTCCTGGATCGCGATCTACGACCGGCAGCATCAGGAAGGCAAAGGCGCGGAGCCGTGGGATGGGAACGAGCCGACGTCCGTGAAGGACGGCGCCCCGCTGCGAAAATCGGTGGCGCTGGAAGACGTACTCAAGCAGGCCGAGCAGATCGCTCCGCATCACGACCGCGATGGAGACCGCAAGCTGCCCATCCTTACCACTGAAGCGGTGCTGCTGTGCATC
>JBOGNC010000254.1:0-6233 GCA_050747045.1 Candidatus Acidiferrales bacterium | reverse complement strand
ACGCCGTCTCGCAACTCACCGCCAAGGATTTGGCGCAACTGTCCTTGACGTCGGCGAAAGCCCAACGCCAGTTTGCGGCCGGACAGATGTCCAACCACGACCTGCTGCTGCTTATCGTCGCCGTTGCAGTCTTGATTCTGATTATCGTGGCAGTCAAACACTAATGAAGCCGTCCGCCACTTGCGCTGTGCTCATTTTTCTAGCAGTGGTGGGCGGGTTAAGTCGCGCGGCCCAGCAGCCGGCCATCTGGATCAACGTTCCGTTCGTCTCGCAATCTCGCGACGGTTGTGGCTCCGCATCGATCTCAATGGTCATGCAGTACTGGGCGAAAAAGGAGGGCCAACCCAGCCCTCCTTTCGCCGACGTTCAAGCCATTCAGTCAAAGTTGTTCTCGCCCAGGGCTGGCGGCATCAGCACTTCCAGCATGGAGGACTATTTCCGCAAATCCGGCTATCGTGTGTTCGCATTCCGGGGCCAATGGAGCGATTTGATCCATCACGTCCAACTCGGCCGTCCCTTAATCGTCGGCTTGCAAGCCAGCGGCCCGCTTGGTCCATTACACTATGTGGTCGTCGTAGGAATCGATAACGTGCGCGGTTTTCTCTTCGTCAACGACCCCGCGCAGCAGAAAATGCTTCGTGTCTCGCGCCAAGGGTTTGAATCCGAATGGAGCCACACTCACAATTGGACGCTCCTCGCGCTGCCTCAGCCCCGCGACTGACCCATGCGTCTGACGACGCGTTCTGCTCCATTTCCTGTGAAATTATCATCCCGATTCCGGTCGTCCGCTTTGAGCGAAGAGCGGTGAGAGGCCAGTCTTTCCGTACAGTCGCCTTGCCCATCATCCCGACGATTTTCCTGCTCGCGTTGTTTGCTGTCGCTCCGCGCGCATTCGGTCAATCGTCCCGCTCCGCCGCCGACAAGCTTTCCCAAGTGCAGAGTCTTTATAGCCAAAGCAAGTGGGACGCCATCGTCCAAGCGGTTCCCGAATCTCCCGATGAGCCCGCCGAGCTCGAACTTTACCGCGGCCTCGCACTCGCCCAGCTTCAGCGCTGGGACGAAGCCAAAAAATCATTCGAAGCCGGCCTACTTCACCATCCGCGCTACGAACGTCTCTTGGTCGAACTCGCTGGAGTCGATTACCACCAGAAACATTACACCCAGGCAAAATATTTCCTGCGCCGCGCTCTTTCGATCGATCCGCGCGATTCCTACGCCAACAATTTCCTGGCCTCAATTTATTTCCTGGAAGGCAATCTCGAAGCGGCGCTCAAGTATTGGAACCGTGCGGACAAACCTCGCCTCGCGGACCTCTCATACTCTCCAAAACCCGTTCTCAATCCGCTCATTCTCGATCGCGCCTTTGATTTTTCCCGTGGCAGCGTATGGCGACGCGATCGGTACCTCACCACCCAAGCTCGCCTCGACGCTCTCGATAATTTATTTCCACTCATGCAATTCGATCTGCAGCCGCAACCCAGCGGCTCCTTCAACCTCGTGTTTCGCGCGCCTCAGCGCACCCCATGGGCCCGCAATTACCTCATCAGCGCCTTCACCCTCTTGCGTGGCCTCCCGCTCGAAACCATCTATCCCGATTTTTATAACCTCAATGGCGCCGGCTTGAATTCCCTGTCGCTCCTTCGTTGGGACGATCAAAAGCGCCGCCTCACTACGGAACTCAGCGCGCCACTTTTCGATAATCCCGCGATCCGTTATCGCGTCTACTTCGACGCGCGTGACGAAAATTGGAACGTCACCGACACGCTCATCCCTTCCGCTCCCGCCAACGCTCGTTTTAATCTCGAACGCGTTGCCGCCGGCGCCGACCTGCGCTTCATCGAAAGCGGCCGCTGGCAGTGGAGCATGGGCGTCGAATATTCCGATCGCCTGTTTCGCACTCTGACCGGAATTCCCGCTCCAGCTTCGCCTTTTTTCACTGGCGGCTCTTCGCTCGCGCTGCTCTCCACGGTCCGGCGTTCGCTGATCCGCTTCCCCGAAAGGCGTTTCATTCTTGATGGCAGCGCCACCGGCGAGCTCGGCACATTTTTTGAAAATCCCCTCGGTCGCTATGCCCGCCTGCAAAACTCTCTGGCGGCCAATTGGTTTCCGCAAGCGCAAGGCGACGATTACCACCTGCAAGCCCGTCTGCGTACCGGCGTCACCTTCGGTCAGGTTCCGCTGGACGATCTTTTCGTGCTCGGCTTCGATCGCGACACTGATTTGTGGATGCGTGGTTATCCCGCGCTCCATCACGGACAGAAGGGCAACGCTCCACTCGGCCGCGACTACATCCTCTCGAATTGGGACTTCGACAAAATCGCTTACGACAACCCTCTTTTCACAGCGACCGTCGGCCCGTTCCTGGATTCCGGCAACGCCTACGATCCCTCCGCCTATTTCGGCTCGCGCCGTTGGATGTGGGATAGCGGCCTCCAAACAAAAATCCGCGTCCTCGGCCGCGCCGAAATCGTGCTCGGCTGGGCTGTCACTCTCCGCTCCGCCCGCAACTCCTTCTTCGCTACCGTCTCTCCTTAGTTGAATCAATGCACTTCTCGCGTGAGGATGTGTGGAGCGCCGCTTGATTGCGCGTCGAATCTCCACAGCTTTTCCTCAGTCATATACGCCTCTACGTCTCGCCTGACTGTTTCGGTGTGCTAGAATCTGCCGCTCATGAATCGCGCGGGAGATTTTCTCGGGAACGTATTTCGTCGCATTAACCATCCGGACGCAACTTTCGCTTGGCTCGAAAGTGCGTGGCCCTCGATTGTCGGCGCGCATCTAGCAGCCCACACGCGTCCGCTTCGCTGCGTCGGCCATCGCCTCGATCTTTTCGCCGATGGCTCCGTTTTGCAATCGCAGCTCTCAGCGATGGAACAGGATCTCCGCGCGCGAATCAATTCCGCTTGGGGCGGGACACTCGTACGTGAACTCAAGTTCATTGCCCGCCCTGTCGCCCGCCTGTCGCGAGAAGCCGATAACTCTTACACACCCTTTATCCGCCGCCGCACTTGATCATCTCTTCGCTCAACTTTTCGAGCTGGCGCCTCTCCGCTCTGTGTTCCCCGCGCGATTTCATTTGACCTCGGGTCGTTTTCTGCTATGGTCGATCTGATGAACTATTTATTCAGGTCCGGGTCGCAGCAAGATCAGGTGGTAACGGACAAGGTTCGCCCATCGGGACGGGCCCTGCTTGCCCGGCTGCCTAGTCCCGAAGCTTCGCAATTCATTCGCTTTGTCCGCCAGATTTTGTTTGGCGCCATTCGACACTCTACCCGGAACAGTCTTTCGAGTGGAATCGCATCTAACTTAATGAAAACAAAAGACCGGGTATGCTCTTACCCGGAACGTCCCGCTGCATTGAATAGCAGGTCTCTAACGCAGGTGGCCCGGCCATGAAGATTACCCGCGAGGACGTTCTGCGAGTCGCCGAACTCGCCCACCTTGGCCTTTCCGCTGACGAGATCGAGACTTTTCAGAAGCAGCTAGACGCCATCCTCACGTACGTTGACAAGCTCAATGAGATCGACGTAGCAGATGTCGAGCCGATGGCACAAGTCCTCTATTCCGCCTCCCAGGGCGCGTCATCCGCCGCACCTGTCGCTGAGCCTCATCCGGAGCTCCGCGAGGATGTCTTGCAGGCTTGTGAAGCTTCACAGCTCATACTGGCGCAAGCTTCTGACTCGGCAAAACCATTCTTTCGCGTTCCTAAGGTCATCGACCGGTGAGCGCATCAGTGTCGTGGACCGTCGCGAGCGTGCGCGCCGCGCTCGCAGCCAAGAAAATCTCCGCGCGCGAACTGGCCGCCGATTTCTACGCGCGCATCGAACGTCGCAATCCAGATATAAATGCCTATCTGACACTTTCTCACGAGCGGGCCTACGCCCAAGCAGATCGCGTCGATTCATTGGTAGCGCGCGGCGAGACGCTTCCTGCCCTCGCCGGCGTCCCTATCGCGATAAAAGACGTCATCAGCACCCGCGGCATTCGCACAACCTGCGCCTCCAAAATTCTCGAATCCTACATTCCGCCGTACGATGCCACTGCCGTCGAGCGCCTTGATGCCGCCGGCGCTGTTTTCCTTGGCAAGACAAATTGCGACGAATTCGCGATGGGCGGCTCCAATGAAAACTCCGCCTACGGTCCTGTCCGCAATCCAGTCGCTCCCGATCGCGTTCCGGGCGGATCGAGCGGCGGATCGGCCGCCGCCGTGGCGGCGGATATGGCGGTCGCGTCGCTCGGAACCGACACCGGCGGATCGATTCGCCAGCCCGCCTCGTTCTGCGGCATCCCTGGACTAATGCCCACGTATGGCCGAGTGTCGCGCTACGGTCTTGTCGCCTTCGCGTCTTCTCTCGACAAAATCGGCCCGTTCGCGAAAAATGTTGTCGACGCGGCCGCTGTTCTCTCCGTCGTCGCCGGGCATGACCCATGCGATTCCACTTCCGCAGCACTTCCGATTCCGGACTACACAGCCGACATCGAACAGCCTGTAAAAGGTCTGCGAGTTGGCGTCCCCGAGAACTACTTCGGCGCGGGCCTCGATCCCGAAGTAAAGCAGAAGGTCGAATCAGGCATCGCGCTCCTCGAAAGGCTTGGCTGCCGCCGCATTCCGCTGAAAATGCCGCATACCGGTTACGCCATCGCCACGTACTACGTCATCGCGACCGCCGAGGCCAGCTCAAACCTCGCCCGGTACGACGGCGTTCGCTACGGCCTGCGCGTGCCCGGCTCAACCCTCACGGAAATGTACCGCCAGACTCGCGATCGCGGCTTTGGTGCGGAGGTCAAGCGACGGATTATGCTCGGCACCTACGCGCTGTCAGCGGGATATTACGACGCGTACTATCTACGCGCCCAGAAAGTCCGCACCCTGATTGCGCGAGATTTCTCGGATGCTTTTCAGAAGGTCGACGCCATTTTGACCCCCACCGCGCCCACCCCTGCTTTTCGCCTCGGCGAAAAAACGGCCGATCCTTTGCAGATGTATCTCGCCGACATCTACACCGTGACTGGCTCACTCGCCGGCGTTCCGGGCATATCCGTTCCCTGCGGCAAAACCTCGGCTGGCTTGCCCGTCGGAATGCAAATCTTCGGTCCTCATTTCAACGAGTCCCGCGTTTTGCAAGTCGCCCGAGCGCTGGAAAGCGAGGTTCAATCTTCCAACTGAATCGAAAATCGCGTGGTGCCCGCTCCTCCGTTAAACTGTAGAAATCTTCTGCCAATAGACATGATGTTCCACAGATCTCCAAACAATTGAGGATTCGCGACCATACTTTCCCGAAGTGCCTGAGCTAACCGTCTATTTATCAGACATCTACCGAGCGCATGGTCAACTAGTTTGCCTGGGTAGTACGGAACTGCCATTGCATAGGCAAATTCCAACGCTTAATCTGCGTGTACGCTGATCGCAGACTGAGAGGCCAGTTATGGTCCGAGTCAAAACCAGTCAAAAGTTTTTCACCGAGGACGAAGTCTCGAGCTTGACGGGCATTTGCCGCGAACACCTGCGCGGATTGGCCCGCAACAAGCACCTCGGTACGCTCGCGCGTGTGGCGGAAGCAGTCGATCCAGAGGCGTGGCTGTTCAGCCACGCTGATCTGATGATCATGAACCGGCTACAGCCGCGCTGCGAGCACTAATCAAACGCCGGCACCGCCCTCCGGGCTTTTGCCGGCGTCGAGGTTTCTTCTTCCCAAACGGCATATAATTTGCCTCACCCCCTTTCTTCGCGATAACCTTCCGTCGCCAAGACCAATTCACTAACTCCCGCATCTTAAGTAACGTGAGGCGAATGAGCCATGCCACGCAGAAGGCGTCCGGCCACGGCGAAATCGGCGGTGCTGATTGTCATCGCCGCCCTTCTCTGTGGCGGACTGTGGGCCTGCCGCATCGCTTCGGCGCAATCCGCTAAGAACACTAATCGATTCCCCTCCTCCTCTCAGGTAACTGGGCCGTCCGCCGGCCACTATGTTTCGGCGCTGCCACGCGGCACGAAGCTCCTGCTGAAAGATGGCAGCTACGAATTAGTTCGCGAGTACGAGATCCAAGGCAATCGTGTCCGTTATTACAGCATCGACCGATCGCAATGGGAGGTCATTCCGACGGTGATCGTCGATTGGGATGCGACGAAGAAGACGGAAACTGAAGAAGAAAAGGACCAGGCGGCGCTGCTTACGAAGGTGAAGAAACAAGAGGACGAACACGACGCGCTGCCGGCTCTCGATATCGACGCG
>JBOGNC010000253.1:0-6257 GCA_050747045.1 Candidatus Acidiferrales bacterium | reverse complement strand
ACCACTGTGCCTTTGATCGGCAGCGATGGAACTGCCCTCGGGTTGGTATCCACCCATTTTGAATCTCCGCATCGGCCCACCGAAAATGACATGCGTCGTCTCGATATGTACGTTCGCCTGGCGGCCGACTTCATTCGCCGCTGCAAGATCGAGCAGGTGCTGACCCAGAGCGATGAACGGCTGCGGGTCATGGCCGAAAATCTCGATGCGCAGGTCCGCGCCCGCACAGGGGAGCTCGAGTTGCGAAACGTCGAAGTGTACGAACAGTCCGAACGCCTCCGCGACCTTTCCGCGCGCCTCCTGCAGGCCCAGGATGACGAACGCCGCCGCATCGCCCGCGAACTTCACGACAGCGTGGGCCAAATTCTCACCGTGCTCGGTCTGAATGTCGCTGCTCTTGCTATGCGTTCTCCCGCTCTGCCTCCAGACGCCGCAGAAACCGTGGATCAAAGCGAGCGGCTGCTCGATCAACTCAATCGCGAAATCCGCACGATGTCGTACTTACTGCATCCGCCGCTATTGGACGAAAGCGGGCTGGCGGAGGCTCTCCGCTGGTACGTTGGCGGTTTGCAGCAGCGCAGCAACATCGACATCGATTTGGACGTGCCAGCGGATTTCGGCAGGTTATCGCCGGACGCCGAGCTAATGATTTTCCGCATCGTCCAGGAATCCTTGACGAACATCCACCGTCACTCTCGCAGCGAAATGGCTTTGATCCGCTTGACTCGCAATGATGAAAGCGTCTCCGTGGAAATTCAGGATTGGGGAACAGGCATACCGCCGGAGAGATTGAAAGTGATTCAATCACACGGCTCCGGCGTTGGCATTCGCGGGATGCGCGAACGCGTACGGCAGCTTCACGGCGAGCTTAATATCGAATCGAACGCCGATGGCACGCGAGTCTGCGTCACGTTTCCAGCGTCTGGCGCCGTGAACGAGCGGTCTTTGCGGGAAAACTATCTGGCAAACTAGAGGCGAAGTTGCATTTGACTTCTGGTACCACCGATGATCGCCTGACAAACGCGCCGGCGATACTGTGCATCGACGACGAGCCGGATGCCATTCAGATTCGGAAGCTGTTGCTTGAATCGGAGGGCTATAAGGTGCTGGACGCATGCACCGGTGAAGAGGGGCTTCGGCTCTTTAAGGCCAACAACATTAAGGCGGTAGTCGTCGATTACTGGATGTCGGGGATGAATGGTTTGGCGGTGGCGCGCGAAATTAGAAAACTAAGTCCTGCGATGCCCATTATCGTGCTCTCGGGCCTATCGGAGCTTCCGGGGGAAGCGGTCGGCATTGCTGACCGGTGGATATTGAAGGGTCGCTCGGCGCAGGTTCTTCTCGACGCGATCGCGGATTTGACCCAAGGAAAATCTCAACAGTAGGAAGTACGCGATAGGAGGCATTCCATTCAAGTCTCAGCCGCGTGGGTAAAGGCGTACCTCTGTGTCGCGTTGCTCGGTATTTCCTCCATTTGTCTGGCCAACCCGGCCCGGGCCGATCAACCAAGTCAGGCGGATCAACCCAATCAAGTTGGCCAAGCCGACGAATCCAGCCAGTCCCTCAAGCAGCTCTCCATCGAACAGCTCGGCCAGATCGAAGTCACCTCCGTCACCAAGGAGCCCGAGGAAGTTTGGAAAACAGCTGCCGCGATTTACGTCATCACCAGCCAGGATATCGAACGCTCCGGCGCGACGAATATCCCGGAAGCGTTGCGTCTCGCGCCAGGCGTAGAAGTGGCCCGTGTTGATAGCAACAAATGGTCGATCGGCATTCGCGGCTTTGGCAGTCGCCTCACACGAGACGTCCTTGTGCTCATCGACGGCCGCAGTGTCTATAACCCGCTACTTGCTGGCACCTACTGGGAAGTCCAGAACATCCCGTTGTACGACATCGACCGCATCGAAGTGATACGCGGGCCGGGAGGAACGATCTGGGGGCCGAACGCCGTCAACGGCGTTATCAACATCATCACCAAATCGAGCAAAGACACGCAGGGCCAGACGGCCAGCGCGGGCGGCGGCAACCTCGATCAGGGCGACGTCACCGCGCAATACGGCGGCGGAAATGGCGACAACCTTACCTACCGTATCTATGGAATGGGTTTTGTCCGTGGGGCCGAATATCACCCCTCTGGCGACAATTACGACACCTGGCGAAACATTCAGGGCGGCTTTCGCATGGACGGCACGCGATCCGCCAAAGAGACTTACACCCTGGAAGGCGATATTTACGACGAAGGAGCTGGAGAAACAGTTACTGCAGTCACCTACGCTCCTCCATATTCGCAGATTCTCCAAGGTGCCGCGCGCCTTTCGGGTGGAGACATCGTCGGCCGCTGGCAACGGACTGAAGGCCTGGGGAAAGACATTCAAGTGCAGGCCTATTATGACCGCACCAACCGCCGCGAGCCTAATTTCACCGACATCCGCAATACCTTCGACGTCGATTTCCTGGACCGTTTTCGCTTGCCCGCCCGCCAGCAGATTTCCTGGGGAGGCGGAGTCCGGCTCAGTATGGGCCGTAATCCTACCGTCGTGTCCGGCTTGTATTTTCTACCCGAATCCAGGACGGATCAGCTGTACAGCGGTTTTTTTCAGGATGAGATCGCGCTGATACCGGATCGCCTGTCGCTATCGCTCGGGTCCAAACTACTCAAAACCAACTACACGGGTCTGCAGTGGGAGCCCAACGTGCGAATGCTGTGGAATCCAACGCCCACGCAGGCGCTCTGGGCTGCCTATACCCACGCGGTGCGCACTCCGGCCGCCGCGGAGAGGGCATTCTACCTGAGTGGTTACATCGGGACGGGGCCCGGGGGCCTTCCCTATTTCGCGCGCTTCGACGCCAATCCAAGCTTTCACTCCGAAGAGCTGAACGGCTGGGAAGCCGGCTATCGCCGGATGCTTGGGCGTAATTTCTATTTCGATTTGGATACTTTTTACAATCATTACGGAGATCTATTCAGCGAGGACATCATCGGAGCTCCATACATCGAGAATAGTCCCCCGCCACCGCATCTGCTCTTGCCAGCGGATTTTGGCAACGGGCTTGTGGGCACCACGAAAGGTTTCGAGTTATCGCCGAATTGGAACCCGATGTCTTTTTGGCGGCTCAGCGCCTCCTACTCGTACCTCGACATGCACCTGGAGCGAGGAACGAATTCTCTCGACGTTGGCACCGCTCCGATCACAGAGGGATCGAGTCCTCGAAACCAGATCACCGCCGAATCCGACTTCACCATCAGCAGCGCCATCGACCTGAACCTCACATATCGCTTCGTCAGCGATTTACCCGCTCTGAAGATTGATTCGTATTCCACGGGCGACGCCCGTTTGGGCTGGTGGCTGACGCCTTACCTTCAGGTCTCAGTTTCTGGTCAGAATCTCTTTCAGCCCTCTCATTACGAATACGAGGGCGACCCGGGACCGAATGTGGCCATTAAGCGCAGCGTCTTTTTCCAGGTCTACTGGCGGCGCCAGCCGAGACTGAATCCCTGAAATGCGAAGACTCTGGAACGTCTGGCGTTGCGCGCGCGTGACCGTTTCACCGCGGCGGATGCGTATTGCATTCCGGGTGGTCACCGCGAGCGCGCTCGCCATAGTAGTCGCCATTAGCGCGTCGCCATCTGTTTTGGAAAGTGCGCAACCTACGAAATTCGAAGTCGAGGCGGCGTATCTCTACCAGTTCGGCAATTTCGTACAATGGCCCTCCAAAAATCCCAAGGCCGCTGGCTCGAAGTACTTCTCCGTCTGCGTACTGGGCCGCGATCCCTTCGGGCGCGCTCTGGACGACACTTTGAGCGGTTCAAAGATGAACGGACTACCGATGGTCGCCCGCCGAATCGATTCTGTTGCGGACGCCAGCGATTGCCAGATACTTTTTTTCAGCTCTTCGCGCCGGAGCCAGCTTGACTCGAGCATGTCCGCACTGCACGACGCTCCAATTTTGACCGTCAGTGATATCCCTAATTTCGCTTCTCGCGGAGGCATGATTCAGTTTGTGCTCGTCAGCGGCCGGGTGCGTTTCGAAATCAACCTTACCAGCGCGCAAAAGGCTAAACTCAGGCTAAGCTCGCAATTACTCAAAGTTGCCGTGGGTATACGCACCGACAGGAAGCTGAATAAACAATAAATGTTTAGAATGACCGAATCGATCGCCAGAAAACTCACCCTGCTCAACATGCTGGCGAGCATCACGGCTCTTTTATGCGCTTCTACTGCTTTTTTTGCATACGACTGGAGCTACGCACGCAGTTCCCTGCTTAACCGCTTGAACGTGCAAGCACAGATCATCGGATATAATTGCATCACTCCGCTCGTCTTCAACGATCCCCAGTCAGCGCAAAGAACGCTTGCCGCTCTGCGCGCTTCCCGCCACATTGTCTACGCAGGCGTGTACTCGCCGTCGGGAAGGTTCTTCGCAGCGTACTGGCGCAATGCGAATGGCCCGAAACGCGCGTTCCCACTCGTTTCTCCCGACAAAATTCGCAATCGTTGGCCGTTCGACAGTCAATACGCTGTCGTTCAGCCTATCCTTCTTGACAGCAAGCTAGTCGGCTCTGTTTACGTTCGTTCGGACGTCGGGGAGTTGATCGCCCGGCTGGATGGATATCTGATCATTTTGGGCGCTACGTTCATCGTGTCGCTAGGGGTGGCGCTATTGGTGGCACGGACCGCCCGCCAGGCGATCTCTGATCCGATCATCCGTCTCGCCGAAACCGCTCGCCTGGTGTCCCACGACAAAAATTTCGCTGTGCGAGCCGAACCCACCGGCTCGCGTGATGAAATCGCTGTGTTGATCGATTCCTTCAACTCGATGCTGTCTGAAATTCAAAAGCGCGATTCCGCCCTGCAAGAAAGCGAGGCGCAATTCCGCACCGTGGCCGACTCAGTTCCGCAGCTTGCCTGGATAGCCGAAAAGGACGGACGCCTCTCTTGGTACAACCAGCGCTGGTATGACTACACCGGAACCACCGAGCAGGACATGCTGGGTTGGGGCTGGGAATCGGTCCACGATCCACAGGTTCTGCCAAACGTACTGACAAGCTGGAAAGCCGCCATCGCCACCGGAAAGCGCTTTGAGATGGTTTTTCCGCTCCGCGCCAAAAACGGCAGCTATCGGGAGTTTTTAACCCTGGCGGTTCCTCTGCGTGATTCTCGCGGTGTCGCAGTCCGCTGGTTTGGGACGAATACCGACATCACCGCACAGAGGCGCGCGGAAGATGCCCTGCGTGAAAGCGAGAAATTGGCCGCTACTGGCCGTCTGGCGGCTAGCATCGCCCATGAAATCAATAACCCGCTGGAGGCGCTCGCCAACTTGCTCTTCTTGGCGCGAAGGCAGCCGGCCAAATCGATGAGTTTTCTGGTCACAGCCGAACAGGAGCTTGACCGCATCGCCGAAATTACCCGCCACACGCTCGGGTTCTATCGCGATACCTCAACTCCTGTTAAACTGAGCCTTGCCGAAGTCGCGAGCGGGGTCCTGACGCTGTATGACCGTAAGCTGCGATTCAAAAATGTTTCTGTTATTAAGCGATTTTTGCGCGGTACGGAAATATGTGGTTTCCCCGGAGAAATACGGCAGATATTCGCGAACCTTGTGGCCAATGCGATCGATGCTTTGCCTGTGGAGGGCCGCTTGACTATCAAGATTGCGCCCAGTTGCGAATGGTCGGGCGCGCGCCGCCCCGGCGTGCGATTTACGATCCTGGATAACGGCCCTGGCATTGCCCCCGAGCATTTGAAAAAAGTCTTTGAGCCGTTCTACACCACAAAAAAGGACATTGGAACGGGATTGGGCCTTTGGCTCACCCAGAACTTGGTGCGTAAGCATTCCGGAACCATCCGCGTTCGCAGCGTGGTAAATTCAGCCCGGTCCGGCACAGCATTTTCAATTTTCTTCCCACGCGACATCGTTCACGACAACTATCCTCTTCCTCCGCCCAGCCGGGAAGCAGAGGAGGAACCAAATGTTTCAAGCTGACTCGGCTCTCGAAGCTTGGTACTTCGATCCCGCCAACCCCCGCGGTGGATTCCCTGCGGATCCTGACTCGGCACTGCGCCAATCGTCTGGTGCCCGCCGAATTCGTGTTCTCGTGGTGGACGACGAACCTACCATCACGGAAACCCTTGTCGAAATCCTCAATGGCGAAGGCTTCGATGCCGTTGCTGCCTCCAATGGCGATTCCGCGCTTTCGTCCGCGGAAACGTTCTCCCCAGACGTGATCATCAGCGATGTTGTCATGCCCGGCATGG
>JBOGNC010000252.1:0-6283 GCA_050747045.1 Candidatus Acidiferrales bacterium | reverse complement strand
TCGTCTCCTGCGCGGCTATCACTCGCGCGATGAACGACGGCCAAATCGAATCCGTCCATTACCCGCGCAATCCGCTCGACGTGCTCGCGCAGCAGATCGTCGCCGCCGTCGCGCTCGAAACATGGGACGTGGACGATCTCTTCGCCTTGGTCCACCGCGCTGCTCCATACGCCGCCCTCACCCGCTCTGTTTTCGAAGGCGTGCTCGACATGCTCTCCGGCCGCTACCCATCTCTCGATTTCGCCGAGCTTCGTCCGCGCCTCACTTGGGATCGCCGACGCAATCGCCTTTCCGCCCGCCAGGGTGCGCGCCGCATCGCAATTTTTAACGGCGGCACCATTCCCGATCGCGGACTCTATGGAGTTTTTCTCGCCAATTCCGCAAAAACCACGCGAGTCGGTGAACTCGATGAAGAAATGGTCTTCGAAACGAAGGTCGGCGAAAACATCGTTCTCGGGGCATCCACCTGGCGTTTCGAGGAAATTTCCAATGATCGCGTGCTCGTTTCGCCTGCTCCCGGGCGTTCCGGCAAAATGCCTTTCTGGCATGGCGACGGCCCTGGCCGTCCCGCGGAATTCGGCGCGCGAATCGGCCGAATGACGCGAGAACTTCTCCGCCTCCCGCGCCCCGCCGCATTCGCCAAACTCGTTGAAGAGCACATGCTCGATTCGAACGCGGCCGAGAATTTGCTGCACTATCTCGAAGAACAGGCCGCCACCACGAAGCGCGTGCCCAGCGACGAAGACATCGTCATCGAAATCTGCCGCGACGATCTCGGCGACCGCCGTGTCTGCGTGCTCACTCCTTTTGGCAGCCGCGTGCACATCCCGTGGTGCATGGCCGTCACCGCGCGGATGCGAGACGAGGGCGGAATCGACACGGAATCCATGTGGTCGGACGATGGCTTTGTGATTCGCATTCCCGATGGCGACGCGCCAATCGACCCGAGCATGTTTTTGCCTTCGTCGGCCGAATGTAAAAATCTGCTCTTGCGCCAGCTCGGTGCAACTTCACTATTCGCTGCGAAATTCCGTGAAGCCGCCGGGCGCGCGTTGCTTCTGCCCAGGCGACGTCCCGGTATGCGTACTCCGCTCTGGCACCAGCGCAAGCGCGCTACCGATTTGCTCGCCGTGGCGTCGCGATACGCCACATTTCCAATTCTTCTCGAAACCTATCGCGAATGCCTCCGCGACGTCTTCGACCTGCCCTCTCTCGCCGAACTGCTCGACAAAATTCAGCGCGGCGCGATTCGCGTCGCCACCGTCGAATCAGAAACGCCGTCTCCGTTCGCCGCTTCCCTGCTCTTTTTCTATGTCGCGAATTACATTTATGATGGCGACGCTCCCCTTGCCGAGCGCCGCGCCCAGGCTCTCTCCATCGACCAATCGCATCTGCAGGAACTTCTCGGCGATACCGATTTTCGCGAGTTGCTCGACGACGCCTCGATTGATCAAATCGAATCGCGCCTGCAATGCCTCGAACCCGACTATCGCGCTCGCCATGCCGATGGCCTTCACGATCTACTGCTCAAGCTCGGCGACCTTACTGAAACCGAGATCGCCGCGCGCAGCGCCAACCCGGAAATTGCAGCCATGGTGCGCGAACTGTTGGACGCGGGCCGCGCGCTGCCACTACAAATTGCGGACGAATCGCGCTACGTACCCATCGAATACGCAGCGCTCTACCGTGATGCACTTGCCATAACGCTGCCGGATGATGTTCCAGAAGCGTTTTTGACGGCCGCAACCGAGCCGCTGCATGAAATCCTGCGCCGCCACGCGAAAACTCACGGCCCGTTCACCACTTTCGAAGCTGCGGAACGTTACGGATTGCAAGCCGCCACGGTCGAGCCGGTGCTCCAAGCGCTGCAGTCCAGCGGAAAGCTGCTCGAAGGCGAATTCCGTCCCTCTGGTTACCACCGCGAATGGTGCGACCCGGAAGTTTTGCAGCAGATTCGCCGCAAAAGTCTGGCGCGGCTGCGTAGCGAAATCGAACCGGTCGAACCGCACACGCTGGCGCGATTCGTTGCGCGCTGGCAGGGCGTCTCCGCGCCGCGCAGCGGCCTCGGCCCGCTTCTCGATACCGTCGAATCTTTACAGGGCGCGGCGCTGCTCGCCTCCGAACTCGAACGCGAAATTCTTCCCGCGCGCATTCGCGATTACCATCCTACCGATCTCGATTCGTTGCTGGCCAGCGGCGATGTACTCTGGACTGGCATCGAGCGCATAGGCGAGCGCGATGGGCGCATCGCTTTGTATCACACTGCTTCTCTCGGCCGGCTTTTCCCGCGACGGGAATTACGCCCGGAGCGCTCCTCCCTATCCGAGCGCGCTCAACGCATCATTCATTTTCTCGAACAGCGCGGCGCGTCCTTTTTCGCTGACATTCAATCCGCGTGCGGCGGCGGTTTCCCCGGCGAAACCCTCGGCGCGCTTTGGGAACTCGTCTGGACCGGCTTTCTGACCAACGACTCGCTCGATCCGCTTCGCCACTGGATTCGCCCGGCGGATTCCAGGCGCAGTAGCCATCCCGATATCGCGGGCGTGCTTCCGGGTTCGCCTGAATATCTGCGCCGCTTGCGCCCTCGCACTTCGGCGGGAAGTTCGGGACAGGGACGCTGGTCTTTAATCGAATCGCGGACCGCGGCCCCGCCCAACGCAACCGAATGGAGCGCGAACCTGGCTCAGCAGCTTTTGCTGCGTCATGGAATCGTAATCCGGGAAACAGCGCTCGCTGAAAATATCCGTGGCGGCTATCAAACGGTTTATCCTGCGCTGAAACTACTGGAAGAAAGCGGGCGCATTCGCCGCGGAATGTTCGTGGCCGCGCTGGGCGCGTCCCAATTTGCCGTTCCAGCGGCGGTCGAAACCTTGCGCTCGCTGCGCATCGACCCAGCTGTGCCAGAGGCAATCGCGCTCGCAGCATCCGATCCGGCAAATCCGTACGGCGCGGTGCTTCCCTGGCCGCGTCAGGATGATTCATCCGAAAAGACGACGATGGCGCGTGTTCGTGGCGCGTCGGTGATTTTGCTCAACGGACATCTCGCTGCATTTTTCCGTCGCCGCAATTCATCCGTGCACGTTTTCTTGCCGGATGCCGATCCGGAACGCAGCGCCCATGCCCGCGCTCTCGCAAAGAAACTTGCCAAAGTCGCCGCGCGACGCCAAAGCCGCGGCTCTGGCCTGATGATCGAAACGATCAATGGCACTTCCGCCCGCGAGCATTTCCTCGCCTCGCTTTTAGAGCAATCGGGATTTGCGGATACCGCGCAAGGATTCCAGCTTCGGCGGATCGCCTCGATCGCATCTTCCGGCAGCGACGATTTCGATGCTCCGGATTCCGACGACGGCGCTGAGCCGGGAATTTCTGCGAGCGCATGAATTGTCGCGATGAACGCGGGCAAACGCAGTAGATCGATCGAGCCCGTTGCGGTTCCGCACGATGCACAGTAAACTGTTGTTCAAACGCGATTCACCATGTCGGGGCGTGGCTCAGCCTGGCTAGAGCGCCTGGTTCGGGACCAGGAGGTCGGTGGTTCAAATCCACTCGCCCCGACCACTTAATCCCGATACTTCAACTATTTACGACAGTGCTGCTCTGGGAAGAACTCAAAGTTGAGTCCACTTGAGTCCGATTGCGCCCAAAAACCAGGGCATCAACTCCTTCTACTGCCCGCCGTTGATCTTCGGGGATAGCGTGCAAATACACTTCACGTGTGATTTCCGATGTGGAGTGACCGAGCAGAGCTTGCACGGTTCCCAAAGACGCTCCCACTGCGTCCAGCAAAGTGGCGTGCGAGTGGCGCAATGAGTGCCATGTGATTCCGTGCAAGCCCAATTTGTTGCAAACTGGGCGCAATTGACGCCGCAACAAATTGTGTCTGCTGAGCGGTTGACCTTGCTGTGTGGAGAATACGAGGTCTTCTGGTTTGACTTCCGTATGGAGCAACGCCATCAGCACAGATGAGGTCTCAGCGCCGATGGGAATGGCACGGTTGCTGCGTTGCGTTTTTGGTGTATCGAAGTGCCCGTCGTATACCGTCGCGGTTACACGAAGCATGCGACCAGCCAAATCGATGTCCTTCCACCGTAGTGCCAGGAGTTCGCCAACTCGCAAACCCGTCAGCACCAATAGCAGCGCGATGGACCTTGCGGGCTCCGCTAGTTCCGCCGCCAGTTGTCGAATCTGCACCGGTGCTAGCACGGACTTCGGAACTGGCCTCAGGGGACGGCGGGGGAGTCTCGTTTTTCGTGCCTGATTGTCGTTGATGTATTCCCACTGCTCGGCTGTACCAAGCACGCGACCAAGCACACCTCGAATCTCCTTCACAGTTTTCCAAGCCAGTCCCTTGTTCAACTTTGTAGCCAAGAATGCTTGGACTGTGTCGCGCTTGATGTCGCAGAGAGGTTGCGTTCCGAACGTGGGTAGCAGGTGGACGTCCAAGAAGTAACGGTAGTTTTTTTGCGTAGCGTATTTCACGGTTGGCAGCACGACGGGAAGCCAATCTTCTCTCACAAAGTGAGAAAATGTGCGAGTCGATTGGGGACGATGCATGCCACTGTTAATTGGGTTGAGTCGTTTTGTAAGGACTTCCATCGCTTGGGAGCGTGAGCACAGTTCGGCCACAGTGCCGAGTACCTCTGCACGCCTCCTTCGTCCGATGGAACCGTCCGGGTTAATGACTTCCTCCCACCAGCGGGCAACCCAAACCTTAGGGTGTTTGCCACGCTGGAAAAGCGATCCTAATTGAAAGCGTCTACGAGCCATCTTCTTTCCTCCAAAGATGACCCGCTTGGCTTGTTCTGCGTCAGTTCTCAGTTTAACTCTGGAGTCAAGCGGCATGGTGCCCCCCTCCGCGATGACGTTTGACCCATTCCAGTATTTCCTGCTCGCGGAAACGCCAGTACTTTCCAAGCCGATAGCCCGGCAATCGATCTGAAGCCCTCTTCCGCATCCGCCCATATACCCAGGACACAGGCAAGTGCAGAAGCGCAGCCACCTCCGTCACTGTGAGAAGCTGATCTGGGGCTCGCTCTCTCCCAACTGCGGCTTCATTCAGCACATCGATCAGGGGCAACTCGAACGTTTCCGTCTTACTCGGCGGAGATGAGAACGCTTCAGTTTGGTCGTGCGGATTTTGGAACCCTCTCACTGATTCTAACGATGACGAATTTACTGAGAGGCGCAAGCCATGCACTCTTGGCGAGTCTGGGTTCTTGCGCACGCCGAGTTGGGTACTGCGGTGTTTCATTGCCCCTTTCCCTTGGTCCCATGGTTCTGTTTTCAATTTGACTCTACGTCCACGATATTGTACTCTGTTTGCAATCTTATTGTACAGATGCAACCTAATACATATGGGTCGCATCCTATCAGTGAAACGAGGAGGTCACCAGATGCCCGAAAAACCACAGAAACCTGAGAGGTCCCCACAGGGGCAAACCCTGTCCCTCCGCATCAGCGACGCTCTCTTTGCGCGCCTAGAGCGTGCCAAGCAACTCATGTCCTCGAAAAAAGGCGACAGTGTTTCGACTTCGGAGGTCGCCAAGCAACTCCTTGAGTCTGCTCGCGACGACCGCTTCGAGGTCGCTGACCTAATGGAGAAACCCACGGAGACACTTCTGGAAATTCGCAGGAAAGGGGAGGCACAGCATATTTTGTCACGAGCCGAGTGGATATTGCTCGCGCACTTCGTGCAAAAGGGACTGGAAGCCTATGCCGAGAGGACGCCCAACCCGGTCTCTAACGAATCACTCATCGGCGTGCTTGACGCGTTCCTTGCCGTTTACGAACTGCGGACGGAACGCACTTCCTCGCGGGAATCGTATTATGTGAACAACCTGCCCTCCGAATGCCGTCCTCCGAAGGCGAAGGGAATAGACGATTCGGAGCGTGCGACTTCAGACACCGTTCGCCGGACAGTGGCCGAGACTCGTAAGCGGCTCAGCGATCCGACAGTAAAGTGGGACACGTTTCTGGCAGGACGCAATCTGCTTATCTTGCTGGAGGACGAAAAGCTCCCCGCAGCCGACGTTGTGAACCGTGCCCTTCGCCCCTTCTTCCCGGTCCTTTGGCGGCTGGCGGCGCGCGGCCACTACTGCCTCACGCAGGAGTCGCTTCGAGCGAAGTCCACGAGCCAGGATTCGTTCTATCAGCCGCCGATTCCCTCCATCAAAGAAGGGGACTTCACGCTCTCGTTTAATCGGGGAGAGAGCAACGATCTTTATGTGCTCTTGAGCTTCCCCGGTCCACGCGGCCCAATGTACCCGATCAACGGGTATCCGAG
>JBOGNC010000251.1:0-6333 GCA_050747045.1 Candidatus Acidiferrales bacterium | reverse complement strand
GTCGGTGGAGATATTCACGAACGATCCGACGCCGAATTTGATGGCGGCTTCGCCGAGATTACGCGTGCCGATTACGTTGTTGCGTATCGCCTCTTCCGGATGGATCTCCACCATGGACACATGCTTGAATGCTGCGGCATGGAATACCAATTGGGGACGCTCGCTCCTTAGAATGCTGTGGGCGCGACCAGCGGCAGAGAGATCGGCGAGGATTGGCTTCACACGGACGGCGCCGAGGCGTTCGGATATCTCCAGATTGACGTAGAAAAGGCTGTTTTCGGACTTATCCAGGAGTAATAATTTACCTGGACGCGCCGTTGCGATCTGCCTGGCGAGTTCGGAACCAATGCTACCGCCAGCACCAGTGACCAGCACCGTCTTGCCCTCGACAAGCCTGCGAGTGCGATAGCTGTCTATCCGAAACTCATCGCGTTGCAGCAGGTATTCGATGCGCGGTTCTCGAAGATGCCGCGGCGAGATTTTCTCACGCATTGGCCGTTGCACTAGCTCTCTCAACGAAGGCAACGACCGCACCGGCAAATTCAAACGGCGGCACGCGTCCAGAATATGGTGCATCTGTGAATGGGTGGCGCTGGGAACGCACACCAAAATCGCATCTGCTCGGCTTTTTAGAGCAATCTTCGCAAGGTCTCGTGTCCCGCCGAGGACTGGAACGCCAAAGAGCGTGCGGCCCCACTTATGGCAGTCGTCATCTACCAGAGCGACAGGACGGAACGGGGACGCCGGATCAAACGCCACTTCCTTTAAAACGGCCAACCCCGCATCGCCAGCGCCGACAATCACGGCCCGGGGGCCGTTCTTTCGTTGCGATGCCCGATGTACGCCGTAGACTCGCAGACCGAAGTGGAGAACTCCCCACGACAGAAACAGCAGGACCGCGTCAAGGGCGAGCAGAGGACCTATCGCGTGGTGCCGATGAGCCAGCCAAGAAAAGAAGAAGGTTAGGCAGATACTGTTCAAGGCAACTGCCTCCGCCAGCGCTCGTACGTCCAGGAGACTTGCGTGCCGTAGTGACCGCCGATACAGTCGCGTGGACATCGTAGCGAGGAACGCCGCAACAGCCGGCAGGACAACTGCCAAGCGCATCAAGGGTCCTGTCCACCCGGAACCGTAAGCCTGCGAAAGTAAAATCGCCGAGAAAGCGTAGACGAGTTCGGCGATGACAACTTCAGCCGTCAGCAGGAGACACGGACGCCAGCTACTTTCTGCGGCATCCCTGTAAAGTCTCAACGACCATGAACTGCTTCCTCTGCCATCAAAAATGCTCCGAGTGGCCCCTTCAAGCGAGAGGGTCTGCATTAGTAGTCCCCGTTAATGCGTTTAGTAGTTGGCCTAGGTGTGCGCGAGCCGACCGGAGCTGATAACATTCGCCAGCAGCTGCTAATAATCGGCGACGTCGCGCACTGTGTGGCCCTGCCCTCGCACTCCACAGGAGAGTTTTGAGAAAGGCCACTCGGTATCACACGGGCAAAGCGCACCCGCTAAATTCCTCTGCTTCAACAAGACCTGACTTCTTCCGAACGTTCTACAGGCGTCTGTAGACAGACTCTGGAATCGGATACGTCCGTTTATTCAATACCGCTCCGAGGATCGGAACTTTTGAGTCCTCCAGCAATTGCTTCGCCATCCGCGCCGATTCGCGGCGCGTCGAATTGGAGGCGATTACCAGCACGATTCCGTCACTGAACTGGCCGAGAAGAATCCCATCGCCGGTTACGGTTATCGCGGGGACATCCACCAGCAGGTAGTCGAATTCTTCGCGCAATTCGGCGAATCTCGTTTGCACGCGCTCGGGGTACAACTTGCCAGTCGTTTCAGGTTCGGCGACTCCGGAAGTCATCAACCACAGGTGATTCGTCCACGTCGATCGCAAGAACTGCTCGACGGGCTGCGGTTGGCTGATCGCATCGGTGAAGCCGGGGCTAACCTCCGCGTGAAAATACGTGTGCAAGGAGGGTGACTGCAGGTTGGCATCGATTACGCAAACCCTACCGGGAATTTGCACCGCTAGCATTTCGGCTGCCCTGGCACAGACCCAACTGCATCCTGCTCCCCTATCGATACTGCCGAAGATAACGAGCTTGTTACGCTCGCCCAGTGGGGGCGATAGAAATAGCCGTTGAAGTAGCCGAGAAATCTCCTTGTCCGCGGCGCCGCTTGCGGGACGCATCGAGGAACTTCCACTTGAGCAATCGGCTTGCGCCGCTGGCTGCGAAATTGGCAAAATTCGTGTTGCGGCTTCACCTAGGACTTCGAAACCACGGCCCATGATTCTCCCGTTCGTAGTGCCGAAAAGCTTACGCCCATTCGATTCATAACGCCTACCCGCTAGAAGAATTGCGCGGAATAGCGGCCAAGACTTTCAGACCCAGATATCGATTCAGTTCCTCAGGAGTACGGAAAGAGGAATCAATCCGGTCGGCTGCGTATGCTGCTCCGACACCGGCGATTCCCGCCGTGAAAACTCCCCCGACTAAGATCCATCCGAAGGGTTCGCTCGGAATTGCCGGAACCGCGGGTGCTTCAGCCATCGAGACGTTCACGATTCTTCGCTCGTCCAGTGCATCTGAAATACGAGCCTCTTCACCTTTTCGGAGATACAGCAGATAGTTGTCTTCGGCCGTTTTGATCGCGCGGGTCAAGTCGGCTTCGGTCTCGCTCACTTGATCGAGCCGCTGCGCTTCAGCCTCGTACAGTCGAACTGTTCTTTGCATGGAGGCTGCTTGCGCCAAGTACTGCGCACGATCCGCCTGCGCTTTCGCGAGTGCCGTTGCAATCCAGTCCTGCGTGGGCACGCGATCAGTGGTCACTTCGGAAACCGGCGATTGCTCGGCTGCCTCCACAGCCCTCTGTGCTTCCTCAATCTGCGTTTCTACGTCCTTTACCGGAGGGTACGATGGCGCGTATTTGACCAGCATATCCGTGCGTCTCAACTCCAGCGTCAGTAGCGTGCCACGCAGCTCGGCCAGCAGTTGAGCATTGCCGGTTTGCCGCATTTCGGTGGTCTGCCGCTTGGGCGCCACTTCTTCTTCCGCACGAAGCGCCTTGACGCGTGCTGCCGCCGCATCGGCTTCTGACTCATCCTGTTGCTGTTCCGCTGTGAATGTGCTGATCTGTTGCAACGAAAGTTGCCTTTCAAAATCGGGCGCGACCACGTTCTCTTGCCGATCGAACTCGATGCGGCGCGCCTCCGCCTGGGCCAGTTCGTTGTCGTATTGCGCTGTTTCGTCCCGGAAGAAATTGAAACTTCCTGATGGGCGATGCACGGCTGCATGCTTTTCCTGATAGAGAGTGGCCAACGTCTGCAATACGCGTTCAGCCGTGCGAGGATCAGGGGAAGAATATGCCACTCGAATTACGGTGGTTTTTTGGAGCGGTTCAACCGTCAGAGCGCTTTGCAAGTTCCGCTCCGATTCAGCCAGGCGAACGCGCGCCGAATCCCGGCCCGTGATGCGGTTGTCAATTCGCGTCCACCAGGACTCCTTAGTCTTTTCCAGACCGCAAGTCAGCACTACTTTGTCCAGCAGATCACGGCTAGTCAACAGCTCAACTTCAGAATTCAAGTCTTCCGCGGATACGGCGGGAACAGGGGTTGCCGCGTTGGTCAGATCGGGTGTGACGACCGTGTCGGCTCGATCGCGATTCACAAATATCTTCATTTCGGCTTCGTATCGTCGGGGAATCAGCATAGCCGTTAGGATTGCACCACATAAAACGCCAGCGAAGACCAGCAGAGCCAACTTTCTCTGCCGGAAGATCGGCGCGACGATGTCCCGCCCAGTTTTGCGAGGTTCCGGCCTGTGCTCTGGCCGGACCAAGGCAACGTCGCCGATCGCGAGGTTTCGCCTAACGTTATCGTCGCTCATGGGTGTAATTGGTAGTACGCGCCGAATCCGGAAGATGGTATAAAGCGCGCGATCTTAGAGATCACACTCTTCGGGACGTACAGCATGTCGCCGGACAGGAGATCTGTGTCCTCTCGCTCTTTGCCGCGAAAGACTTGCTTCAGGTTCACACGCGTAACTTCATAGCGCGAGCCGTCCGCTCTGCGGAATAGCAGCGCCTGGGATGCCTTTGCGTCGGTGGTCATTCCGCCGGCGATCGCCACGGCTTCAGTGGCCGAAATGGGGCCGCGCAGATCGAATTTGCCGGGATGGTTCACCTGGCCCGTAACAACAAAGAACGGCTTGTTGAAGTCTTTCAGCTCGACGGTGACGATCGGGTTGTGAAGTATTTTTGAGTAAGCTGCCTTTATGCTCGTGACCGTTTCTTCGGTCGTCAGGCCCGCCAAACGAGCATCGCCCGCTCCCATCAAGCTGGCATAACCATCGGGCTCGATCGTGACCGTTTGGTTGAATTCCGGCGTAAGAGGAAACGTGACCTCGATTTCATCACTCGGATAGAGACGATACCTGGCGCCTCGCCGCGACAAAACAGGTGAATCAAGAGTGGGCTTGCCGGCACCGGCTGGATCAGGCGCTGATGGTGTCGTTGGCAAGGCCGTTCGCGCGCCCGCTTGTGCTGCAGCTAGGCTGCACAATAGGGCAAAGACTCCCAAGGTCCCGATCGCCGACTTCACGTAGCGCATAGCGTCACTTTCTCATTGCACACCGAAAACCCGCTTGCGACGCATCTATCTCTATCCTCGTCAACGCGCAACACGCGTCCCTTTACGGCCACGCAAGGCACACTCACTTCACCGTCGAACATTGGAAGGCGAATGCTCATCCGCACCGGTTGGCCGAGTGGAGGCAAGCTCGTGGTAAACACATAGGCACCGCCTGGACTGATGTCACGCGTATATCCACGACATTCTTCCGCGATGCCGCCCTGCCCGGTCCAGCTTACGATCACTTCGGCGCGCAGGGTGTAACGGACGGCGGAGCGGCGGTTTTCGCGAGGCACAAGGACGCGAACACTGTCAGTGCACGGGTGCGACGAACTGGGTGCTGGGCACATCGTGAGGGTGCCACACTACGACTTGCCCAGAAGACTCACAAGTGGCGGAATGTACCGCAACGGCGCATACCGATAAGCCAGAGTCTCCGACCGGACCGGTACTGTAGTTTTCGCCGGAATATTTGTTCGCTCGTAGCGGCTAGAAGTAGTGGCGTCCACAGGGCATGTGTCCATAGAACGAGAATCTAGCAACAGACTGCGTGCCCTAAGGACAAATGTCTCTGGTCTGTATCATTGGGTAGTCGGTTCGAAGGTCTCCGGATTCAATGATTGTTGCGGATAATCCGGACTCGTCCTAATCGTCAGCTAGAGTTCCACGCACTCGCCTGAAACTAAGGTGCTTAAAGAGCGGTCGGTCGATTTCCCGTTATGGGAATTGTGCACTTCCTCTATGAGGGTTTCTCAATTCGAGTACCGGTTGGGCGGATTTTGCCTAGGGTGCTCGCACATTAGATTGTGCGAAGTATGGTCTGATCGAGACGAGCAAACGACTGACAGGCGCTGACTCCCGAGGTCGACCTTCGCTGGCCTCTATCGGCCGGATTTTTCGTCGTTTCACTTTCTTCTTGTATTCACGAACGATAGTTCCTAGAATGCGCTCACCCTTCCAGAACTCCAAAGCTGCAGAGGTGTCTCATGGAGAGAATGCAGCAATCGCGGAGCTCTGCAATCAGTGTTCTTATCGCAGAATCCAGCTACCTGAATTCTCAGTTGCTTGATGGTGCTCTTCGTCGCAAGCACCGCGCTTTTACGGTGATCGGGTCGGCCGTTGAATCGCGGCAGGCGCTCGCCTTGATCGAAGAGCACAAGCCGGATGTCGCTGTGATCAGCGCCCAGCTCGAGGGAGGGGCGCTCGAGGGCTATCGCGTGCTGAACGAGCTTCGGTCGTTGCAGTCCGCCACTCGGGCGATACTCCTGCTGCCTTCCCGCGAACGCGATCTGGTGATCGACGCGTTTCGCTGCGGAGCGCATGGCGTGATTTTTCGCGACGAACGAGTCGAGACCTTGGGACGCTGCATTCAGGCCGTTCATCAAGGACAGGTTTGGGCTAACAGCGAACAATTGCGCTATCTCCTGGATGCGCTTTGCCTGTCGATGCCGCTTAATTTTCAGCAGGGCGTAAAACTCGGCCTGCTTTCAAAACGGCAGGAAGATGTTGTTCGACTGGTGGCTAAGGGTCTGACGAACCGGGATGTGGCCGTAAAGCTGGGATTGAGCGAGCACACCGTCAGAAATTATTTGTTCCAAATCTTCGATCGGATTGGTGTGTCCACGCGTGTAGAACTCGTTCTCTATTACCTCCATCACGTTCAAAACGTAGCCGCTGATTGAGATTCTGGACGACCGTGAGTG
>JBOGNC010000250.1:0-6403 GCA_050747045.1 Candidatus Acidiferrales bacterium | reverse complement strand
ATATGGAGCGCGCCCGAAAAGCGGCTGGTACTAGCGCGCGATCGCATGGGGATCAAGCCCCTCTACACCGCGGGCCTCGGCCGCGATCTTCTCTTTGGGTCCGAACTCAAAGCCATTTTCGTTCATCCCGAGTTTGATCGCCGCTTGAGCCTCAATGGTCTCGATTGCTACCTCTCGCTGAACTACGTCCCATGCCCTTGGACTCTCGCCGAAGGCGTCGAAAAGTTGCCTCCCGGCCATTGGCTCGAATGGCGCGACGGCCAAGTTCACTCCGAAGCGTACTGGCAGCTTCCGTTCGGTGTGTCGAGTCACCGCAGTGTGGAATCCGTTAAAGAAGAGCTCGATCATCTTCTGCAACAATCGGTCCGCGAGCATCTGTTGTCGGACGTTCCGCTTGGCATCTGGCTCAGCGGCGGAATCGATTCGTCCACGATTCTGCATTACGCCGCCAACGCCTCTTCGTCCCGTTTGAAAACGCTTTCGATCTCCTTTGCCGGCCGCACTTTCGACGAAACGCCGTACATTCGTGAGGTCGTGGCGCGCTACGGCACGGACCATCACGAATTCGACCTGAATCCCACCGAAAATCTTCCGGCCGTCATCGAGGAGTTCGCCTATTACAACGACGAGCCCGATGCTGACGCCGGCGCCTTGCCCGTCTGGTACCTCTCGAAAATGACCAAGCGCGAAGTCACCGTCGCGCTCAGCGGCGAAGGCGGCGACGAGCTTTTCGGCGGATATCTGACGTATCGCGCGGATCGCCTCGCTCGACACTTGCGCCGCTTTCCCGAAGGTTCGCGCCGGTTCGCGCTCTCCTGCCTCCGCCGCTGGCCTGTTTCGGACGAAAAGCTCAGCCTCGAGTACATGGCTAAGCGCTTCGTCGAAGGTTCGCTCCTCGCTCCCGAACAGGCGCACATCTATTGGAACGGTACTTTCTCCGCCGCGCAGAAGTCTCATTTGCTCGCAGGCCCTTTGCCGGGCGCGCTCGATTCCACCCTCGGCGAATTAAGGCAAAAGCTTTCGTCCGATGACGATTTGGCGCCGTTTCTCTGGTTCGATCAGAAATATTTTCTGCCCGACGACATCTTGACCAAAGTCGATCGCATGAGCATGGCCCATGCCGTCGAAGCCCGCCCCGCGCTTCTCGATCATCGCATTGTCGAGTTCGTGGCCAAGCTGCCTGCGTCATTCAAAATTCGCGGCTCGCGCCAGAAGTGGATTCTGAAAGAACTGATGAGCGACAAGCTCCCGGCCGCCGTCCTCAATCGCAAGAAAACTGGACTCGATATTCCCGCGCACGAATGGCTGCGCGGTCCTCTGCGCCCGCTTCTAAGCGATGCGCTCGCCGGCTCATCGGAATATTCCGATCTCTTTAATACCGGCGAAATCCAATCCTGTGTAAGCCGCCACATGGAGCGGCGGGAAAACCTGGGGTACCACTTGTGGGGCTTAATGATTCTGTTTCTCTGGATGAAACGATGGCGGATTCAATTGAGACGCTCCCCCGAACCGAGCCGGCACGGGCAACGCGTCCTTACATCTACTACCTGATCGTCGTGCTCGTTGCGAGCGCCGTCTATTTAGGCTGCATCATCTCTCCGCCATCCTTGATGGACGACGTGGACGCCGTCCAGGCGCAGATAGCGCGCAACATGCTCACCTCCGGCGATTGGGTCACCGCCCACATCGACCACATCGCCTATTTGGAAAAGCCACCGCTGCTGTACTGGGTCACCGCTATGTCGTACAAGGTTTTCGGCGTGCACGATTGGTCCGCGCGGATACCCATCGTGCTTTCGGCCATCGCTCTCTGCTGGCTCACCGCTGCGTTTGGAATCTGGGCTTTCGGCAAGCGTGCCGGTTTTTACGCCGGTTTATGCTTGGCCACCTGCGTCGGACTGTTTCTTTTCACGCGAATCATTATTCCCGACGTGATGTTGACCTTCACCATTGCCCTCGCCATGTGGGCATTCCTTCGTGCCATCGACGACGAGGAAAAACGTCCGCTCTTGTGGGCCATCCTGCTCGCTGCGAGTCTCGGAATCGGCCTGCTGCTGAAAAGTCTGATTGGCGTGGTGTTTCCAATCGCCGCTGCGCTGCTCTATCTTTTGTTCACGCGCCAGCTCTTTTCGCCCAAAGTCTGGCGACGCCTTCATCCATTTCTTGGCGCGGCCGTCATTCTGGCCATCGCCGCGCCCTGGCACATTCTTGCCACACTGCGCAATCCACCTACTTTCGCTTGGACGCTCCATAGCGGTCCGGGCGATTATCACGGCTTTCTTTGGTTCTTTTTCATCAACGAGCAATTGCTGCGCTTTCTGGACATGCGCTACCCGCGGGACTACAACACCGTGCCGCGCGCATATTTTTGGCTCTTCCACCTCATTTGGCTGTTCCCCTGGAGCGTTTATATCCCCGCGATCGTGAAGCAGTCGTTCAAGCCAGTCGACCGGGCTGGACGCACTCGCCTGCTGGCTCTTTGCTGGATTGGCTTCATCCTGGTTTTCTTCACCTTTTCGACTACCCAGGAATACTATTCCATGCCGTGCTATCCGGCATTCGCGCTGCTGATTGGCTCCGCGATGGTTGCGGGCGGCGATTGGGTTCGTCGTGGAACGCGAGTTTTGGCCATAATCACGGGCTGTGCCGCCATTGCCGCTTTTGCTCTCGCCTTCCACGTCCGCAACCTGCCCACACCGGGCGATATTTCCATGGCGCTTGGCCATCATCCCAAGGCGTATTCGCTCTCTCTCGGGCACATGGAAGATCTCACCATCGATTCGTTCGCCTATTTGCGTACGCCGCTAGTCATTGCTGGGACTGCTTTCTTAATCGGCGCGATCGGGACCATTCGCTGGGTAGGACAGCGCGCGTATCTCGCCGTCGCCCTGATGATGGTGCTTTTCTTCCAGGCCGCGCGCGTGGCTATGGTCACCTTCGATCCGTACCTCTCATCGCGTCCGCTCGCGCGCTCCCTCAAGCAAGCGCCGCCGGGTACATTGATTTCTGAAGGCCATTATTACGGATTTTCTTCGGTCTATTTCTATACCGATCGCACGTCACTGTTGATCACCGATCGCCGAGTGAATCTCGACTACGGCTCTCACGCGCCAGACGCTCCGCATATGTTCATCAGCGATTCCGAGTTCAAGGTCTTATGGACGGAGCCGGCGCGCTGCTACCTGCTTACCCATGCCTCCGGCTTGCCCCAGTTCCAGGCCGTCGTGGGAGACTCGCTGATATCCGTGGTTGCAAGTAGCGGCGATAAGCTTTTATTGACCAATCATCCGTTACGAACCGCTAACGCCCAACCTGCGCCCGCGCGCGTTATTGCCCGCCGGGATGCTATACTGCACTTTCGCTGGGATTCCTGGCACGCTGGCCTTGCGCGCTGGAAATGGAATTTATGAGCCTCGAACAACGTAGCGAGCTAGCCTATACGGTTGTGGTTCCTCTATTTAACGAACAAGAGAACGTCCCTCAGCTGTACGTTAAGATCATCGACGTGATGGACTCCATCGGCGAGTCTTACGAGATCGTTTTCGTCGACGACGGTAGTAAAGACGGCACCTTCCGCCTTCTCTCCGAAATTTCCGCGGACGACGCGCGTGTCGTCGTCGTGCGCCTCCGCCGCAATTTCGGCCAAACAGCCGCTTTGAAAGCGGGCTTCGACCACTCTCGCGGCGAAATTATCATTTCCTTGGACGGCGACTTGCAGCACGATCCCGCCGAGATTCCGCGCTTCATCGAAAAGATGCGGGAAGGCTTCGATATCGTCAGCGGCTGGCGCGTGGAGCGTACCGACGACTGGCTGACGCGCCGTTTGCCCAGCCGCGTCGCCAATTGGATCATGGCCAAACTTTCCCGCGTCGACCTCCACGATTTCGGCACTACTTTCAAAGCCTATCGTCGCGAAATCCTCGCCGAAATCCAGTTGTACGGCGAGCTGCACCGCTTTATTCCGGCGCTCGCCAGTTGGTCTGGCGCGTCCGTGACGGAAGTACCCATCACCAATATCCGGCGCAAAAACGGCAAATCGAATTACGGCATTTCGCGCACGATTCGCGTTTTCCTCGATCTCTTGAGCGTCAAATTTTTGCTCGACTACTCCACGCGCCCGCTGCAACTGTTCGGTCTTCCGGGGCTTTCTTGCCTTCTCACCGGAACCTGCATCGGGCTGTGGCTGATCGTCGAAAAACTGGTGACGAGGCTCGATATTTTCGCCAGCCACGGCCCATTGATAATCATGGCCGCTGTACTCGTGATTGGCGGCATTGGGTTCATTGCGATCGGCTTAATTGGCGAGTTGCTCGCGCGCACCTATTACGAGTCGCAGAACAAGCCGGTCTACGCGGTTAAAGAATTCCTCGGACGTCGCGGCACGCGTTCCGGCCGCTCCGATCGAACTGCCGGGGCTGGCCGCTGAGCCGCGATTCCACGACTGCCGCCACGATCCGCTTCGTCAATCCAGCTATAATCCTGCCTTGGCACTCTGCCGCGCGAAGATTTCCTTCGCACGCCGGTAAAGATCGATGTCCGCCGCCCGATATTTTTCCACCGCCTTTCGGACGTCCCGGTCGATCTTGTAATCGGCTCCCTGATGGTCTGGGTTGACGTTAAGAAAGCTCTCTCCTCGTAGGTCGCAGCCAAAAACCGAATTGAAGAGGTGCACGCTTTTGTAAAACTCCTCGGAGAGCCCCACCATCGCGAGATCGTCGATGGAGACGGTGCCGAGATATTGCGACTGCTGATCGCGAAAGGCATCCCACGCCAGGTAATCGTGCAGAGTCATTTTGGCTTCGTGAAGCATCTTCTCTTCAAGGTGTTCCCGCTGCGGATTTCGCAACAAAAAGCAGTAGTGCGATACCGCCTGTTGATATGGGTCCCGAAAGAAAGCGACGATCTCCTGTTTCGGAAACAGCCCCAGATACTTATCCGTCACGAAGTGTCCGTGAATGATGTCGTATTTTTCCAAAAGCTCGTCGCGACGGCCGCGCATCGCCACCGTCCGGAGTCGACAGCGTTCGAGGGCTTCCGGCACCTTGAAACCCGCCCAATCGCCGTAGTCCAGCATCAACCTTTCTCCAAACCCCGCTTGCAATAGCTGGCGAAATGAGTTTCCAGCCGCCTTGGGGACGTGAAGGGAAAGAATCATCGGATGTGCCCCTCGGATAATCTGCGGTAGATTGAATCAGAAGCCATGTTGTCCCACCGCCCACATTCTGACCTGCGCGTTTCTGAGCCTCACCCGAATGTATTTCGCCTCTGCCATCACTTGACCGCCGCACGCGATGCCTGCACCAGCATTCCATCTCGAATGACGTAATCTTGCCCGCGCCAGCGAAGGCTGTTTTTCAGGAAACTTCCCACCCAAATTGCGAACGCCACTCCGTCCCACACCGGAACCAACGGCAACTTCTTCCACAGCGATGACTGCTTAAGGCCCCAGATTCCGATTGTCCAAGACATTGTCACTCGCAGCGCCAAATACATCCCCAGATAGCTCAAAGCTGTCGCAAGCGTCGGGTGAATCACGATCGCCACGATGGACCACGGTAGGCCTTGCGTCAGCAGCAAGCCGAGATGCCCCCAAGGGCGCATGTGCCGCATCACCACCATCCATCGCAGGCGCTTCCTGAAAAGGTCGCCCATGGAGCCGTAGTCCGGCACGGTCATTACCGCATACGGCAATAGTTCCACCTCACAGCCTTGCTCGGCAATCATGCGGCCCACTAGCAAATCGTCTGCCGGCCGGTTCTCCAATGCGCGGTATCCGCCGAACTGTTCCAGCCGGGCGCGCGTGGTGACGATGGTTTCTCCCAACGCAAACTTGACGCCATCAAGCTCCCGCGCGACCAGGATGCCCGCATAGAAATCGGTGATCATCCCGAGCGTTTGAAGACGGTCCACAACGGTCTTATCCTCCGCGGATACGTAAAGGCAGGTCACCCCGCCGACCGAAGGACGCGCAAGGGGGGCAATGACCGCTCGCATGTAATCGGGCGTCACTCGGACGTCACTGTCGTTAATCACCAGATATTCGTAGCGCGCTTCCCTAGCCAGTTGGTCAAGTTTGGTTACCTTATCGTTCGAGGCGCTCCCGGCGGACGGATAGAGTATCCGGATCACGCGGTTGGGAAAATCCCGCTTCAATTGCTCGATCACCGGTATCGCCGCATCGCCTGGGTCGACGCAGAACACGATCTCGTATTCCGGGTAATCCTGCCGGCAGTAGCTGGCGAAATTTTTATACGCTTCGGGATCGAGCCCTCGGACGGGCTTCAAAATGCTCGCGGGCGGAGTGAAATCGGATGTTTCCGCGTCCGCAGCGCCTGGCCGCCGAAAAAATCGCCACGCGCTGTAGAGCACTAACAAGTAGTAAATGAATGGGAGAGCCGCCACG
>JBOGNC010000249.1:0-6463 GCA_050747045.1 Candidatus Acidiferrales bacterium | reverse complement strand
GCGCCGCTTGCGCCCCTTGCAAATGAATCGGCCGATCCGCTGAGCTCGTCCCGCTCATGCTCGCGTCTCCTGCTGTGATGCGCTGTTCTGTAGCTGCCCTTTTTGAATCTGGTCGACTGGCACGTACGCGTGCACCGGACGGACTGGCTCGCGCAGCGTCTCTAGCGCCTTCGCATCTTCGTAGCGCCTCGAAAAAGTGGCGCGCACTGTGCCGATGAAGCCGCTGAGAGAGCCGAACGTGTCGTTCACCGCCGACGCCTCATATCCGCTGTGCACCATGCAATTGGCGCACTTTGGATTGCCGGACTCCGTGCCGTAATTCTGCCACGCGGTAGCTTCCATCAGCTCGGCGAAAGTTTCCGCGTAGCCGTCCTGCAGCAAATAGCACGGTTTTTGCCAACCAAAGATGTTGTACGTGGGCATGCCCCACGGAGTGCAGGTGTAATTGCGCTTGCCCATCAAGAATTCCAGAAACAGCGGCGATTGGTTGAACACCCAATTCGACTTGCGGTTGGAAAGAATGGCGCTGAAAAGCCGCCGCGTCCGCGCGCGTCCCAGGAAATGCTGCTGGTCGGGCGCTTTTTCGTACGAATACCCCGGCGAAAGCATCATGCCCTCGACGCCGATTTCCATCATCTCGTCGAAAAACGCACGTACGGAATTTGGATCTGTGCCGTCGAAGAGCGTGGTGTTGGTGGTGACGCGGAATCCGCGCTGTACCGCCTCCTTCACGCCGTCGAGCGCCTGATCGAATCCGCCTTCGCGGCAAACGGAAAAATCGTGGTGCTCGCGCTGGCCATCGAGGTGCACCGAGAATGTCAAATATTTGCTGGGCTTGAATAGGTCGATTTTTTCTTTCAGCAGCAGCGCGTTGGTGCACAGGTAGATGTATTTCTCGCGCGCCACGAGCCCTTCCACGATCTTGTCGATCTGCGGATGCATCAGCGGCTCGCCGCCGGGAATCGACACCATCGGCGCGCCGCATTCCTCCACGGCGCGGAAGCATTCCTCGGGCGACAGGTTCTTCTTCAGCACGTGCGCCGGATACTGGATCTTGCCGCATCCCGCGCACGCCAGATTGCAGCGGAAAAGCGGCTCCAGCATCAGCACTAGCGGATAGCGCTTGCGCCCTTTAATCTTTTGGCCAACGACGTACGTCGCGACCGTCCACATCTGCGATACCGGCACTCCCACTTTCGACCTCCTGCGCCTTTGCTTCGACTTTGCGGGTGCCGCAGCGCTCGCCCCGAGCGAACGGTGCGGGTTTTTTCTTCGTACGACTGAATTTCAGCCTCGCTGGTTCTGGAGCATAAGGCACCAGCACTTCCCGCTTCCCTGCAACCCGCCGTTATACTATCATAAATTATGAGAACGCGAATTCTCTTTCGCGTTCTGTAGCTGAAATTGAAGTAACCATGGCTAAGCAGCTGATTTCACAAGACAAAGTCGCCATCGAGCATCAGGCTGAGCTCCCGGCTCCTGCTGGAAAACGCTCAAAGCGGCGTAGCCCGGTCCAGGAACGCAGCCAGGAAACCGTCCAGCGCATCTTCCGCTCCGCCTCGCAGCTCCTCTCAACCGCGCCCATCGACGAAATCACCACCAGCCGCATCGCTCACGCCGCGGGGCTTTCGATCGGCGCGCTCTACCGTTTCTTTCCCGACAAGCAATCGATCATCGACGCGATTGCCGTCCGCCACATGCACGAATTCCGCGCCGCATTCGAATCCAAACTGACGTCGCTCAATTTCAGCGATGGTCCCGCATTTCTCTCCACCGTGATCGACGCGTTCGTCGCGTTCCTCGAATCGCGTCCCGATTTCCGCGCCATCGCCTTCGGGCAGATCAGCGCCGCCACACGCCAGCATCAAGCCGATCCCAACGCCAGCGGCGCCGGTCTGGTGAAGCGCTTCATGATCGAGTCGCTGGGCATGAACGATCTCGCCAGCCTCGACCTGAAGCTGTGCATGGCCATCGAAACCGGCGAGCGCCTCTTCGCCTACGCCTTCGAGCAGCCCGACGCCCCCGTCCGCGCCGCCGTCATCGCCGAACTCAAGAACCTCCTCGCTTCTTACCTCTTTCCGTCGCCCCGCTGAGCCGCGCACATCCACCTCGTCGCTCCGCTCGCCTCCGCTTGAGTACGGGCAAGCGATCGGAACCGTCAAAGCAAGCGCGCGAAAAAAAAAGGCGCCACGCTCACGCATGGCGCCTTGACCACTGATGCAAAGTTTAGAACTCGAGCTTCAGAGCGAACTGAATCTGCCGCGGAGTTACGATGGGATTCTGCGAGCTTAATGTATCGCCTGCCCCGCCTCCGGTCAGGTTCACGTTGCCACCTGGCGCTCCCGGGTTGAAGTGGTTCATAACATTGAACGCCTCGGCCCGGAACTGCATGTTGAGCCTTTCCGTGATCTTGGTGTTCTTCAGGATCGAGAGGTCCAGATCTAAGGTGCCGGGTCCCGGGAGGCTATTGCGGCGAACGTTTCCGAGGAAGCCGGGCGCCTGCGGCTCGTAGCACGATGGATCGAACCATTCAATATCGTTAGGAGCGATCTGCTTATCGACAACGTGATTGGGGCTGCATCCAGGAGCGAAGCTGTAATTCGGCCTGGAGTCCCACTCGCTGCCAAGATCAGCCGGGTCGAAGGTCCCACCGTTGTAAATGTTGATCGGCAGGCCGCTGTGAACGTCGAGGATCGTGGCGACCTGCCATCCCGAAACGAGCCGATTGCCCTTGAATGGCAGAGCGTAAATGCCGTTGACGTTCAGGTTGTGCCGAACATCAAAGTTGCAATTTTCGTAGTCGTAGGCCTGGTTGTAGCTATCGGTCTGCAACTGCGAGAACTGCTCAAGGCTGGTGGCGAAGGAGCCGTCGTCAACGCAGTGCGAGTAGGTGTAGTTGACCTGAGCGGAAAGCGACTGCGAAAACTGGTGGTTCAAACCGATCTGCAAGGAGTTATAGCTTGATGCCGCGGTCGGCGCTTCCGTAACCATTTCGCCGAACGCCGGGTTGAGCCTGTCTACTGTGACGTCTCCCCCGTTTGCCACAACGTACGGGAACCGAACGCCGCTGCCGTAGCAGGTCGCCTGATTTGTCCCATAGGCGCCGTTCGGCGCAACCGCTTCGGTGCATGAATTAGGGAGGGTGGGGTCTGGCTCCAACATGCCATTATCCGGCCCCGGACCCGTATAGACCGATTGTTGCATGGTGTTAGCGGTGTAAGTCGCATCCGAAGCGGTGGGACGGGACTTCGGGATCTGGGGCAACGCAGTGCAATTGGGGAAGGTGGTGCACTTCGACGGATTGATGTCGCGCTGGTTCCAGAGGTGACGCGCAAGAGACCCGACGTAACTAACCGTGAGAATGGTGCCCGGCGTGAGTTGCTGCTGGACGTCGAAGTTGTACTGCAAGGTGTAAGGCGATCCCCAGTTGTCCTGGTACGTTACGCCAGCGTATTCGCTGGGCCCTGGGCAGAAGCCGAGTGCTTCAAGGCACGTGCTCGTCGGAGAGAATGCGTCCGGGAACGAAGGAAAATAGAGCAAAAAGTTGGACGCCGGGGGCGACGCACCAAACCCGGACTGGTAAATTCGAGCCGCGGTGGGATCGTCGAAAACGCCAAAGCCGCCGCGGATGGCAGTCTTGTTATTTTTAAACGGGGAATAGGCGAAGCCAAAGCGCGGCTCCCAGTTGTGAGAGTTGGGGTTGCTGGCAAACGCGTGCTTTACCGGCGAGTAGTATTGCAGTCCGCACGTCGCCGCGGCGAGCGTGTTCAACGCGAAGGCTGAGGAATTCAAGTCGGTCGCGGCGCACGCGGGAGTTGGTGCCTGCGGTCCAGTCGGCGGCAGGAACGAGCCCGTGAGCACGGTCAACGGTTGGTTTCCACCCGACCATCCCACTGGGTTTGTCCCGTAGTCGTAGCGTATGCCGAGGTTCAGTGTTAATTGGGATGAGACCTTCCAGTCGTCCTGGAAGTAAGGCGCTATGTCAATTTCCCGCAGATAACGGGTGGCATCGGCGAGTCCCGGCGGGTCAGCAAAACCCAGGAAAGGAGACCCTTGAAGATACGGTGCCTCGGCGTTTGGCGAGCCGCTGAAATTGACGAATACGATGTAATCTTCGCCAGCCGCGTAGGATTCCTGGCGGACGTTCACTTGAATTCTCGTTATCACGCCGCCGATCTTCAGGGTGTGAGATCCGTGAGTCCAAGAGAGATCGTCTCCACCGCTGAATTTGTTTTCGAAAATATTGGGGCGGTTGGGATCGGGGCCCAGAGGGTAGCTTCCGGGCTCCGCAATGGAACCGTCTTCGCGCCCTGGCTCGCCGTATGCGGTTCGCACAAAGTCAAGGGGATCGGTGGTAAAGGACGGACCGCCGTTGGCGGATGAGAATGTGGACGCCGCGGATATCTGGGCTGATGAAAGGCCTAGTTCCGTGTTCATGCTTTCATTGGTACGAACGTAACCGACACGAAGGACGTTCACCATCGTCGGAGAGATGATGTGGTTTTCGGCGGCCGTGAAGTACTGATTCCTGGTGTAGTCGGTCTCCGGGAAAATTGACAAGAGGTCCTGGGTGCCGTTGAGAACATTGGCGTGATCGAGCACGTAGCGGCCAAACAGCGAGTCGCTTGGGCCAATGTTATAGTCGATTCGACCGAGGACGTAGTTCTCGTTGTTCACCAGAGCCGGGCCGGTGGTGATGTAGCTATACCCGCCGTAGTCGGTGCCTATCGGCGAGATGAGAGTTTGTGTGGCGCCAGGCGCTTTCCCGAACGTCGTTGGCTCCGCGTAGCCTTTGCACCCTTTGCATAGGCTGTACAGCGACGAAATCTCCTCCATCTGCGTAGTGGCACCCGCCACAGGCAGGATCGGATCGTTCGCACCACCAACGGCTACCGGGGTATCTCCGCCGGCTACTTGCGAACCAGCTGGCACGCCAGGGCAGGTGCCGACCGGAGAGGTGTTTGCCGCCTGTCCATAGATGTCATAGCAAGGCAGCATGCCGGCAGCAAGATACGGCTCGGCAACGCCGAGACCGCCAATGGTGGTAGCTTTGCTGTTCCGAAGGCCCTCGAAATTTCCGAAGAAGAAAAGCTTGTCTTTCTTGATCGGGCCTCCTATGTCTCCGCCGAATTGATTCTGGCGGAAAGCGGGCGGCTTTGTCAGACCGGACAGCTTGTCAGAAATGTCCAATGCATCCAAATCGTTGTTGCGAAAGTATTCGTAAACTCCGCCGTGAAAATCGTTGGTGCCAGATTTGGAGACCTCGCTAACGATGCCGTTGCCGGCGTACTGCGAGTTTCCGTTGCTGGTAATCACCTGGAACTGAGAAATCGAACCGATGCCGAGTTCCGTGCCGGCGTAACCTGAGCCAATACCGTGCTCCCAGAAGTCGCGGATGTCCGTGCCGTCGAGCAAGAACATCTGGCCGGTCGGGCGCCCGCCGGAGATGGAATAGTTATCCTGCATGCCGTACATACGGCCAGTGACAAAGTTAAGGGTCGGCGCCATGGCAACAACGCCCGGGGTAAGCGTCAGGAGTTGCTCGATGTTACGGCCGTTCAGGGGGAGATTCTGCACCTGAGACGGAGAGACGAGGTTTGCCACTTGCGAGGTCTGCGTCTCAACCTGCGAGACGTTGGCTTCTACGCTGACCGTCTGAGAAACCTGACCGACCGGAAGCGATAGATTCACCACGACGGTGCTGCCGACAGTCAGCGTAACGCCGGTATGCACGACGGATTGGAACCCTGACTGAGAGGCTTTCACGGTGTAAGTTCCCACGTTCAGGTCGGGAACGCTGTAACGCCCTTGCGCGTCGGCGACCGTCGACTGCGATACGTTAGTCCCAGCGTTCGTCACCGTAACCTTGGCGCCGGCGAGCGCCGCACCGGAAGGATCGGTTGCCGTGCCGGTAATTGTCGCGGTCTGAGCCTGCGCCCAAACACGGCCGCCGGATATCAAAAATATCGATAAAATCGCGATGGAGAAAATCAGCCGCGAACACCTACGCACAAAATCGCACTTCGACATTTCCCGCCCTCCTCTTTTGCCTTCCAAATCAGGTGCTTGAAACCCACCGGACAACCGGCGACAGTCATAATCGCAATCTTAGTGCCTTGGGTATTACTACCCCGCTTACGTGCTTGTCAAGCGGAAACTGTATACAACTTGGTGCAGTAATTCGCATTCCCCCACTTATTGCGCAGTTTCCTGAAACCAGATCCATGCCTCGCGAATCTTAACCATCGGTGGCCCTTAGGCTTGAGCATTTTTCGGCCCCGAGTTCCGCCGCCGAGTGGAATGCATCCGCCCTGCGGTGGATACAATCAAATTTTGTTTGTGTAAAACGTGAGTTAAGACGGTGCCGGACGGTATCTCATTGGCGGAGCGATTAGTCAAGACGAGGTGATCAGATGGATATTAAACGGCGACGGCTATTATCACTGCTCGGTATATCTCCTGC
>JBOGNC010000248.1:0-6539 GCA_050747045.1 Candidatus Acidiferrales bacterium | reverse complement strand
GTTGTCAATTCGTCGGTCATCCCATCCGCAAAGTACTCCTGGCCGGCGTCATTCGAGAGGTTCTCTAACGGAAGCACCACCAGGGAGCGAATCGTGGCGGCGGCCGCAGGCCGTTCAATTCGCCGTATTACCAGATACGTGGCGAGAATGAGCGAAATAGAGACAAGGCTCAAGGCCACGGGGCGAATGGATGGATTCGACCTAAAACCCTTGACCGCCGCGGTTGGCAGGGCGGGAGCAGATCGAGTCACGGGTGCGATGAAGCGGTATCCTCGCTTTGGCACAGTCTCAATAAAGCGGGGCGATTCAGCTGGATCACCAAGCGCTTCACGAACCTTCACGATCGCGCGATTAAGACTTCGGTCGAATTCGACATAGGTTTCCGATCCCCAGAGCGTACCCCTCAACTCGTCGCGCGAGACAACCTCTCCTGCCTTCGCTAAAAGAGATAGGAGAATTTGAAAGGGCTGGGGCTGAAGCCGCAGGCGCACCCCGGATTTGCGCAATTCCTGTGATTGCGGATCGAGTTCGAACACCCCGAATCGGAGCTTACAGCGGGACGTGGAACCTGCACCTGAATCCGGCATATCGGAGCACCAAAACGCTTTCACCAGGCCGTTTACTCTAAGGTATTGTCGGGTATTTTAAGTAATATGTCCCGAAATTTCAATCCTTTGGACGGAGACATTTTGTTCGCGTGCTGTGGTATTGACCGCAAGTCTCGCACGGGAGAAGTTGCTCGCTTGGCCAGCAACCTTGGGGAGGAGGAATTGCCGTGCGCAATTCGAAGGGCCCAGGTCGGCGAAACGGGGCGTTTGGCCGAGCGTGGCGACAAATTGCATCAAGCGACAAGGAGGAAAACATGTCTTTAGACAAAGGTGGCAAAAACGTGATTGACCGTCTGGGGATTCCGGGGCCGCACGAGATTCCCGGCCGCCCGAAGTTGCGCCAACCGCCGATCCCTTCCCCGTCATTTTCCCGGCGCCGCTTTCTTGAATCCGCCGCAGGAGCCGCGGTTCTGGGTTCGGGACTGGTTCTACCGAGCATCGGGCGCGCGGCTGGCCACATGGTCGGAGATGAACGAAGTACACACGATTTCCCGCAACCTATTCCGACGGGAATCAGTCCGTTCGGCGGCCCACTTATCCATATTTATCCTCCGGGAGCCGCGAGTGAGAACTCTTCCATTTGGGATTTCGATGGTTTCGTGGGTGTGGCCCAGGGCAATGTGAACGGGGAGGGTCTACTGGGCGGCGTTCCCCAAAAGTTCGCAGGGGCAAACAACAATTGCGATATGCGCTTTATGAGTGGCATTTACGAAGGACTCGACGGAAAGATCCGCCAGGGCTCCTTCGCTCTCATATGACTGGATGTCTACTCGGGTAGTTCACCCGATTCCGCGCAGATTCACAGCTTTGAAGGCGGTTACCAACATAACGTGGCATGGACGGTGCAGATTCCCGAAGACAGTATCGATGTCAATCTGGAAGCTGGAATAGCTTCTCTTCGCTTCAGGGATATGCCCATAAAGGACTACATCACCCTTCCCAACAGCTTCGACCTGGGAGGCCTGATCCCCGGCAGTCCTCTCGATGCCGTCATGAGCTTGGAAATCGAATGGAGGGGCCGCGTGAGGGACTTGGGAATCTATCGCAGCCAGACTTTGGGATTCACCGACCATCTGATTGAAATCGACCGGGTCATAGTTGCCGCTTCGGTCACCGAGGACTCGTGTGCTCCCGGATCGCACACCAGCTTCTCGTTCACGACGGAGCCAACGTCGTTCGTTAATACGTTTTCGGTTATCGGAAAAGAGAGAAACGGAAGGTTTGCCCCGAACCACCATGGCATGTAAGTGCCGGCAAGCCCCTCGCGACAACGAGGCGCTCGCAAATGCGAGACCAACAAGGCTTTAGATTTTTCGACACTCCGTTTCGGGACCAGGAGGTGGATGCTTCAACTTTCACCGCCTGGAAATGAGCACGGGATGTTGATCTGCAAAAGCTAAAGGTGGCACCTGTTTGGCCACAACGACCAAGCCGACCGCAGGCAACAAAAGCTGCCGCGCTTAAACGCCACGCGAAAAGACTCGCCGGTTAGCGGGCGGCGCGGAAGCCGTCGAGAGTCCAGCAATCCTGGCCCTCGTCGTGGCGCAGGACGTAGTAGTTGCCGTCGTTGGCGCGAACGCGGAAATAGGTGGCGTCGGGTGAGTGCCACTGGCCATCGAGTTCGCTGACCGAGTACTCATGTCCTCGAAGGACGAAGCGAAGAGGGCGCTCGTCCGCACGGTGACCCGCGTAGCAATCCACGCGCATGTCGCTCATCGTGCCCTCCTATGCGGCGAATGGGACCGCAGCGGAGCTACTCGATTGCCGCCAAATTCAGTTTACCAGAGTTGTGCAGCGGCGGATTGCGCGGACGCCGAACAGTCGCGCGCGTGAATTAGCGCGAAATTCGTTGTCTCGGAAGCTCTTACTTGCCAACTCGAGAGCCACGACTACGCAATGCTCACGCGTTTCGGGCGCCTGACGCGGGCTGTCGCGCGTTCGCGTACTTGCGCGTTATAAGCGGCGCCGTAGAGCACGATCATGGCGGTGAGGAACATCCAGACCATCATGCCGATTGCCGAGGCCAATCCACGGTAGACCACGCCATAAGGAATTTTGCGAACGTAGAAACCGAAGCCTATGTCGACGGCCCACCACAATACGGTCGCAACGGCCGTGCCGGGTAAGAGGCAACGAAAACCCGGGTGTCCGGGGCGCCCGATGCGATACAAAACGACGAGCACTGCCATGGCCAGCACGAAAACCACGGCGGCGTAAAAGGCCAACTCGAGTTCGTGGGTCTCCAGCACCGATCGTGTGCGCAGCATCAGCCACTCGCGGGTCTGCTTGCCGAATACCGTGAGCGCCACCATGGTGAGCATGGGCACGATGGTGAGGCACAGCAGCACGAGCGCGCGAATCTGTCTGCGCCAGTAGGGCTGGCGCGATAGATCTCCTTCGATGGAGCGGAAACCCTCCATGTAGCCGACCATCACTTGCGTGCCGGCGATCAGCGTGCCGCCGAGTCCAAGCCAAATCCAGCGGCCGGGATGGGCGACCGCGCGGCGCACGAAGTAGTCGTTCAAGACCCCCGAACTGCCCGGCGGGAGGATTAAATCCAGGCCGCGGGGAATTTCGCGAAGAGCGTCGTGAAAAAGACGCGTGCCACCGAGCAAGCCTAAAGCAAGCAGAAGCAGAGGAAAAAACGCCAGAAACATATTGAAGGCGATGGCCTGGCTAAGCGTAATGCAGTCCGGAAAAAGCCGCCGAAGAGCTCCCGCAAGGTTCTTCAGGAAGACTGCCATGTTTTGCCGGGATTATACGGGAACTTGGCCCATTCGCATCCGCCCTTTATCCGCCACTGACCGCGCCGCCGCTCGCTTTTCGTAGCGCCGGCGTCTCGCCGGCGGTTTGGCCGTTGTGGGTGCCGCTTCGTTCGCGGTGTTTGCTAAGGGATGCGGATCTTTGTCTTCCGCCGAACCTCACTTAGAATTTAGTTCCGAGGGAGGGGGAGGAATCGTATCCACCTCAGCTTTGCCGCTGCTGGTCACAGAGTTACGGTTGTTCTGCTGGCAGATGTATTCGTCGATCGTCCAATTCGGATAACGGTTCATGATTCGCGTAGTCGTGTAGGGGCGGGTCAAAGCCACGGGATCGATGATCGTAGTCTTGATCTGCATGGTGTTGGGATCGAGAAGCCGAAAACGCTCGATGATTTTCATGTTGCTGCTGTGCGGGACGGCCACGACATCATGGCCCGTCACAGGCGGCGTCGATACCATCAGCGTTTGCGGAGAGAAGCCCACGGTCTCGACCACGAGCGTGTTGCCTTCCCAATGACCGACCGACGTGCCCCAAAAGGTCGGATCGGGATCCTTGGGAAGCGGCCGCCCGTCGGTGTAGATATGACGAATCATCCGTTCTTCCTCACCGATGATGGTCACTTGGCCGGGAGTCAGCAAGAACTCATACGGATAGGGCATGGTCATGATTGTCGGCATGCCGTACGGCAGGCAGTTCGCCTGAGCGTTGTCCTGCGCAGCGTGGGCCTCCAAATATTTCGCTTTGGCGGCCCACGCAGGCGTCAGAGGCAGGGTTGGCTGCACCGAGGAAGCGGGGAATTTCGAGCGGGCCGCCGTTTTCGCCTCACCCTGTTTAGCTTCTTCCGGTGACACCACGAGGTGAGTGGATCCCAGCGGCTCTTCCCACACGCCCGTGAAGTCCGGTAATTTGGCCATGGCAGACCATTCCGTAGCGGTGGGCGACGGGCGCGCAAAGTTTAGCCAAGTCTGAGCAGGAGTGACAGAAACCCACAACGCCGATGCCAGCGCGACGACAATGAACCGCCCGAAATGCTTGCTTAGTTGCTGAGCCATTCGCGCCCCCCTTGCCCGATTACCCAGGCGACCGCCCTAAATGCACAAACGCCCTTTGAATGCGTCGTACACCCGGACTGAATGTATGTCCGGTTAGAGCACGTGTCAATCGATCGGTATCCCGGTCACGTGTGTTGAACTGGGTTTAAACGTAGCGCCGGGGCCTTTCGCGGCTTTTGCGTCCCGGTTGTTTGTACCGGGACGCCCCCGGCATGCTTCTCGTAGACCTTGCGGGTGCCCCGCGCTCGATTTCCGAGCGCGGGATTCCGCCGCCGTCCGCCAATGGTTTCGGGGATCGGGCACGCAGGAGTTCTCGTTCCTCAAGCTCGTAACAAAATCAGAGTGTTGTGTGGTGGTCAGCGCGCGGCGTCAGTTCGGACCCGATCAGAGGGTGCGCACGGGGCCAAGAGTGCCAGCGTTTCTATTTTGGCAATTTGATGGAGCACGGCTTCTTTGCGAAAATCCGCACCCTTGGCAAACACCACCAAGGGCGCGGTACCCTCAACACCTAGTCTTTCGCGGGGGACGTCGGTTACGTGTTGTGCTGCATTGCCAGCCTCGACTTCGGCGGGCGCTCTGTCTGCCACCCTTCTTTTTTAGCGCCCAGTACGCTACATCATTTATGGACTTGCTCTAGGATCAGCAAGTTGCCCGCTAGGCTGTAAGCTTTGTGCTATTTTCTGAAGCGTCCAGAAGCGACCGCGCGTTGTGCGCAGGACCTATCGGCCGGAACCGCAGGACGGGCGACATAATAGTTCGTTGTGCACCGAGAAAAACACATGGCTCCCGACGTTGGCGGTGGTCGGCACGATGCCAAGAACCTTATGATGGGCCGAAAGGCGGTAACCGAGGTACTCTGCACCGAAGGCCACGGGCAGACCGACGGCCTCCATGCGAGCCATGCTTGCCCTGTCGGAACCAAAGATCGGGTTACCCTCCCTGCCACCGCGCCCGATGCCGTCCTGTGACGTTTTGTAGTCTATAGTTGTGGCAATCGCATCCAAGGCAAATAACGTCCAAAATCGTCTACTGCGATACCAGCGGCGCGGGCGCATCGAGGTCGTCGGGCTTTCGTCCGGCTGGCCCAAGAGCATCACGCAGCCCTTGGTTACCGGGTCCGGCGTGCACCCGACCTTGGGCGCGGGGATTGGCGGCGTTCCTTGGACAACCTCTGCTGGCGAGCACTCGTAGTGCTTGCCATGATCGACGGACGAGCAACCCTGCGCCGTCATAGTGGCTTGCGACGTTGCCGTTTGGGAGAACGTCGCGGCGGGTAGGAATAAGAGCGCCGCTAGCGCCAGTAGCCCATTCTGTTTCATTTATCTACCATACCAAAATCGGCCGCGCCGAGCAAAATATCGGTTCGCCCGGCGCGACCGTTGGAACTAATTAAGGTCATGCTCGTTTGTCAGCGGCGTCGGGGCCGGTATCGGCACAGTTAGTGTCGTGTTCGACTCTGGCTCCGTGAGGTAGGCAATAGACTGCGCCGTGTCCAGTGCGATTCCGCGAACCGGACTGGCTGTCGTTCCCGAAATTAGCGTCGTACCGCTAACAATATCCACAACCGCGAATCCTGTCGGCGTGGTCGTTACCGCGATCCCGTTGCCCATATTACTGCTGAGCACGACGCTTGATTCAAGAAACGGCGGCGGCGTGCCGGGAATTGTGGTTACAACAAAGTCCGAATCGGCGGTGGACAGTGTAGCCTCGGCGTGAAGGGTAGGGCTGGACGTGGTGATGGCGGCGTGTACTATCTGATAGGTGCTGCGATCTGGCGATATAGACGTGTACACCCACTCGTTTTGCGCCGCCGATATAGCGAGCGCCGTCACCTGCGAGCCGACAGAGACGGTGGACACAATCGCGAACGATGACAGGCTTACCTTCGAGATGTATCCGTTTCCGCCAACCCAAAAATAATTGTTACTGGGGTCTAGTGTTAGGGCGCTAGGAGCCGATCCGACAGTGAGGGTCGCCAGCACAGTATTCGTGGCTAGAACTCATTTCAAAACCCTGCGTAAGGTGATCATCAAACAGGCGATATGAAAGAAAGCTTCGTAAATGGAGTCGGAGCGGTCGTAGCGAACGACCAATCGGCGAAAGTTGCCGAGCCACG
>JBOGNC010000247.1:0-6541 GCA_050747045.1 Candidatus Acidiferrales bacterium | reverse complement strand
TCCGCCGGCAATCCGCCTACGTTGTGATGCGACTTGATTACCGCCGAAGGCCCCTTGACCGAAATTGACTCGATCACGTCGGGGTACAGCGTCCCCTGCACCAGAAATTTCACTGGCAGCCCGCACGACGCATCCTGCGCCAGCTTGCGCGCTTCTTCGGCGAATACATGGATGAACTCGTTGCCGATGATCTTCCGCTTCTTTTCCGGGTCAGTCACGCCCTGCAGTTTTGAGAGAAATCGCTCTGACGCGTCCACCCCGATCACTTGCAGACCCAGCCGCCCGCGCAACAAGTCGAGCGTGTCGGCAAACTCGTTCCATCGTAGCAAGCCGGTATCGACGAAGACGTTCGTCAGCCGGTCGCCGATCGCTCGTGCCACCAACGCCGCAGCCACCGCTGAATCGACTCCACCACTGAGCGCGCAAATCGCTCGCGCGCCTTCCGCGCGCTCGCGAATCGATGCCACCGCTCCGGCTATAAATCCCGCCCGATTCCAACTCCGCTTCGCGTTGCAGATCTCGAAAACAAAATTGCGTAATATTTCGGTTCCCTGCTCGGTGTGCTGCACTTCCGGATGGAACTCGACTCCATAGATTTTTTTTCCAGGATTCTCGATGGCGGCGACCGCGTTGTCGGTTCGCCCGGTGACATGAAATCCCTCGGGCAAACCAACCACATGGTCTCCGTGGCTGTTCCAAATTTTCAGCGTTCCCGGCAGGCCGGTGAACAACGACGAGGACCGCTCGATCTCCAGCTGCGCACGTCCGTACTCGCGGCGGCCGGCCCGCTCCACTCGTCCGCCCAGCTTGTACGTCAGCCACTGCATGCCGTAGCAGATGCCCAGCACGGGAATTCCAAGAAGGAGTATTGCGGGATCACATATCGGGGCGTCTTTTTCGTAAACGGAGCTTGGGCCGCCAGAAAGCACCAATCCCGCAGGCTCGTATGCGCGGACTTCCTCAATCGAAGCCGTGCAAGGCAGGATCGCGGAAAAAACTTCCTGCTCGCGAATCCGCCGGGCAATCAACTGCGTATACTGGCCGCCGAAATCGAGCACCACGATTCCGCGCCGCGTTCCGGTTGAAGCTTCGGACACCCTTTGCAATGCCGCTCCGCTTTCGGTCATCGCTTTGCTCTCACCCACTTAGCGCTGCTCCATCGGTTGGAAACTGCAAGTTCGGAAGAACATCTGCCCAGAGGATATCACGAACCATCGAGCATTCGGCCCGCGCCCGAACTACGCCGCGTCTCAGCGAACGACGACGTTCACAAGCTTATTCGGCACGACCACAATTTTCACGATCTGCCGGCCCGCAATCAGGGGCGCGACGTGCGGATGGTTGAGCGCCTGTTCCTTCAGTGTGTCGTCGCTCAGCCCCATCTCCACGGTGATCCTGGCCCGCAAGCGCCCATTGACCTGCACCGGAATCTCGATCCGCTCCTCGCGCGCCAGGTCTTCGCGATACGTCGGCCATTTCTGACGGTAAACGCCGTCGGTATGCCCGAGCATCTCCCAGAATTCTTCGGCAATATGCGGCGCCATCGGAGAAAGCATCAGCACCAGTCCATCGAGAACGCCCTTCAGCACCGCGGGCGCCACGTCTTGATCGAGCGGCTCGTGCGCCACCAAATCGTTCACCAGTTCCATGATCAGCGCAATCGACGTGTTGAAATGCCAGCGCGTCTCAAAATCCTCCGTCACGCGCTTGAGCGTCTGATGCAATCTGCGCACCAATACCTTTTCCTTGGCGCTCGAGCCGCCATCTTCTTCGTCTGATGACGATACGGTTTTCAACTGAGGCGCATACTTATCAATCAGCCGAAAAATGCGATTCAGAAACCGCGCCGAGCCCTCGATGCCCTGCTCGTTCCACTCCAAGTCTTTTTCCGGTGGCGCGGCGAAAAGCGTGTAGAGCCGCCCGGTATCGGATCCGTATTTTTCGGCCATTTCGATCGCGCCCACCACGTTACCGCGTGATTTCGACATGGCTACGCCGCCCTTCTGCACCATGCCCTGGGTGAATAGGCGCGCGATCGGCTCATCGTGTTTTACCAGTCCCAAATCGCGCATCACTTTACAGAAAAACCGCGAGTACAGCAGGTGGAGAATCGCATGCGTGATTCCTCCGACGTACTGGTCGATCGGAAACCAGTAAGCGACCTTCGCCTTGTCGAATGGCGCTCCGGAATTGTGCGGGTCGGTGTAGCGGTAGAAGTACCACGACGAATCGAAAAACGTGTCCATGGTGTCCGTCTCGCGTCGCGCGGGTCCGCCACATTTTGGACAATTTGTATTGACGAACTGCGGATCGTTCGCCAGTGGCGATTGGCCCTGTCCCGTCAGTTTCACGTTCTCCGGCAACCGTACCGGAAGCTGATCGTCGGGAACCGCCACGATTCCGTCGCGATCGCAATACACTACCGGTATGGGAGTGCCCCAATAACGCTGCCGCGAAATGCCCCAGTCTTTAAGCCGATAGGTAGTCTCTCCGGCTCCGATTTTTCGTTCCGCGGCATCCGCGGTCATCTTTTCGATCGCTTGTTCAGACGTGAGTCCCGCGTAGTGCCCGGAATTGACCAGTCGACCGTACTCGGTATACGCCTCCTGCATGCGGTCGGCGCGCAGAGGTTCGCTCGTTAGCGGCTGCACCACCACCTTCACCGGCAAATCGTATTTTTTCGCGAATTCGAAATCGCGCTGGTCGTGCGCAGGGACAGCCATCACCGCGCCAGTCCCGTATTCCGCCAGGACGAAATTCGCCACCCAAATCGGCACCCTTTCGCCTGAAAACGGATTGACAGCGAATCGCCCGGTGAAAAATCCCTCTTTTTCCGCCGTAGCGATGTCCGCGGCTTTCGTGCTGCGCTGTAGCATGGACTTGACCTGCGAATCCATAGCCGCGCGGCCGCGCACACCTTCGAGCAGCTCGCTCAGCCTGGGGTGACCGGCTGCAATGACTAGCGCCGACACGCCGTAAATCGTGTCGATCCGCGTGGTAAAAACTTCGAGAGCCATTTCCGATCCGTCGACGGCGAACTTCACTCGCGCGCCGCGCGATTTTCCGATCCAGTTCTGCTGCATCAGCAGGACGCGCTCCGGCCATCCGCCCCTCAATTGCTCCATGCCTGCAAGGAGTTCGTCCGAATATTGCGTGATCCGCAGGAACCACTGATCGAGTTCCCTTGCCTCGACCCGGGTAGTCTCGTGCCTCCAGCAGAATCCGTCGATCACTTGTTCGTTAGCCAGAACCGTGGCGCACTCCGGGCACCAGTTCACTTTGCTCTTCTTGCGAAATGCGATTCCCTTTTCCAGCATGCGCAGGAAAAACCACTGGTTCCAGCGGTAGTATTCCGGTTCGCACGTGGAAATTTCGCGCTGCCAATCGTAGCTGAAGCCAAAGCGCTGCAGAACGCGCCGGAACTCTTGGCTGTTCGTGTTAGTCCACTCGCGCGGATGAATACCATTCTTGATTGCTGCGTTTTCAGCAGGCAGGCCGAAGGCATCCCAGCCCATGGGATGCAGCACGTTGTAGCCGCGCATGCGTTTGTAGCGAGCCACGGCATCGCCAATCGTGTAATTCCGCATGTGGCCCATGTGCAATGTGCCGGATGGATACGGAAGCATTTCCAGTACGTAGTATTTTTTGTTCTTCGAATCGCCGTCGATCGCGCGGAATACGCCCTTCTGTTCCCAGACCTTCTGCCATTTGGATTCAATCCGCTGCGGGTCGTATTCCGCCACTAGCTTCTCCGCTGAAGAAATCTCGCCGTCGTGCTCCTAGGATTGCGCAGCCGCGCGTTTTGCCGGCGCTCGCCGTGCCAACTTTGTCTTTGCCGCTTTCGACGTCTTTGCGCCTCTCGCCGATGCTGAAAGCGGCTTACCCGCCAATTTCCATAGCGTCGCCACATTCCGCCGATCATCTCCCGGCTTATCAATCGGCGTCTCCAAAATAAACGCTCTCCCGCGCAGCAGCGGATGGCTCAAAATCCGCGCGAACGCTTCCGTGCCGATTTTGCCTTTGCCGATGTGCTCGTGCCTGTCCACGTGCGAGCCGAGCGGCGTCTTCGAATCGTTTACGTGCACCACGGCCACGCGCGCAAGCCCAATTGTACGGTCGATGTCGCGCAGCGCCGTTTCCAGTCCTTGCGCGGTGCGGATATCCCAGCCCGCCGCAAAGGTGTGCGCCGTATCGATGCAAACTCCCAGCGGCACTTCGGGGCACGCGTCCAGAATCCCTTGCAGCTCCTCGAATTTCGACCCGATCGAGCTTCCCTGCCCAGCCGTGTTTTCCAGCAAAATTTTCAACTCGCCGAGTTTCAATCCCCGCGCCGCTTGTCTCAGCCCCTGCCCAATCGCGGAGATCCCCGCATCCACATGCCCGTCGCAGAAGCTGCCCGGATGCGCCACCAAATAATCCGCACCCAAATCGATTGCCCGCACGAGTTCCTGATGAAACGCTTGCATCGAGCGAGTCCGCAGAACCGGATTCGGCGAAGCCAGATTGATCAGATAATTGCCGTGGATCACCACTGGCCCCAGATGCAGTTCTTGACGCCGCGCCCGGAATCGCTCCGCATCCGCGGGCGTCAGCCGCCCGATGCCGTGCGCCCACATTCGCGGGCTCGCCGAAAAAATCTGCAACGCATTCGCGCCCAATTCGTGCGCGCGATCGAGCGATAGGCTGATGTCTCCCGCAATAGACGTGTGAATCCCAATGCGCAAGCTGCCGTCTTTCCACGCTGGAACTTCCGGCGGTGGCGCAGGTTGCGGATGGTATTCGTCGCTAACGTCGTATTCGACAGTAGCCCTGTAGCGTTCGTTTGGCATGCGCTTGGCGTGTGTGGAAAGCAGTCGATGCGGTCGGACGCCCGCCTGTGGTGCAAGCAGAACGTTCGCACTTTGATTTTATAGGAAACGGCCGTGCCGCGCAAACCGCGTTTCGGAAGCAATTGACGGCATCGGGGCCAGAAAATCCTGGCGCGCCCAGCCTCGCGCGATGCTATGATACCGAGCTGTTGGACGTGAGGCGCGGTCGCCAAGTGGTAAGGCAAAGGTCTGCAAAACCTTTAACGGCGGTTCGATTCCGCCCCGCGCCTCCAGTTCAAGTTCCCGTGTTTCCTCTCCCCTATTTGGCAGCGAATCAAATGTTTGCGCCCATGCGTCGCCGGGTGGATGCCCGCGCACGATAGCGCCGCGCACTGCGCATGAAGATCCGCCTCAACTACCGTCTCGTTGCGCTGCTAGCGATTCTGGCGGCGCTGGCCGTCCGCGAGGTAGCTTTGGAGCTGCGTCCTTCGTTCCTCCGCCCCGGCTTGCACTTGATGGCCTACGTTAGCAACACTGCGGACGGCACGATCACCGCCATCGACCTTGTAAAGCTGCTGCCGGTGGCAACCATTCCGGTTGGTGGCGAACCCACCGGCATTCGCGCTGATCCCGCGCGCAAGGAGCTGTGGGGACTCAGCGCCGCTGGCGGCTACGCGTGGGTGCTCGACGTAACTACCGACAAAATCGTCGCGCACATTCCCGTGGGAGCCGCGCCTTACGCGCTCGATTTTTCGCCCGATCACTCCCGCGCTTATGTAGCCGCGTCCGGATCGAACACCGTGGTCGAAATCGACTGCGACACTCGCCGAATCATTGCTCGCGCCCACACGGGGCGCCGCCCCTGGATCGCGCGCATTTCTAACGACGATAAACTCCTGCTGGTCTCGAATCGCGACGACGGCACTATTTCGGTTCTCGACCCCGTCACACTCGCGACGCGCGCTGTTATTCGCGTCGCCCCCGACCCTGAGCAGATTGCCATTCTTCCTGATGACTCGAAGGCATTCGTCACCTCTGGCGCGAAAGACGAAATCTCCGTGATCGACCTGAAGCGGGACGCGTTGCTTGCAAACCTCGACATCGGCGGAACGCCAAGCGGGCTTGTCCTGAAGCCGGACGGCGGAGAGCTTTATATCCCATCCAAAAGCGCCCACGGCCTTGTGGTTGTCAATACGCAGACGAACGAGGTGGGCGATTTCATGCTGCTTGGCCGTTCGCCCGTCTACGGCCTATTGGCGCCGGACGGCTCAACTCTCTACGTCTCTGACCAGGCCGCTGGCCACATTATCCCCATCGCAATAAACGTACGCCAGGCTTCCAGCCCGATTTCCGTCGGACAAGGTCCTCAAATTTGCCAGCTCACGCCCGGTGGAGACATGCTTCTCGTGGTCGATACCGCCTCAGGCGATCTGGCCGTTATACGCGCGAAGACCGGCAGCTTGATCACGCTGATTCCCACCGGATCGCGCCCGCGCGATCTGGCTGTCGAGACTTTCTGACGCGCGCCGGCGCTATTCCACCGTAAGCGTCAGTGCCGCTGTCTTCGACGCAGATGTTCCTCCGCTGATAGTTGTAGCGGTCACGGTAATCGTGTACTTCCCGGGCGGCGTTCCCAGATTGCTCACGTCGGACGACGGATCGCTTCCGCCTCCTGAGCCGCACGCGGCCATTCCCAGCGCCAGGCCCAACGCCAACCCGGCAATTTGAATGAA
>JBOGNC010000246.1:0-6581 GCA_050747045.1 Candidatus Acidiferrales bacterium | reverse complement strand
AGCATCTGCGTGAACTTCAGCGGCTCGACAGCGGCTGTGTGCCATGCCACGTTGCGAAAATATTCGTCTACCGGGCGCCCATTGACGGTGAAGCGGGCCGCACCGGGCTTTATGTATACGCGGGCGACCGCTTCGCGGCGGCGTCCCGTGCCGTAAAATTGCTTTCCGGCGGCATCTGACATCGAACTAGCGGCTGAACTCAACGTTCCTCCCATGCGTTAGTGCCGCAGCGCGGTGGCGCGCGGCGAATGCGCGAGACGGATTCGCTCTCGCTTTCTGATTCCTAGCATCTCTCTTGCAAGGCTACAGCGCAACAGGTTGGGGCTTCTGTCCAGCGTGGCGGGCCAACGCTTCACTTCCGGCGTAGATTCGAAGCTTTTTGGCGCGGCGGGCGCGGAGCTTGTTCTTCGGCAGCATGCCGATCACCGCTTCGCGGATCACTTCTTCCGGGCGGCGCTGCATGAGCGCGCGAATGGGAACTTCCTTCAGCCCGCCGGGATAGCCGCTGTGGCGGTAATAGACCTTCTGCTCGATCTTGTTGCCCGTCAGGCGTACGCGTTTGGCGTTGATCACGATTACGTGATCTCCGCAATCGAGATAGGGTGTGAAGTTAGCCTTATCCTTGCCGATCAAAATCCGTGCAACGCGCGTAGCCAGGCGCCCCAGCACCTGATTATCGGCGTCCACCACAAACCAGTCCTTACCAACCGTGAGTTCCTCGGCCTCCCGGCCTTTGGCGATATGAGTTCGCATCTGCCCAGTCACACCTTTCCTGCAAGAGACAAACGCTGATTCTACGCATCGATGCCGCTTCTGTCAATGCGAACCCATCGTGGAAAACTAAATCGACTGACGCGAGTTGCCAGGGATCGCTGGTGCTATCCGCATACCTCACGATAAGTTATGCGAAAAGAAGCGTGGCCGAGCGTCGGCGCCATGAACGAAATCTTCAGCCGACGCGTCCTCCCTCAAAACTTACCCCAGCCCGAAATAGCGCCCACTGACGTGATGCGCAGAACCGCATTTACGGCGTGAATTTGGCCGCCGTAGACCTTGAACGATTCAAACGTCACTAGCTTGCGGCCTTGGCCGTAACGAGAGGTTTGACCGAAATCTAGGTACAGCAGAACGATGCCCAGATGATGGTCGTAGGCTGCGAAGCGAGCGCGGACTTCCGGATGTGTGATGATGTCTTGTGCTTTGATGTTTTCGCAGCCTTTCATCGTGCAGCCAGGTCCGGCGGTGTGAATTCCGTTCTCGATGCGGTACGCGTCCGGCGCAAAAGGCGTGTTGGCCCTTACGAAGCTGCCGATTTTCAGGCCCTGCGGATATTTCATGGCGATTTTAATCGCATCGGCTCGCGAATCGATTTCCGATGCCGGTGGGATCACCGCCATTTGCGCGTTGCCCTTCAGATATCCATCGGGATTGAAGATCAGCGCGTCCTTATCGTGCGGGACGACCATGGTTTCGATCTGGCTGATTTTGCCGCCGCTCTCTTTCAGCCGGAGGGAAAAGAGCACGGGCTGCTTTTGGGCCCCGAGCAATACCGCCTGGGTGGCGGCCGTGTGTCCGGGGACGTCCAAAATGTCGCGACGATAGGGTCCCACGCCGGACGCCGTTTGCCAGAAGCCCTCGCCGATTTTCAGCACTTTGCCGTTCTCCGTGAACCGGACGTTCGCGGTGACCGGCAAACCGCCGGGATTGTGAGTTGTCATGGCCTGGATATAGTCGGTGACTAAACCGGCGAGACATTTGCGATTGCAGTTTTGGGCAGCGGCGGGTCGCGTGCCAACCATGAGGAACGCGGCTAGAAACAATACAGCGGCGGACACTTTCTTAATTCGGGAACAGGATGAAGTCATGATGGCGATCCCTCCGGGCGGCGAGTCTAGCACAGAGATGAGCGGAGGCATTCTCGATCCCGGAAATCGCGGGTATCGGCGCTCTCCGAGCTAGGAATCAGAATTTACGCAGCGCGGCACGTATTCGGGGATGATAACGCACGGGCGCGAGCCACTTCCGTTCACCGCGACGCCGCGTGCGATCGCGATGGCGCCGGGCGAGCGAAAGCGGCCCGCATCCTCAAAATACCGCGGTTAAACGGCGGATGTGGTCGTCTTCGAAGTGCTGCGCGAAGTATAGGACTTGTCGAAATCGCCGCTATCGCTGGACGAATCGCCAGCCTTATCGATTTCGATCGAACCCTTAAAGTACGCGCCATCCTCGATCATGATGCGGGCGGTGGTAAGATCGCCCACCACGGAGCCGTCCTTTTTAATCTCGATGCGGTCGCGGGCGCGAAGATTGCCCTTCACGTTGCCGTAGACCACTACTTCGCGCGCGATCACGTCGGCGGTAACGCGAGCGCTGGCGCCGACTGTGAGTTTGCGATCTTCGAGGTGAACGAGTCCTTCCACACTGCCGTCGATGGCCAGATCTTCGTTGCCGGTGATCTCGCCCTTCACGTGCAGACTTGCTCCCAAACGAGCCGTCCCGCCGCTGGTGCTGGACGCGCTCGGTGGATACGTCGAATCCAATGGTGCCATGGTCTTAGCCTCCCCAGAAATAGTTGCCCTGGAAATAGTTGGTGTTGCAGGCGTCAAATTCTCTCTTTGCTGCGGTAGCGGAGTCCTAGTGGGAGCCTCCTGCTTCTTCTCTCCCCACATTAATCAAACCTCCTTGGGCCCAAACGCGCCGGAACTGGCTGATGAAAAGTAGGACCGGGGAAGAACAATGTAGTCCCGCGCGAAGCGTGTGCCAAATTCAAAATGGCACAGATGTGTCCGGGGAAGCAACTTTTCGCTTTTCGGCGCGTATTCGCCTTGCGATACGCCGTCTCAGTTGGATTGGGGCAGGCCGGGATTTTTGGCTGGCGAGGCTGTCATTTTCTCGCGGATGCCCCTTAGATTCTTGGAAAACATCACGAGGAGCATGCCCAAAATCCACGCGTAAAAGCCCTCGCGAAAATAAAAGCCTTCGACGTGCGATACGACCAAACACGAAGGAATCATTAAAATTACAACTGTTCTCAAAATGGCAAAGGCCCGGCGGTTGCGCCCGCGGAATTCAATTGCAGCAGCTATCAGGAACACAGGGTTTATCCAGCCCGCAATCAGGATCGCAAGGTGTTGGAACGTGCCGGTGTAAAAAATATTGAAGGGGTTCCCGCCCCACGGAATCGTCAGCGCCCAATCCGCAAACGCAAAGCCGAACGCTCCGCCTCCGGCAACCATGACGAAGCTGGCCGCGTAAAGCAACCATCCGAGCCAAAGAATGTGCCGACGCTTCACGGTCGCAATTCAATTGAGACTTAATACTTGCGGAGGACGCCAACGACGCGGCCCTGAATCTTCACGTCGTTCGCCGCGACGATGATCGGAGCCATTGTGGAATTGGCGGGCTGCAGGCGGATTTTGCCGCCCGGCTCTCGATAGAAGCGCTTGAGAGTAGCTTCGTCTTCGCCCACGAGTGCGACGACAATTTCTCCGGGATTGGCGACTTGCGTCTGCTCCACAACGATGAAGTCTCCATCCAGAATGTGATCCTCGCGCATCGATTCGCCCTTCACCTGCAGGACGAACGTGTTTTGCCCGCGCGCGAAATCGGAAAGCGAAATGGTCTCGCGATCTTCGACGGCTTCCAGCGGCCGCCCGGCGGCGATGCGTCCGGAGAGCGGCAACTCCACCACGTGGCGATCCAGAATTTCTTCGCGCACCGGCTTTGGCAGTTGCGTCACCTCAATCGAGCGGCTTTGATTGTAGCCGCGGCGAATGAAGCCTTTCTTTTCCAGCGTGGAAAGATGCTTGTGCACGGTGGCCAGAGAGGTGAGCTTCAGCGCGCGCGCGATCTCCTCGAAGCTCGGCGAGTAGCCGTTCTTGTTGAGGAAACCAACCAGATAATTGAGGACCTCTTTTTGCCGCTTCGTGAGTGCCATGGTGCCCCCGGGCTCAGCCCTAGGCCGAGCGTCCGGAGTGTATGGCGAAATAAAAGCGAAGTCAATGGTACTTTTAGACAGGTGATGCGCTACCATAGGCACATTCTGGCGGGGGTGCTTTTCCATGTGGACTAACGCCTTGGCGTTCCTCTCCGAGATTGTCGCGCACTGGCTAGCTCTCGTCACCGGTCCAGTTGTGACCCTAGCTCTCATCTTCATCGACAAGAAGCTAAAAAGAGAGATTAAGTGGAAGCACTTCGTCGCCCTTTTCCTAATAGGCGTTCCAGTTGCAATGTTCCTGGCGTGGCAGGACGAACATACGAGTGCAGGATGGCGCGGAGACCAAATACTGCGGTTGACGGCCCAGATTCAGGACAGGGACTCGCAAATCCGCCTGCTGAAACTCGAGTTGGCGACGAAGGAGACGCCGATAACAGTGCAAGCGGCTCCCGACCCAGAGGTAGAGGAGATCCTTAGGCGTCAGGACGAAGAACTGCGGACGCTCAGGAGCGAGATTCCGTCGCCGAGGAAAAGAGCGCTACAGCTGTCACACGACATCTTGGGGTTTTTGGCCGACAGACTCAAAGTCGAGCCAAACAATACTGCCTTTGAAAACGCACCCACCCGGCAAGAAGCCGTAAAAGCACTGCACGATTCAGAAGAGCAGGACGATAGATGGATGCGCGAAACAGAATCCGAGTATGAGCTTCACTTCGGAGCGCGGGTGGTTAGCTTCATGCAAGATATGCAATCTTCCGGGTTGAACGTAGATGGTCTTCAGCCGTGCCAGTTCCCGATGGGAAATACATTTGCCATCGAGGAATGCGGCGCGCGCATCGGAGCACTAGCTGAAAAATTGCGTCAATAGAGAAACCGGCGTATTGAGCGCGTAAATTTTTCTCGGCGTGGAAATCGGATGCTGTAAAATTTTTTCCGTGGGCGAAGCGGTGTGCTAACCTTGAAGGAAGCGGGATCGGGGGAAGTGGTGACCGCCGGATTAGCCTCGAATTTCTGGCAGCGCCTGCCCGACCGCACATCGAATAAAAGTAAATACATGCGAGGCAGGAAGCCCTCATAAGACATGGCTACAACGGTCACACCTCCCAAAGAACGCAGGCGTGAAGTAGTTGATCAGGCGGTCATCCGATTCTGCGGCGACTCCGGCGACGGAATGCAGATCACCGGAAGCCAGTTCACTAATACGGTGGCTATCTACGGCAACGATCTGGCCACCCTGCCCGACTTCCCCGCGGAAATCCGAGCCCCTGCCGGCACATTACCGGGCGTCAGCGGATTTCAGGTGCACTTTTCTTCGAGCGACGTGTACACGCCGGGTGATAGCGTTGACGCGCTGATCGCCATGAATCCAGCGGCTCTGAAGATGAATCTGGCGGACCTGAAGCCCAACGGCATCTTGATCGCCAATCTGGATGATTTCGGCGAAACCGATTTGCGCAAGGCGCAGTTGACGTCGAACCCGCTGGAAGATCACTCCCTGGACGGCTACCGGCTGTTCGCCGTGGAATTAACAAAACTGACACGCGCGGCGCTGCGCGATTTGGGGCTCGATAGCAAGAGCGTGGACCGCTCCAAGAATTTCTTCGCGCTGGGTATGTGCTACTGGCTTTACAACCGGTCGATGGAAACCACGCTGCGCTGGATCGACGATAAATTCAAGAGCAAGCCAATGCTGGTGCAAGCCAACAAGTTGGCTATGCAGGCCGGCTACAGCTATTGCGAAGCGACGGAAGCGTTTCAGATCACGTACGAGATTCCGCCGGCGAAGCTCGCTCCCGGAATTTACCGCAATATCAGCGGCAATACGGCGCTGGCGATGGGATTCGTCGCTGCGTCGCAAAAGTCGGGGCTTCCGCTGTTCTTGGGCTCCTATCCGATTACGCCAGCCTCAGACATTCTGCACGAGCTTTCAGCGTACAAAAATTTCGGCGTGGTCACGTTTCAAGCGGAAGACGAGATTGCGGCGGTAACGGCGGCAATCGGCGCGGCGTATGGCGGTTCACTGGCGCTGACCACGACTTCCGGCCCAGGTATGGCGCTGAAGACGGAAGCGATCGGCTTGGCCGTGGCGATCGAACTGCCGCTAGTGATTTGCGACATTCAGCGTGGCGGTCCTTCCACGGGATTGCCGACCAAAACAGAGCAGGCCGACCTGCTGCAGGCCCTCTTTGGACGCAACTCCGAAGCGCCCGTTCCGGTGCTTGCGCCCGCGACGCCGGGCGATTGCTTCTGGATGGCAATGGAAGCGAGCCGCATCGCCACAAAATACATGGTGCCGGTGATCATACTTTCGGATGGGTATCTGGCGAACGGCGCGGAGCCGTGGCACATTCCATCGCTAAGCGATCTGCCTGACTTTCCGGTGCGCTTTGAAACCAATCCGACGGATTTTCGTCCGTACCGGCGCGACCCGAAGACGCTGGCGCGTCCGTGGGCCGTGCCGGGAACGCCGGGGCTGGAGCACCGCATCGGCGGATTGGAAAAGCAGGATGTGACCGGCAACGTAAATTACGAACCGCTGAACCACGAGAAAATGGTGCGCCTGCGCGCAGCGAAGGTTGAAGCGATCGTGCAGGACGTGCCGGATGTGGTTCCTGCCGGCGATCCCAATGGCGATTTGCTGATC
>JBOGNC010000245.1:0-6585 GCA_050747045.1 Candidatus Acidiferrales bacterium | reverse complement strand
TTGCAGGGAGTGCCGGAAGCGGGTGATCAATTCCAGGTGGCTGACGAGGCCAAGGCTCGCCACATCGTGGAGTACCGCCAATCGAAGCAGCGCGAAGCGTCGCTGGCCAAGACTGCCTCCGGCCGGCTCACGCTCGATCAGTTGCACGAGCAGCTGCGCGCCGGCGAGGTGAAAGAATTGCCAGTGTTGATCAAGGCGGACGTGCAAGGCTCGGTGGAAGTTTTGAGCGAAATGCTGCCGAAGATTTCCACGGACGAAGTGAAGCTCAAAGTGATGCAGGCGAGCGTCGGCGCCGTATCGGAGTCCGATGTAATTTTGGCGTCCGCGTCGAATGCCGTGATCGTGGCGTTCAACGTCCGGCCGGAACGCAAAGCCGCCGATCTGGCGCAGCGCGAAGGCGTGGACATCCGCTTGCACACCATCATCTACGAGCTACTGGACGAACTGAAGAAGGCCGCGGCCGGATTGCTCACGCCGGTGATCAAGGAAACGTTCCTCGGCCGCGCGGAAGTGCGCGACACATTCCGCGTAAAAGGCGTTGGCACGATCGCCGGCTGCTCGGTGCAGGACGGCATCCTCAAGCGTGACGCCGACATCCGCGTACTGCGCGACAACGTGGTGATCTACACCGGGCGGGTGATTTCGCTGCGCCGTTTCAAGGAAGATGTGAACGAAGTGCGCACGGGATTCGAATGCGGCGTAGGAATCTCGAATTTCAACGACGTAAAGGTGGGCGACCTCCTGGAATGCTTCAAGATGGAAAAGACGGCGGCCCCAGAAGTGCTTGCGGGAGAGAGCGCCCGCTGAGCGGAACGCGCCGGCGGGCGGCGAGAGCGCGACCATCGTCGCGCTGATTCTCTTCCCCGAAATTTGACGGGGGCGGAAATGCCGATCGGCCTTCTCACCCTGGAAATTCACATCCCCGACGCGCGGTCTCTAAAAGACAAGCGACAGATCGTGCGCAGCCTGAAAGACCGCTTGCGCGCGCGCTTTAACGTGGCCGTGGCGGAGCTGGCGCACCAGGAGTTGTGGCAGCGCTCGCGTGTGGGAGTGGTGAGCATTTCCTGCGATAACCGCTACCTGGAGGAGTCGCTGCAGGCGATTGCCGAGGAATCAGAGCGCGTTTTGGGGCGAGATCTCGTATCGCAGGAGATCGAAGTTTTCGAGGACCAAGCATGAGCGCCGGTGGACATCGCGTGGAACGAGTCGCGGAAGAAATTCGCAATGAAGTGAGCTTGATGCTCGCGGGAGAGCTGAAGGATCCGCGGCTGGCCGTGCCGGTGATCGTAGCGGAAGTGCGCTTGCGGCCCGACATGCGCGCGGTGCGCGTGTTTGTACGGTTGGAGGGCACGAAAAAAGAACGTGACTCAGCGCTGGCCGGATTGACGCGCGCTGCGGGCTTCGTGCGGCACGAATTGGTGGAGCGCCTGCGGCTGCGGCGCGCGCCGGAAGTGATCTTCATGATCGATGAGTCGGAAGAATACGGGCATCATATCGACGAACTCCTGCAAAAGGTGCAGCACCCGGAAAAATCCTGAAAGCGCCGCGCGCCCGCTGACTTTTCGCAATGGACCGCTTGGGTCTTTGAGCGTCGATGACAGCCGGGGCGCAAACCGAATGCCTCGAACTTCACAGCCACCTCCTATCGACGGAATACTGGTAGTTGACAAGCCGCGCGGGAAAACTTCGCACGATGTAGTCGAAGCGGTTCGGCGCATCGCCGGATTTCGCCAGATCGGACATCTCGGCACGCTCGATCCTCTGGCAACGGGTGTGCTCGTGCTCGCTCTGGGACGCGCTACACGATTGGCGCGATTTTATTCCCGCCGCCGCAAGCGGTATACGTGCGCCGCGCGCTTTGGTTTCGCCACGGACACCTATGACGCCGACGGTGAGGCAATCTCCGCCGATTCCGCGCCCTCGCTCGATGCCGCGCAATTGCAGGAACTTGCCGCGAGATTCGTGGGCAGAATTCAGCAGACGCCTCCTGCATTTTCCGCGAAGAAAATTCATGGGCGGCCAGCGCACGAACTCGCGCGAAAGCACAAGCCGGTGGATCTCGCTCCCGTGGAAGTTGAAGTCTACGAATTCCGGCTGACAGGCGTGGAAGGATCGGTGGCGCGGTTCGTGGTGGAGTGCGGCGCGGGCACGTATATCCGTGCGCTGGCCCATGATCTGGGCAAGCTTCACGGAACGGGCGCCCATCTGGCGGAAATCGCGCGAACGGCGGTAGGCGAGTTCACCATCGATCGAGCGGCGACGGTCGAGGAGTTGACCGAAGACGCAAAAGCAGGGAAACTCGCCTCGCGCGTAATTCCGCTCGAAAACGTGCTGCCGGACTTGCCGCGCGCGGTGGTGCTTCCGATTCTCGAAAAGCGCATCCGCAACGGCGCGAAGTTCAACCTGCCGCTAACGCACATTCAGCCCGGCCAGACTTCCGCGGCGCAAGGCGCCCCAGCGCAACTCGACTCCGGCGATTGGAAGCCGGCGCGGCTAAGAGTGTTCAATCAACAAGGAAACTTGATCGCCATCGCCGAGCCGATAGTGCCGCGAACATACCAGCCGGTGCTGGTTCTGGATTCCACGTGGGAGCACCGCGCCGAGCGCCGCTAGCGGTTCTGATTTTCCTGCTGCGGAGGATTTTCGCCCGGAGGAATTTGCCGCTGCTGGAAACGGGGAAGATTGCGGGGCGCGGTGGGCGCGGGTTCAGGGCGAGGCGGAAACCCACGCGCTGGAGCGAAGCCGCCGCGCGTAAAACCGCCCACCTGTCCTTCGGACGCCCCTTGCCCAGCGTAGATGACCTGGTCCTTTCGTGGCGCGAGACGAACCATGCGCGGTGTAACGAGTATCAGTAACTCGGTCTGCTGATTTTGAGCGTTCTGGTTCGATGACAGCCACTGAACGCCCGGCAATTGGCCCAGGCCTGGCAACCCGTTGAGCGCGTTGGTGGTCTGCGTTTGCAAAAATCCCGCCAGGATCGCCGTCTTACCTTCCTTCACCCGCACCGTCTGATCCACCGATTGATTGTTGATCACCGGAATCGAATTGAGGCTCTGTCCCGCCAAGCTGCTGTTTTCGAAGTTGAGCGTCAGGGTTACGTCGCCGTCAGGATGAACGCGCGGCGTGGTTTTGATCTTCAGTCCGACGTCGAGGTATTCCACTCCGGGGAAAACGCTGCTCGAAAGCGGATTGCTGGCGCCCGTGAAGCTGGAGGAATTCAAGACCACGGTCGCGTCGTTCGAGTCATGGTTCGCCGTAGCGATGTCCAGCGTGCCAGCGGCGTTAAAGTCGCCCGAAGCGATCGAAACCGGCGATTGGTCCACCGGCAATTCGAAATTAGGGCCGAAAAGCCCGCTGCCGAGACCCAGCAGCACGGAAACGGCGTTGTCGGTCTGGTCGGAGACGACGAGGTCTTCCATGCCGTCGATGTTGAAATCGCCCACGGCAATCGATGTAGGCCCGTTCCCCGCCGGAAAATCGCGTTCCGTGCCAGGTGCGAATTGTCCGTCGCCGACGCTAGTGTCGTTGATGTTCGTTTGTCCGAGCAGGATGGTCACGCTGTTGCCTGTGTTTGCGGTAGTCGGTGCGCCGTTATTAGCGATGGCCAGGTCGGAAACGCCGTCTCCGTTGAAATCTCCTGTCGCTACGAATATGGGCGAATCCCCAGTTGCGTAATCGGTACGCGTTTGAAAAGTGCCATCGCCGTTACCCAGGAACACGGAAACCGTGTCGTTACCTTCGTCAGCCACAGCCAGATCGATGTGGCCGCTATTCGTGAAAGTACCGGTGGCCACGCCCTCTGGTTTATAGCCTGCCGGAAGCTGAATGAAAGATGGCGAAGAAGATGAAGTGCTGAACGTTCCGTCGGAATTGATCTGAAAAATCGAGATCGAGTTGTCGTTCTGATTGGAAACTGCCAGGTCCACGAAGCTGCCCGCCAGGCCGTTGTGAAAATTAGCCACCGCGACGGAAACCGGAAGGTTTCCTGTTAGCGCGCTGATAGCGGGTTGAAACGTGCCGTCGCCATTGCCGAGCAGAATTGAAACATTTCCGCCTGTGCCGCTCGCGTTCGTGCTGGTCACCACCAAGTCTTCGTGTCCATCCCCATTGAAGTCATATGCCGCCATGGCCGTGGGCTCGAAACCGGTCGGCAACTGTACGATGGTCGGAGTTTGAAGTGTGCCGTCGCCGTTGCCTTGCAAGATCGAGATCGTGCCGTCGGCTTCATTAGCTACGGCGAGATCGGTCGTGGTGGTGGAAGAAAGATCGTGGAAGTCCGCAGTCAGGATTGCTGAGGGCGATTTGCCCACAGCGTAATTCGTCGTCGGGAAACTCGCGGAACTGACTCCGGGGACGGTGCCGCCGACTCCCGTTTCACTCGATGAAAAGTTGGCCAGCGACACCGGGATGCGATCGCCAACAAAAAAAGTGGCCGGCTGGCCATCCTGCGCGCGGAGCAGCACACGGTCGCCTGTCTTTACCAGCGAAAGCATTTCGGAGAAATTCGCGGTGACGCCCGGCATGGTTGCCAGGAAAGTGCTGTCGCCGCCGCCAAACGCGATCAAAGGAGGAATCAGCGAGCCCAGCCCCAATTGCCCCGCACCCAGCAGCGAACCGATCTGCGTCGCGGATAGACCCGAAACCGACGACGGCAACCCGAAAATCTGGTTGATCACGTTCACCAGCGACGTTCCGCCCGCCTCCACGTCTTGGATTTGCTGCTGGTTGAGCGAAAACGCTCGGGACGATTGCGGCGGAACGATTCCTAAATCGCGCGCGTAGTTACGGTCGACTTCGAGCACGTCGAATTCCAGAATCATCTCGCCGGCCGGCTGCTCCAGATCTCGAATCAATTTTGACGCAACCGCGATGGCCTGCGGATCGGCGCGCAGAGTAATGGTGCGGCTGCCGCTATTGAGACTCGACCGAGTCACTCCAGTAATTTCGCGGACCACGCGGAACATCTCCGTCATATCATTGGGAGTTTCCGACGTCGGCAGCAGCACGGTTCTCACCAGCGACGGTTCGTAGTCGCGGCGCTTTTGAGGCGTGTTATCCGTCACGAAAAACAAATGCGGAGTCAGGGGGCGCCAGAATGTCCCCGTAGCATCTCCAAGCAGACGCGCGGCAGTAATAAAATCGACGCCTCCTACCTGGATTCGAACCTGGCGCGAAATCATGTCCTCGTCAAATGCGACTTCCACCCCGAATTTCCGCGCCAACTCTTCGTAAGCGCCCTTGGTATCTCCACGGTAATCGAAATTCTGCTTGCCGGGCTGATACTCGAGCTGGACTTCTCCAGCCAAGCTGCGTTCCTCCCGCTGCCGGATCGGTGTGGGCTTCGCGGCGGTGAGCTCCGCGATTCGCGCGCGCACCACACCGTTCAGCGGATCAAGATAGCTCGCCGCTTGCAGTTCCTTAACTGCTTCGTCGATGCGGCCATTCACGGCATCACGTTCGGCGGTGTTCACTTTAATCTGCACCAGCCGGCTCTTGGCCATCTCGCGCATCAAAAAATACTCGCGGACCTTCGGCGCTAAGCTGACCGCTTCGGCGTAATCATCGTAGGCCGTCTGCCAGTCCTGCACCTGCTCGGCGTGGAGCGCGCGGCGATAGGCTTCCTTGGCTTTTTTCGGGTCTGGCTTCGCCGCAGGCGCTAAGCTCACTTCCGGCTCGGATGCCAAAGGCGTGGCTTGGGCATTAGAGTTAGCGGTCGATTGCACGCGGGCATCGCCTGGCAGAGTGGCAGCCATGGAAAGCACAGCGAAAATGGCACACCCTAATCGCGCAAGAAACGTCGCTGTCCGCGCAATTCGCTCCATGGGCATAAAAAACGTGAGATGCTTATTGTACAGGGTTTGCCGTCAGCTCAGTGGCCCGGTGGCGAAGTAAATATGGGCGCAAACTCCTCTAAAAGCGCAGACACACGCCACGCGTACTCGACGAGGAGACCGTCGACGGCGATTCGGCGACGACAGAGTCACGACGGTGCGATTCGATTATCGGCTGCTATTCATTTCCGTGTTGGCGCTGCCTCTGCTGACGCTTGGGCAGGCGCAGTCGCCGGCCACGCCTGCCGATCCGTCGGCGCGTAATCTACGCGACGCCCCGCACGAATCTATCGCCGGCAGCGCAGTCAATGCGGCACCAACCTGCCCCGCCAAAGATTTGCTGTTCAATTACGAACAGGAGCGCTTCGGCCACACGCGCGAAGTTCCCATCTGGCAATTTCGCGACACGAACGCGTTCTTCTTCACCTCGGGCATGACTATCGACGCTGACGGCTCGCCAAATGCATATAACGCTGACAATACCGGCTTGGACGATTTGGCGAACGCGGGTGCGCCCGGCCACTGGGAAGGCATTCTGCAGGACAAAGACGGCAATCCCTTGGTACAAGGACCCGGCGATCCGTTTCCCGGCTACTACATTTCGTGCACGTCGCTGGCGGATTGGACCAAGCCGCCGGACGACCCGGCGCGATACGTCGATGCGACCAAAATTCCTTACATCGTGCTGCCCGGAGAGATGGCGCGCCAGGCGGGAGCGCGGCCGGGGGATTTAGCGGTAGTGGTCAACATCTGG
>JBOGNC010000244.1:0-6589 GCA_050747045.1 Candidatus Acidiferrales bacterium | reverse complement strand
AAATTCATGCCTCGGCGCATCAGGGCGGGGATTTGAATTGCGAGCTGCAGCGCACCGCCGATTAAAATGCCGACGGCCAGAGCTACGGCCGGCGAGCGATAAGCCGCGGGCGCCCAGCGTAAAATGGGGCGGTAGACGATCGCGAAGGAGCATCCAATCAGTGACAAGTTGAAAAAAATTGGCGTAGCGGCGGGCAACGCGAAGACGTGAAAGCTGTTCAGAATCGAAGCAGCCACGGCCGCGAGTCCAATGAACAGAACCGCAGGGAAGATAAGGCGAGTCAAATAGGATGCCAGCTCCCAATGGCCGTGGTATGCGCCGAAAATCGTGAGGAGGCCAATTACCTGGCGGGAAAACAGAGAACCGAGGAGTGCGACCGCTGCAAGCGCGAGCGCTACGTCCCAAAAGACCTTCTGCGCGAACGCCCAAGCTTTCGGTTGGGATTCGCCATGCAGATATCCGGCGAAGACGGGAATGAAGGACGCGCCGAGAGAGCCTTCTCCTGCCATTCGCCGGATCAAGCCGGGAATTCGAAAGGCGAGAATGAACGAGTCGGCAGCCGGTGAGGTGCCGAGAAGGAGAGCTATCCGCTGATCTCGTAAGTATCCGCAAATGCGGCTGATAACCGTAACAAGGGCTACCACCGAGGCCGATTTCAAGAGCTGTCTCTTGGTGGTCAATCGGCTCCTGCTCCGATGCTAACCCTTTAAGCACCAATAAGTTGACATCAGCAATCGACTGCACGATAACATAACCTGCGCGGGCTTAGCAACTAGTACCCCAAAACCCCGGGACTTCCTTGGGGCGCGCGGCTCCTTAGACGGAAAGCAGACGTGAAAAATCGAGCACCAGCCTCCACGCACAAAAAAGTGGCCGTCTTTCTACTGGATGGCAGTTCGGAACCCGGTTACTTAAACCCCGCCACCCTCGGCCTCGGGGAAGGCATCGATTTGCTGACTCCGGACGGCGAACATCGGTCGATTCTGTTGAAGGATCTAAAGGCGGTTTGCTTCGTGCGGGACTTCACCGGCCCATATGAGCCGGAACGAAAAACCTTCCTGAGCCGGCCAAAGCTCGACGGACTATGGGTGCGGCTGCGATTCCGCGACCAGGACGAACTGGAGGGCGTAGTGCCGAACGATCTTCTTGCCATGCTCGGGTTTGGCGTGCAGCTTACCCCACCCGATCTGCACGGAAACGTGGTGCGGATGTTCATTCCACGCTCCGCGCTTGATGAGATGAAGGTTCTTGGCGTGGTTGGAGCGGCGCGAAGAACGCCGCAAAAGGCAACCGGACGTGGCGCGGAAGTTCCCGAACAGCCCAAACTGTTCCATGAGTAGGATTCGCGCTTTTTTGCCCCCTCCGGGCACAATAAGCGGCCGCTGAAAACGATTCCCACAAGAGACAATTTGGCGCTTCCAAACGAGCATTTTCGCTGTATATTGGACCACAGGAAAAGACAATGTTGCAGGTGCATTTACAACCCGAAAGCCACATTCCGCTGTACGTACAACTGCGCGATCAGGTGAAAGCGTTGGTGTATTCCGGCGAATTGCGCTCCGGAGACCGCATTCCGGCGAGCCGCGAGCTGGCCAGCCAGCTTGGCGTGCATCGCACTACGGTGGCGAATGCTTACGCGGAATTGGAATCCGAGGGTTTAATCGAGGGGCACGTGGGCCGGGGCACGTATATCTGCGCGCCAGAGCCGAAGCAATTTTCGCCGCCGCCGCGATCGAACGGGCACGGCGGGGCGATGCGCTGGGAGTCGCTGTTTGCGGACGAGCGCGGTGTGGAAGGCTTGAGCCGCGTGATGCCGGAAATTCCGCCGGGCGCAATTGCGTTCACAGCGGCGCGGCCTTCGGACGAATTATTTCCACTCGAAGAATTTCGACGATGCGTTAACGCTGTGCTGCGCAGGGAAGGGCGCAAGATCCTGCAACTGGGTTCAACGGATGGCTACGGGCCGCTGAAAGAAGCGCTGACGGAGTTTCTGTGTGCCGAAGGAATGAACGTGCGTTCGAGGCAGTTGCTGATCACAGACGGCTGCCAGCAGGCGATCGATTTGGTCTGCAAGGCGTTTTTGCGCCCAGGCGATTCAGTGGCGCTCGAAAATCCAGCGTATCCCGGCGCGATCGCGATCTTCGCAGGGGCTCGCATTCGGACTTTGGCGGTGAACGTGGAAACGGACTCGGAACGAAGCGGGCATCCGGGTTTGGACATTGGCACGCTCGAAGCGGTTCTGTTGCAGAACCGCATCAAACTGATTTTCATCACTCCCGATTTTCACAATCCGACGGGCACAGCGCTGCCACTCCAGGAGCGGCGACGATTGCTGGAACTGGCGACGCGGTACCAAGTGCCCGTGGTGGAAGACGCGATCTACGCGAGGCTGCGCTTGCACGGCAAGCCGATTCCTTCGCTCAAATCACTGGATGTGACAGGGAACGTGATACAGATCGATAGCTTTTCGAAGATCGCATTTCCGGGCCTGCGCATCGGTTGGTGCATTGGCGCGGAAAGCGCGATCGAACGATTGCGTCTGGTGAAGCAATCGACGGACTTGCACAGCGACCAGCTTTCCCAAGCGGCCATGGCAGAATTCGTGCGGCGCGGGTATTTGACCCGGCACGTCGCGAAAATGAAAGACGTGTACCGGACGCGCCTTGAAGCGATGGAAAAGGCGCTGGAACGAAATATGCCGGAGGGAGTGACGTGGACTCGTGCCGAGGGGGGTATGACGCTGTGGGTCACATTGCCGGCGGGATTCGATGCCGGGGAATTGGTTATCCACGCGCGCGAACGCGGCATCATGTTTCTGCCGGGACGATATTTTTACGCGCAGCATCCGCAGCCGAATACGCTAAGGCTCGCTTTCGCCAGCGTGGATGAAAAGCGCATCGCGCGAGGGCTCGAAATGTTTGGCGACTTGCTGAGACAAGAGCTTCGCAAACGGCAGCGCGGCGCGCGCGAGGAATTTCAGGCACGGGTGGCGCTGATTTAGCTGGCGTAGCCGATCGGGAGAACGATGCTGCTCGAACCCAAGGCGGATAATTCTTGCTTCGCGTGCGGCGGAGCGAATGCGCACGGGATGCATCTTACGTTTGAGCAGGACGACGACGCGAAGCGGATTCGGGGAGCGTTTCGCTTGCCGGGCGAGTATCAGGGCGGGGCGGGTTTTGTCCACGGCGGAATCGTGGCAACGCTGCTCGACGAAGCGATGGCCAAGGTGAGCCGCTTTGCGCAAGACCACGCGGTGACGGCAAAGCTGAACATCGAGTATTTGAGACCGGTGCCAGTGGACGCCGACCTGATCGTTGAGGGATGGGAGCTAGAGCGCAACGGACGCGACCGCTTCCGGCAGGGCGAGATTCGAAGCGCTTCGGGAGTGGTGCTGGCGCGCGGGCGCGGACATTTCGTCGAGATTGGACGCGAACGGTTTCAGGAGAGCATTCGCAGCGTGAATAGTGCGCCTGCGGACAGCGATCACGGAAAGTTTTAGGCAGAAATTCAAATTACGAGGAGCTGGTCATGGAATCGATCAACGATAATTTGTGGCGCGTGAAAGTCGGTCTGGCGGAAATGTTGAAGGGCGGCGTGATCATGGACGTGACCACCGCCGAGCAGGCCAAGATCGCCGAGGACGCTGGAGCGTGCGCGGTGATGGCGTTGGAGCGCGTACCCTCGGACATTCGAAAAGAAGGCGGAGTGGCGCGCATGGCCGCACCCCGCGTGATTCGGGAAATCATGGAGGCCGTTTCGATTCCGGTGATGGCCAAAGTGCGCATCGGGCACTTCGCCGAAGCGCAGGTGCTGGAAGCTTTGGAAGTGGACTACATCGACGAGAGCGAAGTGCTGACTCCGGCTGATGAAGAGCATCACGTGTGGAAGCACGGATTCAAGGTACCGTTCGTTTGCGGCGCTCGCAATCTGGGCGAGGCGCTGCGGCGCATTGCCGAGGGCGCGGCCATGATTCGCACCAAAGGGGAGGCTGGGTCGGGAAACATCGTGGAAGCGGTTCGGCACATGCGCGCCATCGTCGGGCACATGAAGAAGCTCACCACGCTGGGCCAGGAAGAATTGGTGCACGAGTCGAAGGAACTGGGTGCACCGCTTGATTTGGTCACGTCGGTGGCGAAGCACGGCAAGCTGCCGGTACCGAATTTTTCGGCGGGCGGCGTTGCTACTCCCGCAGACGCGGCGCTGGTGATGCAACTTGGCGCCGAAGCGGTGTTCGTGGGCTCGGGAATTTTCAAATCGAGCGACCCGGCGCAGCGCGCGCGGGCTATCGTCAAGGCCACCACACACTACAAGGATGCGAAAATCGTGCTGGAAGCCTCCGAAGAACTTGGCGAAGCGATGAAGGGAATCGACGTTCGCCAGCTTGAGGAGAAGGACTTGATGCAGACCCGCGGCTGGTAAGCGAGCCGTTGGCGTTCGGTGACCCATGACAGATGACCTGAAAATCGGGATTCTCGCGATCCAGGGCGATTACGAAGCTCACGCGAAGATGCTTGACCATCTGAGCGTGGAATGGGCCTACGTCCGGCGCCCCGAAGACATCGACGGGATTGCGGGCCTCATTCTGCCCGGCGGGGAAAGCACCACGCACGTCAAGGTAATGCGAGAAGAGGGGCTGTGGGACGCGATGGAGCAGTTTGCTTCGCGCGGGGGCGCGCTGTTCGGCACCTGTGCGGGGGCAATTTTGCTGGCCCGCGAGGTGCACAACCCGGCGCAGGTTTCGCTTGGACTGCTGGACGTTACCATCCTGCGAAACGGCTACGGCCGACAGCTCGCGAGCGACGTCCATGAAGGAAAAACGCAACTGAGCGATGAGCCGATCGAGATGGTGTTCATCCGCGCGCCGATTATCGAATCAATCGGCGAGGGCGTCGAGGTGCTTGCGAAGGACGCGGCACATCCCGTGCTGGTGCAGCAGGGACGTATCCTCGCTGCTACATTCCATCCCGAGCTGACCAACGATCCTACCGTGCATCTGCATTTCCTTGAGATGGTCAGCCGCAACCGGCGTAAGTCTGCTGCCGTAGGAAATTTGGACTGAGCGGCCGGTCCAACGAAGCGGTGAATCAACAGATACTCCGGGAATCCAGCAAACATGCAGGGCAGCAAGACGAACTTTCCGTGGGTGTGGCCCTGCTCAAGCAGCGAAAAAGATGCGCGAACTTCGCTTAACGGAAATGTGGCGGAGATTGGCACTTCGAGGGCACCGGACGCGGCAAGCCCGGCGAGTTCGGCCAGGTCCGAAGCGTCTTTCGCCGTCTGACCGCCTTCGGATTTGACTCCAAATTCTTTTGCCGCGACGAAATCGATGATCTTGTTAATGCGCTGTAGGACGACGCCCAGTTCGATCGCAAGCTTGACGTAGCCAGCTCCATGCGTGTCGATAAACGCGTTGATTCGATACTTGCGCAGCGCCTCCGCGTCGAAGTTCCGCCCGCGAGGTTTCGGAACTGGTTTTCGCGCTTCACTTTCCTTCAGCCAGATCGGTACACGGTCGAGTAGAACGCACCGGAAGTTGTTGTAAACACACGACAGAGCACTCTCCAGATCGGTACAGGTTTACTGCCGTTTTACGACGCTCAAAAAGCTTCGAGAGCGATTGCAAAGCATCGGCTCCGGGTTTCGAATTGCCACGGGAGCGCGCCCTACTCCCATGCATCGCGTTGCCGACTTGGTGAAACGCGCCCTAAATCTTCTTGCGCCGTCAACCGTCCGCTTTGCTATAGTGATGCCGTTCCTCCGGGAGGGATTTGCGCGATAGCGCCCGCGCCTCCCTCGCAGAAGTGGAGGCCTTCCCCTGCCCAATTTTTGTAGTTCCGCAACCGTCTCGAGAGAGGCCGCCGGAACCAGACCAGGAGAGATTTGTGCGCGTTCTGACGCCAACTGAAAACAAGCGCTTCAACGAGATGGCCGGCTTCATCGGGCTCAGCCTGGCGATCCTGCTGGCCCTTAGCCTGTTGTCCTATTCACCGCTCGACCCGTCGTTTAACGTTTCTGCTCCAGCCCTTGCTGGGGGCACGGTGCGCAACTGGATCGGGCCGGTTGGCGCGCACATCGCCGATCTCCTGTTTCAGCTCGCGGGTTACGCTGCGTTTTTAATTCCGATCGGAATGTTCGTCATGGCCATGCGCTGGTTTCGCAGCCACCTGATCGCCAGCCCGATTTCCAAACTGATCGGCTTTGCCATGCTCTTTGTTTTTCTGGCGGCTGAACTCAGTTTGATTCACATGCCAGCGGTGCGCGGCGCGCTTCCCGCGGGAGGCCTGCTCGGCACCATCCTAGCCGGTGGATTGCGTTCGGCTTTCGGCCCCATAGGCGCGAACTTGGTCTCGGCAGCCACGCTTCTGGCGTCGCTTTATTTAACCACCGCATTTTCGCTGACCGCGGCGGCCTCGTGGGCTAAAAAACCGCTGGCCGAGAGTCGTTTCGTCGGCCAATGGATGGCGCGCGTGATGGAATGGCGCGAGGAGCGCGAAGCTGCTGCGCTGCGAAAAAAAGTAGAGGAAATTAAAATCTCGGGGCGCCCGCCCGTCGCCCAGCAGCGCGTTTCCACAAGGGAATTAGCTGAAGA
>JBOGNC010000243.1:0-6605 GCA_050747045.1 Candidatus Acidiferrales bacterium | reverse complement strand
GCCGTACTGCGGCGCGCCACGAAGGAAACCGACATTCGCCTGCGGCTCGACCTTGATGGCCGCGGTAGGTCGCGCATTGCCACCGGCGTCCGATTTTTCGATCACATGCTCGAACAAATCGCCCGGCACGGCGCGTTGGATCTCGATCTCGCAGCGCGCGGCGACTTGGATGTTGACCAGCACCACACCGTCGAAGACGTCGGCATCGCGCTCGGTGAAGCGGTAAAAAAAGCGCTGGGGACGAAACGCGGTATTTTGCGGGCTGGATATTTCCTGATGCCCATGGACGATTGCCTGGCAGCCGCGGCCATTGATTTTTCCGGCCGCCCGTACTGCGTCTGCAGCTGGAAGATCTCGGCGCGGCGCGTGGGCGATTTCCAAACCGAGCTGATGGAAGATTTTTTTCGCGCGTTCGCTCAAGCTGCATCGGCGAACGTGCATTTGAAGCTCGTGTACGGCCGGTCGTCGCACCACCAAGTCGAATCGATTTTCAAGGCATTCGCCAAGGCGCTGCGTTTCGCGGTCACGCGCGATCGGCAGCTTCGGCGAGTGCTTCCTTCCACCAAGGGAATGCTGTGAAGATTGCGGTCATCGATTACGGCGCGGGCAATCTGCCATCCGTGGAACGTGCGCTTCGCGGGCTTGGCGCGGAAACCGACCGAGCCACGCAGCCGACACAAATCGCGGCAGCCCACGCCATCGTTCTGCCGGGCGTGGGCCATTTCGGGGCCTTCGTGGCCGGCCTTCGCGAGCGCAATCTTACCCTGCCTCTGCGCGCAGCACACACATCCCGCGTTCCCATTCTCGGCATCTGCCTAGGTCTCCAGGCGATGTTTGCCTCCAGCGAGGAAGCGTCTCAAGAACGCGGCCTCGGATTTTTCGACGAGAAAGTCACCGCGATGCCGACGAACGTCAAATCCCCTCACATTGGCTGGAACCAACTGCGACCGACGCGCGAAAGCCGGCTGCTTCGCGGCGTGCCAAACGACGCGTACTTCTATTTTGCGCACTCATTCGCTGCTCCTGCCTCCGCGGCGGCGACGGTCGCGGCATGCGATCACGGCGTCCCCTTTGCGGCCGTTATCGAGTGTGAAAACTTATACGGCGTGCAGTTCCATCCGGAAAAGTCTGGCGAAACCGGCGCGCTAGTGCTCCGCAATTTCCTGGAGACGCTTTCGTGACGCTCGCTCGCCGGATCATTCCGTGCCTCGATGTGGACGCTGGCCGCGTGGTTAAAGGTGTGGAATTCGAAGGGCTGCGCGACATGGGAGAGCCCGCCGAGCTTGGCGCTCGTTACAATCGCGAGGGCGCGGACGAGCTGGTCGTGCTCGACATCAGCGCGTCGTTTCACGGTCGCGCTACGTTTCTTGAGACGATTCGCCGCGTCGCAGAGCAGTTGGACATTCCACTCACCGCCGGCGGCGGAATTCGCACGATGGAGGAGGGCCGCGCGGTCCTGCTCGCAGGTGCCGATAAGGTCACGGTCAATACCGCGGCGGTGCAGCGACCCGAATTGATTTCCGAGCTTTCACAACAGTTCGGCGCGCAAGCTGTTGTCCTCTCGCTCGACGTGAAGCGCAAGAATGGCTCGTGGCAAGCATACGTGCGCGGCGGACGCGAGGCGACTGGTCGTGACGCTTCTGATTGGGCTGCCGAAGCGGTGCAGCGCGGCGCTGGCGAAATTCTTCTCACCTCCATTGATAAAGACGGTACCCGCAGCGGTTTCGATTGCGAAGCCACGGCAAAAATCGCGGCAACCGTCCCGGTGCCGGTGATCGCTTCCGGCGGCGCCAGCACATTCGAAGACTTCCTCGCTGTGTTCACCGATGGCTGCGCCGATGCGGCCCTCGCGGCCTCGATTTTTCATTTGGACACGCACTCCATTGCCGAGCTGAAGAAATTTCTGGCAACGCACGGAGTGCCGGTCCGCCGAACCCGATGATCATTCCTTGCATCGACCTTCAGGGAGGCAAGGCCGTGCAGCTTGTCCATGGCCGGCGCTTGGCGCTGGCAGTTGACGATGTGGTCGGATTACTAATTCGCTTCCGCGGCTATCCAACACTTCACTTGATTGATCTCGATGCGGCCATGCGCAAGGGATCGAACGCGAAATGGATCAAACAGCTTTGCCGCCGCGCGGATTGTGAAATCCGCGTTGGAGGAGGCATTCGCACCGCGGCTCACGCGGCCAGGATTCTGTCGTGGGGGGCGGGGAAAGTAATTATCGGCAGCGCGGCTTTTAAAAACGAAACGGTAAATCGCGAATTCCTTTCCGACTTGCGCCGGCGCGTGAGCCGCAAGCGCGTCATCATCGCTTTGGATACGGAGGGAGGGCGAATCGTGGTCCGCGGCTGGCGCGAAAGGCTCAAGCTTCGGCCCGAGGAAGTGATCCCGGAGCTGGAGCCGTTTTGTTCCGGTTTTCTGTCCACGTTTGTGGACAACGAGGGCTCTATGAAAGGTACCGACCTTTCATGGTTTCGCAAGTTGCGCCGAGTCACTTCGCTTCCCATCACAGCTGCCGGAGGTATTCGCAGCATGCGCGAGGTGCGTGCCCTCGAAAAAATCGGCATGGATGCTGCGGTGGGAATGGCTATTTACACCGGAAAGTTGGCAGCCGATCGCACCGGATTGGAGAAAGGTCTTGTTGCGCGTAAGAGTTGAGAGGACTGCCATTAACGGCACCAAACTGCCACAGCTCCCGCGCAGATCAGGCATCGATGGTGTATAGTTTTTATTGGCGCGGCCATGCGGAACGCCCGGTCGCTCTGCGCTCCAGGCCACTTTCATCGCTCTGCGCCGCATCTTTGGGAAAATGAAAAAACCGTTGCAAGTGATGAAGTTTGGCGGCACGTCTGTGGGCGATGCCGCGTGTATTGGGCGCGTGGCGCAGATCGTGCGCGAGGCTTCGCGAGAAGATCCGGTGGTCGCGGTTGTTTCCGCGATGAGCGGAGTCACCAATCGCTTGATCGAAGCCGCCATTCATGCCGAAGCGGGCGATCTGGAACGCACAGGCGCGGCCTTTGGAATATTGCGGAAACACCACGAAGCCGCGCTGGGCGCGCTGATTCGCGCTGAAGAAAAGCGCGAAAAAATTGCAGATCGCCTCGATCAAATCTTCTCCGAAGGTGAACGGCTCTGCAAGGGCACGGCGCTGCTCCGCGAATTGACGCCGCGTACCCTCGACGCGATTTCCAGCCTCGGCGAGCGGCTTTCCGCGCCGATGGTTGCCGGTGCGCTGCAAGAACTCGGAGTGCCAAGCGAAGCCATCGAAGCCACGGAACTGATCGAGACCGATACGTGCCACGGCGGCGCGGAACCCTTGATGGATCGCACGCGCGAGCGGTGCGAAGCGCGCCTATTGCCGCAACTCGGGCAGGGCGTCGTCCCCGTCGTCACTGGGTTTATTGGCGCGACGGCCGAGGGGATTCTGACTACGCTCGGCCGCGGCGGGTCGGATTACTCCGCTACGATCTTGGGCGCCGCCCTTGGCGCTGATGAAGTGATCATCTGGACGGACGTTGACGGCGTCATGACCGCTGACCCGCGCCTTGTCGCCGAAGCCCGCACCATTGCAGAGATCTCCTATCGCGAGGCAAGCGAGCTGGCATATTTCGGGGCCAAAGTGCTGCACCCGAAGACGCTCCGCGCCGTGCAACAAGCCGGCATCCCGGTTTGGATCCGGAATAGTTTCGCTCCTTCGCGAGCGGGCACGAAGATCACGCCGCTGGGCCGCAGCAACGGTGGCGGAGTAAAAGCGCTCACCGCGATCCGCGACGTAGCGCTGATCACCGTTGGCGGTCCGGGAATTGTCGGCGCGCCGGATGTAGTGGCACGCACTTTCTCAGCCACCGCGCAACTGCGCGCAAACCTTCTTCTGATTTCGCAATCATCGTCGCAGAACGACATCTGCTTCATCGTCGCCGGTTCAGACGCGCAGCGCACCGTCGAGGCCTTGCGCAAGGAGTTTGCTCAGGACGTGGCTCACGAAAAAGTGGAGCACATCACCGTCGATCCCAGCATCGCCATTATCGCGGTGGTCGGAGAAAACATGCGCGGCGTTCCGGGTCTGGCTGGACGGGCGTTCAGCGCGCTGGGCCGCGAAAATGTAAACGTAATTGCGATCGCGCAGGGTTCGACCGAAAGCAACATCTCGTTCGTGGTGGATGAAAAAGATGTTAAGCGGGCGCTCATTGCCACACATCGCGAATTCGGGCTCGGGGCTCAGGTGCGGCAAGAAGTCACCACGAGTTCCGCGAAATGACGCAGAAGTCAGCCACCGTCACCGAACGTTCTGTCGTAAAGGCTGCGCAACGTTGCATTCTGGCTGCTTGCGGCGCGGCCTACGGGATTCGCGAACGAATTTACGTCTGCCCCAAGTGCGGCGGTCCGCTTGAAATCGATTGCCAGGTTTCGGCGATTCGCGAGGGCGATGCCTTGCGGAAAAACTGGGAGGCTCGCGCGGTATCGCGCGAGCCGCGGGACATTAGCGGCGTCTGGCGCTACCGCGAACTCCTACCGTTTGACGATTCCACGCAGTTCGTCACTCTATTCGAGGGCAACACACCGATCTACGATGCTCCTCGCTCCGCGAATTACTGCGGACTGAATGCGCTCCGCGTGAAGCATCAGGGCTGCAATCCCACGGGCTCGTTCAAGGACACGGGAATGTGCGCGGCGGTGACGCAAGCGATCCTGCTAGGCGCACGCACAGTTGTCTGTGCCAGCACCGGCAACACAGCCGCGAGTCTGGCTGCCTATGCGGCTCGGGCCGGACTCCAGTCATTAATATTGCTGCCCCGCGGCCAAATCACCGCGTCGAAACTGGCGCAGAGCATGGACTATGGAGCGCTCGTCTGCGAAATTGATGGCAACTTCGACGAGTGCATGCGCTTGATTCAGGAGCTCGGTGCGGAGCCCTCGATATACGTCGCCAATTCCATCAACCCGTTCCGGATCGAAGGTCAAAAAACCGTCGCGTTCGAGATGATGAAACAACTGAACTGGCAGGTGCCAGATCATGTGGTCGTTCCCGGCGGCAATATGGGCAACAGTTCCGCTCTCGGTAAGGGATTCGAGGAACTGCTTGCACTCGGCTTGATTCATGCACTGCCAAAATTGAGCGTGATCCAGGCGGAAGGCGCGGCTCCCCTTGCGCGACTCTTTGCTAGCCTGCCTCCATCGAAAGCCTCCGCCGAACCGCCGCTTCCGGCAACGATCGCTTTCGAAGATCGCCCCAACACTTTAGCGACTGCCATCAAGATCGGAGCGCCAGTTTCCTGGAAGAAAGCGCTGCGAGCCGTTCTGCGTTCAGGCGGGAAGATCATCAGCGTCAGTGAGCAGGAAATTGCCGATGCCAAAGCGATGATCGGACGCGACGGCATCGGCTGCGAGCCGGCGTCCGCCACTACCGTGGCTGGCATCAAAAGACTCGTCGGGGCGGGCCACATTCGGCGCGGAGAATCCGTTGTCGCCGTGCTGACTGGCCACGTGCTCAAAGATCCTGACTATGTGAGCGCCTATCACCGCGGAACCCTGGCGCTCGATTCGTCCGGAAGCGCTCACGGCGCTGAGCCCCTGCGAATTCACGGTGCGTTCCGCAATACGCCGCAGCAAGTGGAAGCATCCAAATCCGCGATTCTCAGCCTGCTGGAACGGCAGCGCTAAGGATGCGCCCGATCTACCTCCCGACTAGCGCTTGCCGGATCCATCGGTGGCCCTTCCCGATCCGATGACTTCTTCCCGACAACCTTCTTTCGAAGTCCGCGTGCCGGCATCCACGGCAAACATGGGGGCCGGATTTGATTGCCTCGGGCTCGCGCTTGAGATGTACCTCAGCGTACGAGCCACTTTGCTCTCGCAGCCCAACTCGCGAACGCAAGCGCGCAGCCGCGGCGTTCGTGGCACTTCCTCGCTTCCAAAGGACCCCGATCAAAATCTTATTTTCCGCGCCATGCGCTTGGCCTCAGAGCGCGACGGATTTGAACTGCCGCGCGTGCGGCTGGCCGTGCAGAATGAAATCCCGGTCGCAGGCGGGCTGGGCAGCAGTGCCGCCGCGGCAGTCGCTGGCTTAGCGCTGGGTTATCTTGTCGCTGGCCGCCCCATCCCCAAGGAAAATGTCTTGCGTTACGCCGCGGAAATGGAGGGCCATCCGGACAACGTGGCGGCCGCCCTTCTCGGCGGCTTCGTGGTCACATTCACCAAGCCTGACGGCGGCGTCGTCGCGCTCCGCAAACGCTGGCCAAAAGTCATTCGCGTGATCGTAGTCACGCCGGACTTAGAGCTTGAGACCAAGAAGTCTCGCGCGGTGCTCCCACCATTGGTTCCGCGTGCGGATGCTGTTTTTAATCTGCAGCGGTCCGCCCTGTTCGTCGCTGCGCTCGAAGATCGCCGTTACGACTTGGTTTGGGATGCCATGCAGGACCGCCTGCACCAGACGCCTCGCCAGGCGCTCATCCCAGGGTTGTCGGAAGTGTTCTCCTTACCTCGCATCCCCGGTTTGCTCGGCGTGGCTCTTAGCGGCGCGGGCCCCAGCGTCGTTGCTCTAGCCACCGAGAAGGTTGACGAGATCGGCAGGATGCTTGCATCGTGTTTCGAGCGGCACGGAC
>JBOGNC010000242.1:0-6608 GCA_050747045.1 Candidatus Acidiferrales bacterium | reverse complement strand
GCGTAGTTATTGAAGACGCCGCCGGAAGTGGCGCAGGCGCCCATCGAGATTGCCCATTTTGGTTCGGGCATTTGCGCGTAAAGCTGCCTGATGACCGGCGCCATTTTTTGCGAGACGCGCCCGGCGATAATCATCAGGTCCGACTGGCGGGGTGAACCGCGAAACACTTCGGCACCAAAGCGCGAAATATCGTAGCGAGAGGCCGCCATGGACATCATCTCGATGGCACAGCAGGCCAAACCGAACGACATCGGCCAAATCGAACTGCGGCGCGCCCAGTTGACGACCTTGTCGAGCGAGGCGAAGAGAATGCCCTCGTCCTTTAGAAAGTCGCCATCGTCTCCCGGCTTTGCCAGTGTTACGCCCTTTGCGATCTCGACAGCCATATCCGGTAACGCCTCCCTGAATGCATCTATTATGCGCCCCGTTTTGAACATCCGCAACGGCGGGCCCGAGGCGCGCAGTGGCGACCCCTTCGCACTGTCCCGACAAGATGCAATGGATCGGCGGAGCGGTTCGCGGTCAGTAATAAGGGCTAATCAGATACGGATGCGGCAGCGTGAGCTGCAGCATCAGGCCGTAGTCGCCCAGCGTGACGCGATAAAGCTCCGCCGGACCTACGTTTCGCCAAATCCAGTCGGAGGTTGGCAATAGATGCGAGGACGCCAACAGATCCCCGCTATCGACTCCATCGTTTTGCGTGTGAACTTCCTTGAGCGGCACTTCGTAAACCTGCTTGTTCTTCAGATCGATCAGCAGATACCGGTGCCCAAGAAGCACGAGCGCCAGATCCGAGAGTTTCTTGTCCGGCTTGCCTTTCTTTTCCGCCTGATAAACACCCCACGTGAGCGGCGTCGTCTGATCGATTTTCACCTGCGCTTCGCTCAGCGAGCCCCAGTGAATGTTCGCTGGTTCGCCCGCGCGGCACGCGCGCGGCACAACCATGAATGCAAACAGCGAAATCGCCAGCGCGAAGAGAGCGGTTCCTATCGCACACCGCCGGCAAATTTTCCGAGGAGTCCGAAGCGCTAAGCCTAATGTCACGATACGAACAGAATACATCAGCCGCGGAATTTCTGGCGGGAACGCTTAATCCCAGGCGACGTGCACTTGCCGTGACGAGACCACCACGTGCCCTTTGGCCCGCGCATGCTCGACGATATCCCGGAGGATCGCCACGTCCTGCTCGCAGTAGGACGCGACCCGGTCGCGCTCCCCCGCGCGCCACCATTCCACCGCTTTCAGTCCGTCGCCCGATTTAGCGGCTTGCAGCGTCTCTTTCGCCAGTTGGTCCAGCTTGATGCGATGCCCAAGCTGCTTGTGCAGCTTTTCGTGCACATCGAACGACAGCAGCTTCAGCCGGTCGATCGGCGCGTAAGCCCGCAGCACTTCCAGGTCGAACCGATTGCCGTTGTACGTCACAACGCGCGTGAAGGTTTCCAGCTCTGTGACCAGCGCGCACGCATCCGGTTCGAACCATCTGCGGAAATTCTTCTCGCGATCCCAAGTGACCGCGACCGCCAAACCGAACGCACGGATATTGCTCCAGCCGCCCTCCACTTCGTGCGAGAGCCGAAGCGTTTCAATATCTAAATAAATTTCTCGATCGAAAAGGCCGGGCGTATGCGCTCCCCTAGCGCTGCGCGCGGATTGTACACTGGCGGCGGCTCTTTCGCGTCGAAATTTAATAACGGCGAAGGGCACGCCGTTGGGGCCTAGCGAACGCGGACCTCAGCGAACGATTTATCGAGGATGCGAATCGCCTCGTCCACATCACTATTGGAAATATTGAGCGGCGGCGCCAAGCGAATCACATTTCCGTAGAGTCCGCCCTTGCCGATCAGCAGCCCGTTGGCGCGGGCGCGCTCCATCAGTTCGTTTGTCTCAGCGGGCGCGGGTTCCTTGGTCTGGCGGTCGCGGACAAGCTCCATTCCTTGCATCAGTCCCATGCCGCGGACGTCGCCAATCAGCGGAAACTTCTCCTGCAACTCTTCCAGTCTCTTCCGAAAATACGCGCCGACCACGTGGCAATTTTCGAGCAGGTTTTCCTCTTCGATCACCTCGATCACCGCTCGCGCCGCCACGGAAGTCACCGGATTCCCGCCAAACGTAGAAATCGTGAGCCCTTGAAATTTACCGGCCAGCTCGGCGGTGGTGATCGTCGCGCCGACCGGCACTCCGTTGGCCATGCTTTTCGCGCAGGTGATCACATCCGGCGTCACTTCCCATTGTTCGATGCCGAACCATTTGCGGCCGGTGCGCCCGAAACCGGTCTGCACTTCGTCGGAGATGAACAGCCCACCGTAATTTTTCACGATGCGAAATACGATCTTGAAATATTCCGGCGGCGGCGTAATGAACCCGCCCACGCCTTGAATCGGCTCGGCGATGAACGCGGCGATTGACCCACTCGTCGTGGTTTGAATCACGTTCTCCACGTCGTTCGCGCAAGCCACGCCGCAATCCGGATATTTCAGGTGAAGCGGACACCGATAGCAGTACGGGCTCAGGGCGTGCGCCACGCCCACGCTGACGACGCCGGCTTTGCGCCACGGAGCCTGTCCAGTAACGCCCTTAGTGAGCGACGAAGATCCCGAATAGGCGTGCCGCAGCGCGACCACGTCGTAGCTTGGGCCAGCCATGCGCGCCAGCAAAATCGCGGCTTCGTTCGCCTCCGTTCCGGAACTGGTGAAAAAGCTCTTTTGCAGTTTTCCGGGAGTGATCTGCGCCAGCTTTTCAGCCAAATCGACGATCGCTTCGTTGGGATAGAGCGTGGAAGTGTGTTGCAGCTTGCCCGCCTGCGCTTGAATCCTAGCCGTCACCTTCGGATTGCAGTGGCCCACTCCGATGGTCAAAATCCCGCCGAAAAAGTCGAGGTACCGGTTGCCTTCAACGTCCCACAAATACTGCATCGAAGCGCGCTCGGCCACCAGCGGCTGCTGGTAGTAATTCGCAACCGCGGGCCAAACGTATTCGCGATGCTTGCGGACTACTTCTTCGCTACGAGTCGTAGTCCCGTTCAATCTCGCTTCGCTTGTGTTTGTGGCTTTTGGCAGCGTCATGAGCGTGGTTCCAGGGACTCGATATTACCGGATTGTAGCGAACGGCTCGCGGTTCCGCGAAGAATTCCGCGCCGAAAATGCGCATTTGCCATGCACCGCGACGTTCCGCCCTTGCATGTCCCCGATCCTTTGTTTTCTGCAACTTACGTGAGGCGAAGGCCGATTGACTGTTCCGCCCTTGCGCGACAGGCGAAAGCGAACGGGAAGCGAAAGCATTACGAGCTTTGCGCGGCGTGCGTGGCGTCCGTGCGGCTGCGCTCATGGCCAAATTCATCGCGTCCTGGTCTCCTCTCTCTTGCCTGCCATCAGCCGCTTCGAGGCGAGCAACAAAAACAAGCCACGGTAGCACGGGTACGGAGCAGCGTCGAGGTTCAGTTTGACGGCAGTACCAATTTCCCGTTTTGGGAATTGAGTGGACGGCGGTCGCGATGGGGAATTGGTTGACGCGGAATCTGACTGCGCTCAACGACGCGTCAAAACTCGGCAACTTTGAAGGTATTGCCGTGGTTGTCTTGGGCTACTCCTCGAACCGGGCCGCGTTGGTCATGACCTGGATCGCCTGTGCTTTCGGAGCGATACACCTCAAGCTGCAGGACGGTGCCGCGGTTTCCGCTGAGGGTTGCTTGCGCATAAAGTTCCGCGCCGAGAACGTGCGCGACGTAGAAACCATTTCCGTACACGGAGTCCCAGTCGGATTGAAGCGGGCTTGTAGCAGGAGTAGAAACCGCGCGCCAGCGGCCCTGACAGACTTCACCATCGGGGAGAGTCAACAAGATGCCGCCGGAGTTTGAGCCGGTTATCCTTGCGCTAGCAATGGGAACCGGCTTCTCCGCAGCCAGCGGTCCCTGCACGGGGTAGAATTTCGCGTGGTACACGCAGCCGCACATCAGGAGGGCGGACAGAAGAGCGAGGAAAAGTTTGCTGGTTCTTTTCATGTGCATCGAGGTGCCCCCTTTCTCTCAGACTTAGCCCGATTGTAAGTTCACAAATTTAGACGGATACACGAGGCCGTGGTTACGCAAACGGTGCCGCGCATCCCGTAAAGTTAACGAGCAGACTAAGGCACGGTATTAAACGAAATGTGGCCGTAGAGCAGCTATCGTTTTTGTACGATTGGAGAGCCGATGCCGTGCCTGCAGAATCGCGCATGGAAATGCGGGCTCCTCAACGCAGACGAAAAACGAAGAGCGCACGTCTATAACTCAAGGCGAGCGGCACCCAGCGGGTTCAGCTTATGAGGCCGCAGCTGGCGTGTTGTGCGATATCATCACCGCCCATCAACGGCACGCCAGAAACGGCCTGCCACCCGGCATTTCTGATACCTTGTGGTGACGACAGAAAGGGGAATTCATAATGACGGGCATAAAAGAAGAGATCAGGATCGGGGGACTAGCGATTCGATTCCTTCTGGAAGGCAAGTCTTCGAGAGGATCGGTCGCGATGTTCGAATTTGATGTCACTGCTGGTGCGAAGATGCCGATTGCACACAGCCACGACGCCTACGAGGAGACAATCTACGGGCTTGGCGGTGTGCTGACTTTCACCGTGGACGGACGCAGAACCGAGGTGGGGCCGGGTCATGTGCTTTGCATCGCTCGCGGAGCCGTCCACCGTTTCGACAACGTTAGTTCGTCCGACGCAAAAATGCTTGCGGTGGTAACTCCCGGCGTGCTCGGCCCTGACTACTTCCGGGAAATCGCCGCCGTGGTGGCCGCTGCTAGTGGCGGACCGCCTAATCCCGCGGCGATAGCCGAAGTTATGCGACGCCACGGCCTCACTCCGATACCCTAAAGTTAGAAGCCATTACGGTAGCCCCTTGCGAACGGATTTACCGGAAACTTGCTTCGCCGAGTTAACAGGTCAATCGCGGCGGCGCGATACAGCGCTGGGGGAGATAACAGCGGAAGCACGCACCCTTATAACCCAAGGGCGCGGCACCGACACAATTTTCACTCGGCAGCCTTATGCGACGTATTGTGTAGCCGGCACCGCGCGGTGGTAGTTGAAGGAGTTACAGGCTGCGCCACCCGCCCTGGTCATCTTTGCTTTGTTAACTAAGCAGCTATCATTTTTTGCTGAAAGAGCCGCGTTAGGGGTGTAGAGAGCGCTCAGCCAGCGGGGTTATACAGTTGGCAAATCAGCATAGAGGAGGCGCCCAAGGTGCAAATCACACGGAAAGTCGGCCTGGCGGCCATTTGTGCGCTGTTCGTGATCGCCACGGCGGGATGTGGCGCGGCGGGCGACGTAATCGGTCTGCTAGCACCACAATCGTCGCTCGAAACCATATTGCACGCCTGCGACACGATGGGCACCGGCAATAAGATATGCGTTCCCGTCGCAGGTGGCGAGGTGGCTGGCGAATTTCAAGAGGAGGATTACGAGTACGGACCACCGGACGGCGACATCTATTCATTCGATTCGCCGTACCCTGGCACGAATACAGGTGGAGGCTACACCGTCTACAACGCGGCAATTCCTGGCGAATGGGTGATTCTTATCAACGACAACGCTTATAACGCTAACGCCTACCCGGCGTGCCCAGAGGCTGAGGCCGACTACGACATCACGGGGAATCTCTTTGTCGATTCGTGGACATGCAACTATAACTACATCCAGGGACCGCCCCCGCCAGTCCCTGCAATAGTCTACGCCGACGCGATCCCCAGCACGCTCACGGTGCAGATGCCTGGTACGACACTAAGCTCAGCTTATGGGATGCCGCAGTTGCAGCTCTACCAGGAGACATCGAGTAGTTACGTCGGCGAAGTTACGGCCCTTTCTATTTCTGGGGACAGCGCGACTTTCCCGTTCCCGACACAGGCAAGCGGTGCCGCGCTTACGCCGACGATTTATGGCTTCACGCTCTGGGACGGCGTGAAAGCTGGCGGGGCCACAAATCTCGGGCTAGGGTTCCTGCCTGTGGCGCAACGCAACATAACGCAAATCACTCCCTATGGGGTCAGCGCGTTCGATGCCACCCAGTATACTGCGGACTGCTACTACACCAGTAGCGGTGATTCTTGCAGCGATACCCCCGTTGTCGATACTCCTGGCTACGCCGTGACGCTCGCAACTCCGAACAAAGTCTGCGTCGGATCGACGTGCGGCTCTACCGACGAGACGCCAGTCGCCGTGCAGACGTACGGCACGACCAGCACCGGCACCCTACTTGGAGAAACCTGCACGGCTAATCCGTACACCGGGTACTACTGCTCCATCGTCGATCAGGTGAACACCTTTCCGAGCTACGCGATCACTGCAAACTACGGCAGTAACAACGTAAGTGTATTCAGTCTGCCAAACGTAACGCCCGTGGCCACAATTCCAGTCGGGACCGGGCCGGTTGCTGTGCTGGTGTCGCCGGACCAAACCAAGGCATTTGTCGCAAACTACAACTCATCGTCGATCTCGGAAATTAGTCTAGAAGCTGTTTCAAAACTGTGTACAACGGATTGAATTGATGATTCTTAAGTTGCCGAAAATGGGAGATAACAGCGGGCGGCAGCGCCGAGGGAGGACCGATGGCGCGATACGGTCGACTGCTGA
>JBOGNC010000241.1:0-6630 GCA_050747045.1 Candidatus Acidiferrales bacterium | reverse complement strand
TGATGGCGACGGATACTGATGGTCAAATCAGCGGTAACCTCGACACCGGCCTGTTTGTCCACGAAACTCGCCTGCTCTCGCGCTTCCGTTACCTGGTCAACGGCAAATCGCCGGCTCCGGTGGCGCTCTCAAACTACGAACAGCACAACTGGATGGGCTACTACATCGAAGTGCCGCCCGGAGCGCCCCACATGCCGGACGCCGGCAGCGGGCATATTGAGCAGGCTTCCGAACAGACGCTGGAACTTCGAGTCTCACGGCAGGTGGGCCCGGGTGTTCACGAAGATATCGACCTGACGAATTTCAGCCAGTTTGCAATTCGATTCGAATTCGCCGTGGAGATTGCAGCCGACTTCGCCGACTTGGCCGAGGTGAGCGGGGAACGACAGCAGCACGGTAAATTAACGCGATCCTGGGTGGCTGATGCGGGAGGAGCAGCAGAGTTGAGGTTCGATTATACTGCCGGCCATCATTACCGGCATCAGGGGAATCGTGGCACCGCGAAACTCCAGCGATCGCTGATCATCCGGATCGAGAACGCCAGTTCCGCCCCGCTCTTTAAGAAGGATCGCCTGGTCTTCAAAATCAAGCTCGGCCCCCACGAGGCGTGGCATACGTGTTTTCACCTCATCCCGGTAATTGAAGGCAGGAGGCTGGAATCCCAGTATCCTTGCTACTCCTTCGGCAATCCGAGTGGCAGCTTTGATCGGAGCTGGCTCAGCTTTCTCTCCGAGTCGGTGAAGTTTACCGCACCCGATACGGAGACGCTGCAGGCCACCGTATTGGGCGCGCTCAACCAAGCCAAGCGCGACCTTGCCGCGCTTCGCCTCCATGACTTAGATTATGGCCCGCGCGCCTGGACTATTGCGGCGGGCTTGCCGCTTTACCTTGCCTTGTTCGGGCGAGATACGCTGGCCGCTTCCTGGCAAGCGTCCATGCTGGGTCCGGAGATGATGACGGGTACCTTGGTCGAACTGGCCAAATGGCAGGGCCGCGAGAGAAACGATTGGCGCGACGAAGAACCAGGGAGGATGCTTCATGAGGCGCATGCCGGCCCGCTCTCCGTATTGTGCTACGACCCGCGAGGCCGCTACTACGGTTCCGCCACTACGTCATCGTTCTACCCGTTTGCGGTCACTGAGCTATGGCACTGGACCGGGGACAAAGAGCTGGTCCGGCCCCTGATCGAGCCTTCGCTTCGCGCCATGGCATGGAAGGAAACGCGCCGCCGCCGAGGGGGTTTTTACGAATATAAGACGCGCTCGGAGCAGGGCGTAAAAAACCAGTCCTGGAAAGATTCTGGCGATGCAATTGTTTATGGCGACGGAAAACAGGTGAAGCCGCCGATCGGCACGTGCGAAGAGCAGGCTTTTGTGTACATCGGGAAGATCCACATGGCGGAACTCCTGTGGTGGTTCGACGAAAAAGATACGGCGAAGCGTTTTTACCGCGAAGCCCGCGAACTGAAGAAGCGGTTCAACGACGCTTATTGGATGGAGGACGAAGGCTTCTTCGCCATGGGCCTGGATGGAAAGAACCGCTTGATTCGGTCGATCAGCTCCAACCCTGGGCACTGTATTGCCGCCGGCATTGTGGATGAGAGTCTCATCGAGCGAACGGCGCGCCGGCTGATGGCGGAGGATCTCTTCAGCGGCTGGGGAGTGCGGACCCTCTCTTCAAAACATCCGGCCTATAATCCGTTCAGCTATCATCGCGGCTCCGTCTGGCCTGTCGAGCAGGGCGCTTTTGCGATCGGCTTTTGGCGCTATGGCCTGCACGAGTGCGTCGAGAAAATTACGCGGGCCCAGTTCGAAGCGGCTGCCCTTTTTGACTACTACCGCCTGCCGGAGGTTTTCAGCGGGCATCCTCGCGATGCGAAGCATCCCTTCCCTGCCATTTATCCCAAGGCTAACAGCCCGCAGGCATGGTCCGCTTCTTCCGCCTTCTGCCTGATCCAGGCGCTGCTGGGAATTTACCCGTATGCTCCGCTCAACCTGCTCTTCGTTGACCCGCATTTACCGGCATGGTTGCCGGAAATTACGCTGAGCGGCTTGCGCGTGGGCAAAGCGGATGTGAGCCTCCGCTTTTTCCGCGAGGCAAGTGGAAACAGCGCCTATGAAATTCTCGAAAAGCACGGAAAACTCCACGTAGTCCGGCAGCCAAGCCCGTGGTCGCTCACCGCAGGCTATGGCGAACGGATTAAGGATACACTTACAAGCTTTCTGCCCTCCTAAACTAATGGTTCGGCACATCGGTCCGGAAAACGAGATGAATCGCAAGCTCGCCGCTTCGGCAACGATTCATCGATCTCTGCAGGTTGCGCCGCGCCGCGCACTTTGACCCTAACGCCCGCGTGCCGACGGGGTGATCAATGGTTGTGAGCGTTTCGTCGGCCGCTCGAAAGTGTTCTACGTGCAGCCCATCACGTGTTTGGAATTGTGAACGGTTTGATGTCGAAGGGAGAACCGCCTTTCCACCAATTACCGCGCCATCGGCCGAACGTTTTCTCGACCAACTGTTCCCGTCCGGCCGCTGCACTTCAGAGCATCGCGCGCAAATGTTGGAAACTGACCCTCGCGGCGGCCATCGAGTCTCCCCAGTCCGCGGCAGAGTCCTGCTCGATCGCAAAGTGTTTCATGCCCGCAAGTCCGGCATACTTGAAGATATTTTGATAGTCGATCTCACCTTCGGCTACGGGAACGAGCCGGGCGGCGCGCAGGCGGGCGGCTTCATTCGTGACCGGCGGGAGGCATTTCAGGCAGGCGACATCTTTTACATGCCACAGAACGAATCTTCCTGGATGTTTATGGAACAACTGGATGGGATCTTGCCCTGCTACTGTGGCCCATCCGATGTCCATCTGCATCGCGACAACCTCCGGATCAGTTTCTGACAAGAGGATGTCATACGGCGTCAGTTCAGATCCCTGGCAAGGCTGAAATTCCATCGTGTGGTTGTGACGCAAGATTTTGATGCCGAACTTTTGCGCGAGCTTTCCATAACGGTTATAGAGCGCCGCTTCGCGCTTAACGTCATCGACCGTTCGTGAGCGCGACATGCGCGCCATCATCCGGGCGCGTTCGGCGTGGGTGAAGGACCTGCGCACGCGGGCGCGCGCTGGCCGGGCGGCCTCGAGGCTCGTATATTCAATACCCATGATCTTGAAGCCCTCGAGTTGCTTCCCAACCGCCGCGTCCGCTCCCTCGGTGATCCCCGAGTGGGTGCTGGGCACGCGCAGGCCGAGACGGTCAACCATGGCGCGAAATTCCTTTGGCGACAGGTGGTCGTATCCTGTAGCCGGTTCAATTTCCTTGTAGCCGATTTGCGCGACCTTCTCCAAGGTTCCGGGGTAATCTTTGGCAATCAAGTCGCGAACCGTGTACAGCTCGAGCCCTATCTGCGTCGTCCAATTCGGAGATGCTTCGGCCGGCTGCGCCGACGCATCGACGGCGTTACCCGTGCGGCTCGCCAGCACTAGACCGCCGACCCCAGCGGCGACATTCTTCAAAAACTCTCTGCGGCTCGCATTTCCTTCTTGCTTTCCGGTCCCGGCCATGTTTCCCTCCTGCGTCGTGTCACTGAGGATCACATATTATGCGACGTTTCGTTGCGATAGCGGCGTGGCACGGGCGTTCCGCCCGCGACATGGGCAGGATGCCCATGCCACCTCATTGATGCGCCGCCCTATTGCAGATAGAACGCGTAAATGGACCCGCTGGCCGCGACGAGGATGTATTGATGGCCATCTAGCATATAGGTCTCAGGTGCGTTCTCGACTCTACCAATGTGCGCGTGCCAAAGCGGCTTTAACGTGGTCACATCGAAAGCGACCAGATCGTCACCCACCCCGTCGAAAAGCAGATGGCCCGCCGTCGTCATCAACCCCGTCAGGCCGCCCCCAAAACCTATGTTCGATCCGGGCACGCGCCATTTCTGAACGACATTACCGGTCTGATAATCGATAGCGGCAATGAAATCACCAAGCGAGCCCACGCCATCTTGTTCACTACCGCCGAGGCCCATCAACATCCGTGGATTTTTGACCGTCAGGTAATACATTGCATAGCCGTCGTAGAGCGTGACGTAAAAAAGGCGGGTCTGAGGATCAAAACTGGGCGGAGGCCAGTTCGTGGAGCCTCCATTGGTCGGCGAAACGAGCGAGCCGGGAACGGTATTGTCCTTTTCCGGGTTGCGAAGAACGTGGCCAGTCGGGTCAATTCCCCTCGCCCAGTTGGACGCATCGGAAAACTTCGAAGTGAGCAAATGCTCTCCGTTCGTCCGATCGAGCACGTAGAAGTAGCCGTTGCGCGCCGCCTGCATCACCATCTTGCGCGGCTTGCCGTGGAACACGCCGTCCACAAGCACCGGAGCCTGCGTGGAGTCCCAATCGTGCGTGTCATCCGGCGAAGTCTGGAAATACCAGGCCATCTTGCCCGTGTCCACGTTGACGGCGACGATCGAGCAGGTGAAGAGATTGGTGTACGTTTTCGGGCCGCGGATTTTGGCTGTATAGGCCGGCGTGGGGTTCCCGGTGCCGAAGATATATAGGTGCGTCTCCGGATCGTAAGATCCCGGCATCCAGACCTGGGCGCCGCCGTGCTGCGCCGCGTCCAGGCTGGGCCAGGAACTCAGGCCCGGATCGCCCTCTTTCATCGGCACGGTGTAAAACTTCCATTGAAGGTCGCCGGTTTGCGGATCGAAGGACTGAAGAAAGCCGGGAGAATCCAAGTCATCGCCCGTTCCGACCAAAACGTGATCGCCGACAACCACGGGAGCCGGCGTCGAGAAATACTGCTGGCTGAAATCGGAGATTTCTTTGTGCCAGCGCTCCTTGCCGGTGTTGGCCTCGAGTGAAACCAGGTAATCGTCCGGCGTCTCGAAATAGAGCCAGTCGCCATACATCGCCATGCCGCGATTACCGATGTGCGTAGCACCCCTCGACTTCCACCAGTAATGCCACAGGATTCTTCCGTCGGTCGCGTCCATCGCCCAAGCGTTATCCGGAGATGAAACGTAAAGGATGCCGTTCACTTGCAGAATCGATCCGGCTAGGCGCGGAGAACCGCTGCTTGATCCTGGAATGTTGACCGGATCCTCCGCCACGCCGCCGATATTGGTCGGAACAGCGGGACCGCCGAAAAATCCAAATCCGCCGGCGCCTCCTGCTCCAGCCGTCAGCGTGCTCACCCACGCCAGCGTCAGGGCGCGGACGTTCGTCCGGTTGATTTGCGTCAGAAGGCTGTAGCGCCGCTGGCTATAGTCGCCGGCATAAGTCGGCCAGGAATCAACCGCCGGCTCCAATAGCGAGGCCGGGTTCAGGCCCCGGCTGAGGAACATGGCGGGCAGTAAAAGCAACGAAATCGCGAGAATCAGCTTGATAGTTTTCGTCATTTCAGCGTGACCAGATAGGACGTCAAATCGTGGATGTCGGTGTCGTTCCACTTCGGCAGCATGTCGATGTGCCACTGCAACGGATCGTGTACGACGATTTGGGGAGAGTCGCCGTTCCGCTCAAAGCTGCGGTAAGTGCCATCCGCTTCCGTCAGCCCGACAACAAAGGCCGAGAGCCGATCGAGCTTGCCGGTTACAGTGGCGCCCGAAGGAAGAGTCACGGTGACCGTGGTCGGAGGGATTTTCGACGCCGCGGAACCCCGGCGGCGGAAGCCAAACCCGCGCGATCCGCCCGAGACGATCAGATTCTGCAAGATCTTGGGATCGTACTTCGCGCCGATGCCGGCGAGGTCGCCGGTGACGGAGTGGCACGCGGTGCAATGCCCGTCGAAATATGCCTGGCCGGCCTGAGCGTTCCCCACGAGAATATCAAGCTGACTCGGAGCTCCGCGGTTCGCAAGAGGCAGGCTGTGCAGAAAGGCGGCGATATCGGCAATATTGGTTTCGCTGAGCTCAAATTTGGGCATGCCTTTGTCGGGAATGCCGTTGTGGACGATGGGAGTGATGAGTTCGCCGTGTTGGTCATCCAGGACCACTTGTGCGCGCACCAGATTCGGTCCCGTCTCCCCGCCCCGGGCGTCTGGCCCATGGCAAAAACTGCAATTGGCTTCAAACAGTTGCTTTCCCCGCGCAAGTTCCTCAGGAGGAGAAGGCGGATGCGGTGGGTAGGCTGGCGGGCGACGATGAAACATCCTGCCGCGTTGGGGCGCCACCGGAGATTGCGCCGCAGGTTTCGTGGCCGGCTGCTGGGCAAATGCGAATACTCCAATCGCAAGACCAAGAACTCCGGTATACATAAAATGTCCGCGCAATTCTCACCCCATCTGCGTTCTAATGGATTTGCGTCGCGCGCGGGCTACGGTAGCCGAGTCGAGACGGCGTGTAAATACACCGCATCGCGCTACATAAGACTGTAACCTTTGAGACATCGTCGCGCCAAATCACATTGATGATCATCATGCTTGGTCCGGCGGCGCTCTGCACGCCGGCCGAGCCGCATCATTCCTGCGGAAGCGGGAATCCAGGTCCGCGGCTTAAACTGGACCCCGCTTCCGCGAGGTGACGGGAGACAGCCGCCGCAAGGTTCCGGATCAATATTGATATCATCTTACTGGGGACGGCACAATATAGGCCGTTCGAAAAGATCGCGATCAATACGGATCGATTTTTCGCAAATAC
>JBOGNC010000240.1:0-6667 GCA_050747045.1 Candidatus Acidiferrales bacterium | reverse complement strand
ACCACTCGCCTGGGGCGGACGCCATTCATCTCTAGGAAGAACACGGCTTCGCCTGCGCCGATCTCAAGGCGGCCTTCGGAGAATGGAATCGTAACTTGTTGGCCGAGCAGAATGGTTTGAAAGCGAGTGGATGAGTTTGATTCGGCGCTTTCGATTCCGCTAACTCGCACGGAGCCGATCTGTTCGAGGTGCCGGTCCAGGTCTTGTAAAACTTCGGCATCATCCTGCATGAGGACGACTGCGCAGTCCAAAGTCCGGCGAGGAAATTACGCATACGCCATCGCGGAGGCCGCACTTTTCAATCGCCGCTTTCACGCGCGAGTGGATGTTGAGCGCTTCGCGTTGTTTCGACGCTTGCAGCGGAAATGATTCGCCGTAGATCTTCATGGCTTTTTCGGACGCAAGACCAAGCGCTTACGCGGCGCGGCCGTTCTTGGCCAATTCCTGCGGCTTGGCGGTGATTTCGCCGATGCGCACCGGACGGTAAAAGACGGCTGCTGCGGGAGGCAGCGGCACGGTTTCGGCTCGCGAGGCGATCAGAAGAGCCGGCACGCGGGCGATCAAGTTGAAAATTCGCGGGTCGTCCGCCAGGCCGGCGCTAGCCTCCACAACGATTGCGGCCGGCAACTGTCCGCTGGCGATAATCCGCCCCACTTCATCGGGCAATTCCATTCCCATCGCATGAATCCCCACTTCCAAAAGTTCCGCGCGGAGGGAAGTGCGAAGAACCCAATCGCGGGCGATTACGAATACGACCGGCATCCTGATGCGACAGTATAGCATCCACGCGGCAGGCGGCCGGGAAGGAGGATGCCCGACGGAAACTGATCGGCTGATTCGGGGAGCAAGGCCGGGAGTGGTCTGATACAATTTTCTGATAGCTGTATTTTCGAGAGGCAGACTGCGTCCGGGCGCGCAGCCGATCATGGAGCATAGCAAGGTCGTCAGAAACATATTGCTGGGCGTGGCCGCGCTCGTCGCTGCGATCATCGTTGCTGCGGTGATTTTAAGCGGACGGGGACCGTTGGTTCCGGTGGTGAAAGTGACGCGACAGAACTTGAGCGCCAGCATTACCAGCAACGGCAAAGTGGAACCGATCTCCCCCGTGGTTGCGCGAGCCGGTTTTCCGACGTTTGTGGAGAAGGTGCGGGCAAAAGACGGCCAGGCGGTACACCGCGGCGAGTTGATTTTGACTCTGGAAGCTTCCGATATGCGCGCGCAGCTGGCACAGGCGCGATCGAATCTGCTGACGGCTCAAACGGATTTGCAGAACGCCAAAGCGGGCGGCCCGCCGGAGCAGGTGGCACAACTGAAAGCGGATCTGCAGTCGGCCCGGATGCAGGCGAAAAACCTACGGAATTCGGTAAGACAACTGAAGGACCTGGTGAGCACCCATGCGGCCACGCAGCAGGAACTGGTCCAGGCCGAGGAGAATCTGACGAAGGTACAAGGAACCTTGCAGACTCTGGAAGCCAAACAAACGGATTTGAAGCAGCGTGAGTCGCAATCCGTGGAAGGCGCGCAATTTCGAGCGAGCCAGGCGCAGAACCTGGTGCAGGCGCTTGAGGTGAAAGCGGCGTCAGCGACGGTGGTATCTCCCATCGACGGCACGCTTTACTCGCTGCCGGTAAAGCTGGGAGATTTCGTGCAGACCGGACAAGTGCTGGCGGAAATTGCCGATCTAAAAAGGGTGCGCGTGCGCGCGTTCGTGGACGAGCCGGATTTGGGGTCGCTGGCAGTCGGGCAAGACGTCGAGGTTACTTGGGACGGCAAACCGGGGAAAGTGTGGACGGGCAAGACGGAGCAACTGCCGGAGCAGGTGGTAGCACGAGGGATGCGCAGCGTGGGCGACGTGCTTTGTTCGATCGACAACAGCGATCAGGATCTTCTGCCGAACACCAATGTAGACGTGCAAATATTGGTTCATGCACGGCGGGACGCCCTGGCCGTTCCGCGCGCGGCGGTGAACGAACAGGGAAATCAGCACTATGTGTTTCTGGTGCAGGGCGACCGCGTAGAGCGGCGGAACATCACAGTGGGTATCGCCAGTACGTCGATGTATCAAGTCATTTCCGGTCTATCGGCGGGCGACGTGGTGGCCGAACCGGTGGAGCAAACGCTCCGCGACGGCACGAAAATTCGACCTCTGGAGGCACAGTGAAATTGAAGTTAAGCGGATGCGCGCGATGGTTGGCGATAGCGGCGCTGGGAATCCTGTGCGTTGCGCCACCCTCGGTGGCGCGCCGGCGGGCGGCCAACGGAAACGCCGCGGATGTCTCCGGACTCGTCAATGCGGCGCGGCAACAGTTCGATCAGGGTCAATACGGCCAGGCGATGACCACGTTGCAATCGGCGCAATCCGAAAACCCCACCAGCGCTGATACGTATTTTTGGATGGGACGTGCGTTTTTCGAAATTCACGATTACACCAGCGCCATCGCGCAGTTTGAAAAAGCGATCAGCCTGAATGGAAACGTTTCGGCCTACCACCAATGGCTCGGCCGGGCGTACGGGAGCAAGGCGGGTACAGAAAAGAGCTTTTTCGTCGCGCGGAATGCAAAAGGACAGTTCGAAACGGCGGTGAAACTTGATCCATCGAACGTAGCCGCACGACGCGACTTGGCGGATTACTGCATGCAGGCTCCGTGGATCGTGGGTGGAAGTAAAGACGAAGCGCTGGCGCAAGCGAATGCTATTGCGGATATCGATCCGGTGCAAGGACACCTGGTGCTCGCGGAGTACGACGTGAGCGTTCTTAAGAACCGGGCGAAAGCAGAAGTCGAATATCGCGCGGTGCTAGCCGAAAAACCGAGCGGCGTAGAACCGTATGTGGAAGCGGCGGCTTTCTTTGGGCGGCAGAACGAATTGCCGGAAATGAAATCCGCGATCGACGCGGTGGCCCAGTTGCATCCGAACGATCCGCGAGTGACCTTCTACCACGCCATTTTCAGCGTGCTTTCCAACGACCGCCTGGACAGCGCCGAGGAAGAGTTGAAATCGTATCTCGCGAGTACGCCGGAACGCAGCGATTGGCCCTCGCACTCGTCGGCGCGAGACTGGCTCGGAAGGCTTTACGAACAGCAAGGAAAGTCAGTACAGGCGGCCGAGCAGTACCGCGCCGCGTTGCAACTTGACCCGCAAAACCAGGACGCGCGCGGACGTTTGCAAGGGCTCGAAAAAGCTGTGCGTTAGCCAGGCAGAAGCGGATCGCGCGGCCGGCCCTCCGGCTGCATCGATTGCATGAAACACGTTCAAAATTCAGCGGAATTCTGGGGCGAAACCTGGGGCCTTACGGTTCAGGCGCTGCGGGTGCATAAGGTGCGCGCCGCACTGGCGATGCTTGGAGTTGTGATAGGCAGCAGTTGCATCGTGCTGGTGGTCACGGTCGCACTGAGCGGGCGGAAATACGTTCTCCAGCAGATCGAGGGAATCGGGGCAAACCTGGTGTACGCGTATGCGGTGGCGCCGAACGGCCCTGAGTCCTTGCCGCGGGGAGACCTGATCACTCCGGGAGATTTGAAGGCCATTCGGGCGGGAATCCCGAACGAACTGGTGAACGCAGCCGGCGCGAATGCCGTTCCGATGACCGTGTCAGCGAACAGCCAGCAGCGCGCGGTGAATTTGGTGGGGGTCACGCAGGGATTTCGGCAGATTCGGCACCTGCAAATATTGGCCGGAAGTTACTTCGTCGAGGACGACTTCACGTCCACGAACAAAATTTGCCTGCTGACGAAACCGCTGACGGCGCGCTTGTTTCCGCATCAGAATCCGGTCGGGCAGCAAGTGCGCGTGGGCGAGATCGATTTGACCGTGATCGGCGTGTTTCAGGAGCGCGAGGCCACGCTGGGCGCTTCGGAAATCGTTCCAGAATCGGTTCTCGTTCCGTTTTCCTTGCTGCACTACTACACCGGCACGGACTACTACCAAAACCTTTACGTGCAGGCGAGCGGTGCCGATGCGGTGCCGCAGGTGACCCAGGAGGTCCGTTCCATACTGCAAATGCGCCATCGTGTGGGCGCTTTGTACTCGGTACAGAATTTGATCGGAGTGCTGCAGACGGCGCGAGATATTGCCCGGGCGCTGTCGTGGGTTTTGGTAGCTATTGCGCTGATCGCGCTAACCATCAGCGGCATCGGCATCATGAACATCATGTTGGTGACGGTCACTGAACGCACTCGGGAAATTGGAATTTTGAAGGCCATCGGCGCCACGCGCGAAGCCATTTTGTACCAGTTCCTGCTGGAAGCATTCACGATCAGCGGAGTTGGGGCAATCGTAGGAATTGCGATCGCCGTTTCGATTCGGGCGCTCGTGAACTTTTTGATGAGCGTGTTTCCGGATATCGGGAACATCACGCTGCCGATTTCATGGGTATCAGTGGTACTGGCCTTCGTAGTATCCTGTGCCACGGGCCTGATTTTCGGTTACCTGCCCGCGAACCGCGCGGCGAGATTGCAGCCGATTGAGTCACTCCGGCATGAATGAAACCGCGAACCCCGGAAACCAAATTCGATGCTATGTTGCAGCCCTCGCGGCTTTTTGGGTTCTGGTCTGGGTGGCGCCTGCGATGGCCCAAAATACCGCGCAAAAACCCGGCGCGCTGACTCTACAAGAAGCGATTCGCCTGGCGATACAGAATAGTCCCGACATGAGGCTCGCCCGCGCGCAGTATGACGTGGCGCTTGGGCAGGCTGGCGTGGACCGGGCTTCGTTCCGTCCGAATGTTTATACTGGAACGGGACTGGCGTACACCCACGGATTTCCTTCCTTACCGGGTGGACAGGCACCCTCGATCTTCGAACTGGACTATCAGCAAACAATTTTCGATCCGCTGCTTCGCGGACAACAGCATGCCGCGGAGGATCGCGCCAAGAATCAAAAGATCGAAATGGATCGCATGCACGACGACATCGTCGTGCGGACAGCGACCGCGTATCTGAATCTGGCGGACGTGCAGCATTCGCTGGAGCTGATGCAAACTGAAAAGAGCAGCTCCCAGACGATTTTGCAAATCGTCCAGGAGCGCGAACGCGCGAATCTGGCGCTTCCCATCGATGTGACCGGGGCGCAGCTAACGCTTGCGCGCATCAACGAGAACACCGTAAAGTTGCAGGATCAGGAACAGGCGCTGGAAGTGCGGCTCCGCCAGCTTACTGGAATCCCGGAAAGCCAGGAGATTCACGCGAATCCGCAGGTGCCGGCGTTTGCGGCCGGCGCGGGCGGACCGAGCGAAAGTGCGGAAGAAACGCCATTAACGCCGCCCGGCCTGGAATCCGAAAACAACCTGATCGATTTAGCAATGCAGAACGACCGGAGCGTGAAAGAAGCTGAAAACGAGCGAGAGGCTCGCGAGCAGGAGTTGCATGGAGCGCGCTGGAGCTATTTCCCGACGGTGGCGATCGTCGGCCAGTACAGCATTCTGAGTAAGTTCAACAATTACGATGAATTCTACAAAAATTTCGAACGCAATAACGTCAATATCGGGGTGCAGGTAACGGTCCCGCTATTTGCGGCGAAAACCTCTGCGAACGTTGCGCTGGCAAAGAGCGAGTTAAACGAGGCCGAACTCGATCTTGGACAGCGGCAGCGGCAGGTGAGCCGAGAAATTCAACAGAAGATGAGCAACGTGCGCGAGCTTGACGCCAGCCGGGAAGTGGCTCGCCTGGAGCTGGAGCTGGCGCAGCAAAACCTTCAGCTGGAGCAAGATAAATTCAATAACGGGCGCGCCACGCTGCAGGCAATCGAGCAGGCGCGCTTGGACGAAAGCGAGAAATGGGTGGCATTCCTGGATGCCGATTTCGCGCGCGAGCAGGCGCAGATTGTACTGTTGGAAGCTACCGGGCAACTGGCAAAGGTTTTTCAATAAGAAGCATCTAAAAAGCCTGTGTTCGGCAGGCCAGGGAACTGAAGTAAAATGAGATTTGGAAAAGCGTTAACCGAAATCCTGAGGGGGGTACATGCCGTCTGTTATGAAAACGCTCTTTCTGAACCCGCCGAGCTTCGACAAGTTCGACGGTGGCGCGGGCTCCCGCTGGCCTGCCACGCGAGAGATTGAGTCGTATTGGTACCCGGTATGGCTCTCCTATCCCGCCGGAATGCTGCCTGGCAGCCGCCTGTTGGACGCTCCGCCGCGCCACATGTCCAAGGCCGAAGTAATCCAAATCGCAAAAGATTACGAATTTTTAGTGTTGTTCACTTCCACGGTGGGGTTCTATAGCGACCTGAAGATCGTCCGTTCTATTAAGGAGCTGAATCCAGACATCAAGGTGGCGTTCGTTGGGCCGCAGGTACAGATCAAGCCGGCGGAAAGCCTGATGGCCAGTTCGGACATCGATTTTGTGGTACGCGGCGAGTTCGATCATGCGGTGGTGGAATACGCGCAGGGTATGCCGCTCCCGCAAATTCAGAACGTGAGCTACGTGCAGGACGGCAAAGTGGTACACAACCCGTCGCGCCCGCAATTACAAACGGCGGACCTGGATGCGCTGCCGTTCGCTACAGAAGTATACGAGCACAATCTGCGGGTCGAGGATTACAACGTTCCATTTTTATTGCATCCATTCGTGTCGTTCTACACGACCCGCGGTTGCCCGGCGCTGTGCACGTTCTGTTTGTGGCCGCAGACGCTTTCGGGACATTCGTGGCGCACGCGATCGGTGGAGAACGT
>JBOGNC010000239.1:0-6724 GCA_050747045.1 Candidatus Acidiferrales bacterium | reverse complement strand
TGGTCGGGCTTGCCGGACTTGCGTTCGATCTGGTGAGCGGAAGCCTTTCGGATCGAATCGGCCGCAAAATGACAATGATCGTCCCCGGCGTTGCGCTGCTGCTGCTGATTTTTCCCGCCTTTTACGTCCTCGACCATCACCGTACCACGGCCGTCCTACTGGGCTCGGCCGCTGTGCTGTACAGTTTGCTGGCGCTTTCCACCGGCCCGATTCTCATCTGGCTCACCGAATCGCTGCCTGCGGCGATCCGTTCGGGCGGAGTCGCGACGGTGTACGCCGTCGCCATCGCCATCTTTGGAGGCACCACGCAGGTCTCCGTCACTTGGCTGATCAAGGTGACTCACAATCCGGAAGCGCCCGCATGGTATTGGGCTATAGCTGCCCTGGTGGGACTTGCGGCCATGCTCGCCATCCCCGAATCGGCGCCGCGCAAGCTCGCGCAAAAGCGGAGCGCACCAGGCGCCGTTCAGCGCTAGCCGAAGCTCGTCCTCAGGAGCCGTGACCTCGAAACAGATTCCCCACTTGCACGTAGAGCCTTTCGATGGCCTTGAAAAAATCCCTGGTGCCCGCGGTTTCGCGTGTCACGTCGTTGGCGTCCAAATCGGCGGAGATCGCTTTGCTCAATTGCGTCGCCCGGCGGATGCGTTCCGAAATGATCAGCGGCAGTACCGTTTGCGGATCGTGGCGCTTCAGTTGGCGTTCCTGCCATTCTTGAACGGCCCACGCCGTCTTGCGCACGTAATCGACTGCGTCCCGAAAGTCCCGCAGGATTCGCGGGTCGACGCCCCCACTCTTGATGGCTTCCTCGATTGAAGCAAGCTGCGCGCTGGTCTTCCGAAGTTGGAAATTTACTCCCCAGAAGGTCTCGCTCGGCGCTAGTAGCTCTACAGCCACGCCGAGCACACCGCCGTCCTTTGTGCGCCGGATGGCCGCTACGCGTGCGCTAGTACTTTCGTTGCTAATCAAATTGGTGAGGTGGATTTCAGTGCCGACCACCGGCTGCGATCGCATTTCCAGCAAGCCACCGACGCCGTTCACTTCTTTTGCTTCGGCGGATTCCGTAAGCACTTTGCCGCCGGAATCTTTCCACTTCGCTTCGATCGGCACGACCACGCGAAAACGGCTTGCCCTGCGTTGATCTGTCTGCGAGGGCGGCCGGGACGGGACCCCTTCCATTGCAGACCTCCATAATTCGTGTAGTTCTTATACCACCTCTAAACAAAAAGCGTTACGTACTAAAACGCAACTATGTTCACCGTTAATCCATCGATTAGCTCCGTCAATTTTCCGGATAGGCCGCCAGCCGCGCCAGAAGGTTCGCTTGCGCTCAGCCTTGCAATCGGCGTTAAATAGAGTGGATAAGATGCTCACATGCTGTAATCGTGGAGTGGCCACCAGCGCCGGTCCGAAAGGCGCTCCTGTGAAATCCCGCAGACTTTTCTGGCGCCGCCGCTCGTTTATCGCCGCCGGTGCGATTGCCGCCGCGCTGCTGCTCGTCATTTCCTGCCCGTCCGCGAAAGCGGTTACTCCGGTGCAGGCCGAACGCGCCCATGCGTTGAGCCTTCGGCTGAAATGCATGTGCGGCGGGTGCGACGACACCGTCGGAACTTGCAATCATAGCGGCGGCGCATTCGCCGGCCCTTGCGCGACCGCGAAGGCAGAGTTGAAGGAAATAGACCAGCGCATTTCGCGTGGTGAGTCGGACGACCTGATTCTGCAGGATTTTGTCCAGGAGTACGGACCGGGCGTGCTTATCTCGCCGCCGGCCAAGGGGTTCGATTGGCTCGTTTGGGTCATGCCGGTTCTTTTGCCGCTGCTGGCGTTCGTGTTGGTTTGGCAGGTAGTGCGCCGATGGCGCCGCCGTTCTACTTTGCAGCCTGTCGCCGCGGATGGTCCGCCCATCTCCGCCGATCTTCTGGAGCGCGCTCGCCGCGAATCCGAGAAGGACTCCGATGAGTAATATCGATGTCGCCGTCGCATGCGTGCTGCTCGCGGTGGCAGTACTCGTGTTCGTATTCGGCGTGAAACTCGACGCGTCTGACGCGGTGCCCCACCGCACCAAGCTCGATCAGCTCTTCGAGCGCCGCGATGCTGTTTACGAGAATCTCCGCGACCTACGCTTCGAGCACCGTGCCGGAAAGTTTTCCGATCAGGATTACGAGGAAATCAAGCAGTCGCTAGAAATTGAGGCTGCTCGCGTCTTGGCCGAGATGGATACGCTTACTGGCGGCGTTCCCACTCCTGCTACTCGCCAGGCAGCTTCCGAAAAGGGACGCCGTTCATGATTCACTTGGTTTGGAAAAAACTGTCTCTTGCAGGTGTGCTCTTTTGCGTCTTCGCATCCGCCGCCCTTGCCGGCACGGTTTCGGGCACGATTCACAACGGCACCACCGGTAAAGTCGGCTCTGGCGTGCAGGTAATCCTGATTCAACTGATGGGCGGCATGAAGCCGGTCGCCACCACCACGGCCGATGCACAAGGCCACTTTCAGTTCGACAATCCTCTGCTCGGCCAGGGTCCGATGCTGCTACGCGCCATCTATCGCGGCGTGATGTATCACGAGCCGGTGACGCCGGGCACTACGACCGTCAACATCGATGTGTTCGAACCCACGAGCAAACCCGGCGCCATCGAAGTGACCGCGCACGCCATCATCGTCCAACCGAATGGATCGAACCTCACCGTCGATGAGGAATACAACATCGACAACAATACGAAGCCGCCTGTCGCCTTCTACCGTTCAGGGGGAACGTTTAAGTTCTCATTTCCGGCAGGCGCGCAACTTGGCCAGGTTTCCGCCGGAATCGCCTCGGCCTCGGTCCCGGGGGTCATTCAGAGCACCACGGACGTGGGCAAGAACGAGAAAGCCATCGACTACGCGTTTCGCCCCGGATCGAGTCGCGTGGGCATCACCTACACAGTTCCCTATCCGAGCAATAAGACTCAGCTGAGCTTTACCTCTCCTTACGCGGCAGGACGCCTGGCCATTTTCGCGCCGCCGACTGTCCAGATTTCCGGGGGCGATTTCGCGCCCGCTGGCGCCGAGCAAGGTTACAACGCCTACATGCGCCAAACAGTGGCGGCCAACACACCTGTGTCCGTCGCGATATCCGGCACCGCGCCTCCGCCCGCTCCCGATAACAGCGATACTAGCTCGGCCGATAACTCGCAGAACCCCTCTGTAAACTCTCACGTTGACGACGGCGCGCAGGGTAATCCGGTAGCGAGTGTAACCACTCTGCCGGCGCGTCTCGACAGCTTGAAATGGATCGTCGTAGGCGGGTTTGTCGCGCTCTTTGCGCTGGGCTTGATTTTCGTTCTGCGCCAGCCGCAAGTCGCACCAGTAAATTCAACAGGAGGCACTGCGCCAGCTCCACAGCCGGAGCCGAGACATTCGGCCGCAGCATCGACGCAAGCCGTCGCGTCCGCTGGCAGCGCTCCTCCGCCCATGCGCTCGTCAGCTTCAGCCGCCGCCTCTGCTGCTGCCGTGAAAATCGCATCCCCGACGGAAGCGAATGTCGAAGCCGACGTGGAGCGGGAAGTTCGCGGAAGCCTCGACGAACTCAAGGACTCTCTCTTTCGCCTGGAACTGCGCCGCGAAGCGGGCACGATTTCCGAGGAGGAATACATCCTCCGGCGCGACCGCGTACAAAAGACCCTGCGCGATCTGGTGAAAGGCTAAACGGATTTGGAAGGCGCTGTGGATCAACTGATGAGCGGGTCTTCGATGTCGCTGCCGCACTCCGCGTCCGAGCTGGACGCCGCGGCGACTGCCGGACTGGCCGTCTCGTTTGAAAAAATTGATAAGCGCTTTGGCCCCCTGATAGCGCTCCGCGGTGTTTCGTTCGGCGTGGTGTCCGGGGAATTCGTGGCGCTGCTAGGGCACAACGGAGCCGGCAAGACCACTTTGCTTCGCATTGCTGCCCAGCTCATGTCACCCACCAGCGGACAGGTGCGCTTCCCCAGCCTCGGCCCGGCGGAATCGTCGAAATCTTTTATCGGCATGGTGGGCCACAGCACCTTGCTCTACGACGAGCTCACCGCTGAAGAAAATCTTTCGTTTTTCGCGAAACTCTATCACCTGGCGGACATTCATGAACGCGTCGGCCAAGCGCTCGCTGCTTGCGGCCTGGCCACGCGCGCCGGAAGCAGCGTTCGCAATTTTTCTCGCGGAATGCGCCAGCGGCTGACTATCGCGCGCGCGCTGTTGCACCAGCCGCGCCTGCTGCTTTTCGATGAACCCGCTGCCGGGCTCGACCGCCAGGGCGCCGCGTGGTTCGCCGAAACGCTCGCGGGCCTGCGCGCCAGCGGTACCACGATCATCATGAGCACGCACGCGCGCAATGAATCGCTCGACCTGGCCACGCGCGCCATTTCCCTTTCCGTTGGCCGCATCGAGCACGACAGCGGCTCCGGCGGCGACCCGCGCCCCATCCTGGCCGCGTTGCGGACGGAGGCGTAATGTCCACGGCACGCGCCGCCGCAATTCTGCTCGGCAAAGAACTGCGTTTGGAATTGCGCACTCGCGAGCTCCTGAACGCTACTGTCGTCTTCGCCATCATCGTTGTGGTGCTTTTCAGCTTCGCTTTCAATCCTACTCCAGCCGAGTCGCGTCACTATGGGCCCGGCCTGCTATGGATCGCATTTCTTTTCTCGGGCTCGTTGATGCTGCACCCGTCGTTCGCGCGCGAACAATCCAACGACACTCTTGACGCGCTGCGTATGGCACCCGTGTCGAGCTTCGCGATCCTGCTCGGCAAAATGCTCGCCAATTTCATTTTCTTGTCGCTCGTGGAAGTGGTGCTCGTCCCGGTTTTCGCCGTGCTGTACAACGTTTCACTGGCTGGTATCGTGGGCCGCCTGATTTTCGTGCTCGTCCTGGGCACCACCGGCGTAGTCGTCACCGGTACGGTTTTCTCGGCCATTTCCGCGCACGCGCGCATGCGTGAGCTGCTTTTGCCGCTGCTTATGCTCCCAATTCTTGCGCCACTTTTGATTGCCGCGGTTGAATCCACCGCCGCGCTTTTCTCTACCCAGCCGTACCTGGACCAAAGCTGGGCCGCTTTCCTGGCCGGTTTCGACATCGTGTTTTTAACTGCGTCGTGGCTTCTGTGCGATTTTTTGATGGAGGAATAAGCTTGGAGTTCGCTTTATGAAATACCGAGTTGCTGGCGCGGCGTTTGCCGCCGCGCTGATTGTTTTCGCCGGATACGCGGCTCTGTATATTGCTCCGGTTGACGTTCGCCAAGGCCAAATTTATCGAATTTTTTACTTTCACCTCGCCGCATGGGTTTGCACTTTCACAGCGTTTACGATCGTATTTATTTCGAATATTGCTTATCTAGCAACGCGGCGGCAACGTTGGGACAGCCTCGGCGTTTCTGCTGCGGAGCTCGGTGTCGCCTGCTGCACGATCGGGCTGATCACTGGCCCGTTGTGGGCCAAGCCGGTATGGGGCATCTGGTGGACCTGGGATGCGCGGCTGACCACCACGTTCGTCATGTGGCTTCTGTACATCTCATACTTGATGTTGCGCGGGCTGTTGGAAGATCCACGACGAAGCGCTACTCTGTCGGCCGTTTTCGGCATCTTCGCGTTTCTGGACGTGCCGCTCGTTTATATGTCCAATCGCCTGTTCCCCACCCAGCATCCCCAGCCGGTGTTTTTCGGCGGCCCCGGTTCGGGAGTGGATCCGACGATGGCGAAGATCATTATGCTCTGCATGGTTGCTCTGTTGATTGTCATGATCCCGGTGCTGATCGACCGCTACCGGATTGAATGCATGCGCCGCGAAATGGAAGAGCTGCGTCAAGAAATCGAATTGCGGAGCCTGGACGCTCAGTCCCGGCCCGTGAAGGGGGCTCTGTGAAGGACTTTCAGTTTCTCTTTGCCGCATGGATTGCCGTCTGGGTAGTTTTTTTCGTGTACGAGGTCACCGTCGCCCGGCGCCTATCCAAACTCCGTGGCGAAATCGACAGCCTCAAGCGGCAGCTCCGCGAAAACTGACCCATCAATCCGTTCGTTTTCGGACGCCTTGGGGCCACCCGGTTCTGGCAAAACCGTCGGTTCCCAGCTGACTAAGATAACCTTCCTACCCCATCCGACATCGTATGCTCATTAGGGGTTGCGGCCCAAGGTGTATACTGTGGGAACTGGCCGGCAGGAGGCAGCTTGATGTCACATTCTTTCCAGAGGCGTTGGCTGACGGTTCTCGTGGCCTTCGCGTTTCTCATCGCTCCCGTCACTGCCGCTCCGGCGAACCACAGCAACAAATCCTCTGACACCACAAATGTGGCCGATAATCAGCCGCTCCCTGAATACGCGCATCCCGATGTTAAGCCCGGAAGCGAGGCGGATGTAAACGCCATTGGCCATCGCAATGTTGGCAAGGGCCTCGACTTTTACTCCCTGGAAAAAGAAATCGCCCTGGGTAAGCAGCTCGCTCAGCAGGTTGACTCGGAAGCCAAGTTTATCAACGACCCGGTCGTGGTCAACTACGTTAACAAAGTTGGCCAGAACCTGGTGCGCAACTCCGATGCGCGTGTTCCCTTCACCATCAAGGTAATCGACTCGGACGTCGTAAATGCCTTCGCCCTTCCGGGCGGCTTTTTCTACGTGAATAGCGGGTTGCTCTTGCACGCCGATACCGAAGCCGAACTCGCTGGCGTCATGGCCCACGAAATCGCCCACGTTTGCGCGCGCCACGGCACCAAGGACATGACCA
>JBOGNC010000238.1:0-6746 GCA_050747045.1 Candidatus Acidiferrales bacterium | reverse complement strand
CGTCAGAAATTATTTGTTCCAAATCTTCGATCGGATTGGTGTGTCCACGCGTGTAGAACTCGTTCTCTATTACCTCCATCACGTTCAAAACGTAGCCGCTGATTGAGATTCTGGACGACCGTGAGTGGGTGAACACCTGAGTGCCGCAAGTGGAGTTCGCACTGGAAAATCTACGGGAATCGCCTGATTGGCGAAATTGCGGCGTTTCAGTATGTATAGTTGGCATTTGCATCGTGAGCGTTATCGCAGGACATTGTCCCAATATCGGTCGAGCAGTATTCGCAGGCCGACCAACTCGCCCCTGGCCCCCAGAGCTCAGATCTGACGAACAAGGTGTCGAGCATGACGTCTGATTCGAATTTTCCCATCTATAACTAAGTTCGAGAGGCGACCTATCAAGTGCTGAGGATCATACGTGTTTCGATACGTTTTCATAATCGTTTACTGAGGGACTCGATCGCGCGAATTTTAGCGAAGAGAACTGATTTTGAGGTAGTGGCAGCTTTGCCGTGTGGGCCGGGCTCGCCGAACAGAACAGAGGGCCAGGGTGCGGACGTTCTGCTGCTGGACTCGATCGAGTACTTACCTGAGCCTTCGAGGTCGGCGCGCGACGTGTTCTCAGGCGCGTCACCGCGTAGCGTGCTTTTGGCAATGGAGGACGATCCGTCGCACTTCCTACGGGCCGTGAGAAGGGGTGCCTGGGGATACGTGCTGCAAGATGCATCCGCAGCGGATGTCATCGCGGCGATTCGACTGGTCGCAGAAGGACAAGCTCTTTGTCCTCCTCAATACATTCGCGCGCTCTTCGAGTATATCGCCACTCAAACGGATGAGATTCCCAACGGACGCAGGCGCGTACGCTGGGGCTTAACGCGGCGTGAGCAACAGTTAATTCCGCTGATCGAGCGCGGCCTTAGCAACAAAGAAATTGCCGGTCACTTTCATCTTTCCGAGCAGACTGTAAAGAATCACATTCACCGGATTCTGAGAAAGACCGGGGTCTCCGATCGCTTGAGCATTGGCGAAGCCTGCCGCGAAACGTTCACATCGATAGGTACGGAAAAGAGTACTGAATCGAACTGCGAGCCGGTTCGAGTACCGTCTTGGCCCTCATTTTAAGTCCAACCGAGTACCGCATCAGACCTCGACGCCTCGTAATACCTAATTGAACCTGTTGCTCGGCCGGGGGCTTCTCGATACTTGTCGCGCGGAGGAATTTCATGAGCGCGATCCGCGTTGTAGTGGCCAATCGCCAGCGATTGATGCGAGAGCTGATTGCAGCATCCATCTCCGACCAGCCGGATATTCAAGTAGTTCAGGAAATCGAAGACGAGTCCGATGTCGAAGGAGCAATCGATCGAACGCAACCGGACTTTCTGATCGTGACCCTGGACCGCAACAGCAGCTTGCCGGATTTCTGTCACGTGATTCTCCAGAGATGGCCGCAGATGAAGATCATCGCGATCGCGCCGGATCGAAACATGACCATATTTTACTCTGCGTCACTGCAAGTGAAGTCTCACCAGATCGAGGCGTCCGAGACAGGCGTTCTCAATGCGCTCCGCGGCATAATTCGGCCGGCTGCGAGGATCCAATGAGCCGCTGGACTGGTGCCGGGGTTCTCCGCAGAACTCGGCTGCGGCTCCTTGGCCTCGGGTCGTTGGCGGTTGGCTTCGCGTTGTTGCTGGAGTGTAGTTCGGCTATTGGGCAAACCAAGCAACTAGAGCCACCGTTTTCCTCCGAGCTAGGCCAACAGAATTTGAGCCTTGTTGCGGCGCCCAGCGCGGATATTAAGGCAGTGTTGGTCAAAGACCCGGGCTTGATGGTCGAGCTAAAGCGATGGGTGGCAGAAGACGCGACGAACCACGGACAGCTCATCAGCGAATCCGATCTAACTGACGATGCCATCTACAACCGATTGGACAATGATATTCATTTCCGTGGCGTGGCAACTCTGTTGCTACAGCAGTATGGCTACCTGGCTCCAGTCGTCAATCCTGATTCGCCCGCCGGAAAAGAGCAGGAGCTCCTGATTCAGGAGCGCGTGAAATGGGTTTCTCAAGAGGAAGAAGAAGCTCGCGAACAACAGCGGCAGGACCAGCAACAGAGAGTGAAGGACCTAGAGAAAGCCCGCGCATGCGCAGACGGCGCAGGCACTAACTGTCCTAAACAGACCGAGCAACGCCAATCGATGCAGCAGCTGCTTACTGGAGCGCCCGCGAACCCGAACGCGGCGCCGACTTTGCCGGACGTCGAACCATTCGGGCCCCTGCCGTCCGCCCCGTCCATTCCAGCTCCGCCCAACGGTGACAATGGCTCTCTCGAGCTAGCTCAGCTGTTGCAAACGGGCGCAGGTCACAGTCCCGAACTCTCCGGCTTTGGTGCGAAGCCTGGAAGCTCGGTTGGCGGGAGTTCTCTCGATCAAATGAATGGCGGATTGTTTTCGCCGGAGCTCGCGAACTCTCCAGCCATGATGCAGCGGATGGGAGGTTCATCGGGCGACGAGTTCAGTTCTTTGGGTCCGTCTCAGTCGCTTCTTTCGAGCGGCGGAGGCACGGGGTCGTTGGGCGGCAGTTTCGGCTCTATGGGCGGGGTGGGGGGAATTTCGCCTTTGGGGGCCGAGCTGTACTCGCCGCCGCAACCTCGTGGGCTAGAAACCATGTCGCCGGCTTACCCTTCCGGTACGCCCGTGATCCCGGCTCTGTCCTACAGCCCTGGAACGCAGCCAGCGTCCACATCCGAGATGACGATGGAGCGAGTGGCGAATCCCTATCGCGACATCCCGTCGTTGTACGACCGCTATTTGCAGGCTCTGCCGCGATCTCCGTCACCTCAGCGTTTTGGCGCGAATGTGTTTGAAAACGGAATGCGCGATCCGCAGCTGATCCCGATGGATCTGCCCGCTGGTCCGAATTACGTCGTTGGACCAGGTGATGGACTGTTGATCGACCTATGGGGTGGAATTTCGAGCCGCATTTTCCGCACGGTGGACCGTGAAGGGCGAGTTGCTTTGCCGGAGGTTGGTCCGGTGATGGTGAGCGGAAAAACTTTGGCGAACGCTCAGCAGACGATCCAACAAGATCTGCGTACGCAGTTCCGCGACATTTCCGCCGCTGTTTCGATTTCCCGGCTCCGAACGATACAAGTTTACGTCGTGGGCGACGTAGCCAAGCCTGGAGCGTACGATATCAGCTCGCTATCGACTCCACTGAATGCGCTGTTCGCCGCTGGCGGCCCCACCTCGACTGGATCGTACCGCATCGTCGAACACTATCGCGGTAATCAGCTGATTCAGACGGTTGATTTGTACGACCTGCTCCTGCACGGTGTCCGGTCCGACATTCAACCACTAACCAGCGGCGATACGGTTTTAGTGCCGGCGATCGGTGCGCAAGTCTCCGTGGAAGGAATGGTTCGTCGCCCCGCCATCTACGAGCTAAAGGGCGAGACCAACTTGAAGGACATCATCGAACTTGCGGGCGGGTTGCTCCCGATCGCGACTTTGCGCCACATCGAAGTGCAGCGGTTGGTAGCTCACAAACAAGAAACGATGCTGAGTCTGAACGTTCCTGAGTCAGACAACGATGCCCAGGCAACGAAGGAGCTCGAATCGTTCAAAGTGCAAGATGGCGACCAGATTCGCGTATTTCCCATTGCGCAGGGAAATGATGATGCCGTTTACCTTGAGGGCCACGTCATTCGTCCCGGTCGCTACGCATTTCACAACGGAATGCGCGTGACGGACCTCATCTCATCATTCAAGGATCTCCTCCCCGAGCCTGCTTTGCAATATGCTGAGATCATCCGCCTGAACGAGCCCGATCTACATCCCACCATGCAGAGCTTTGATCTTTCGAACGCTCTGGCGCACCCATCGCAAGCGCCGGTTTTGCACGCGATGGATACCGTACGAATATTCAGCCGCTTCGACTTTCAGAATCCGCCCACAGTCGCCGTGTTGGGAGATGTGCGCCAACCCGGAATTTACAGAACCTCCGGAGAAATTCACTTGAGCGATGCCATCCATCTGGCCGGAGGCCTTGCACCCGATGCGGAAAGGGAAGACGTGCAAATCTTCCGCCAGTTCCCTGGAGGAAAGGCGCAAATCTTCAGCGTGAATCTCGACGCGGCCTTAGCCGGCGATCAGACGCAGAACATCATGTTGGACTCGCGAGACCGCGTCCTTATCCATCAAAGCCCGGACGCGGCGGAGCCAGCCGTCGTTTACATCCAAGGAGCAATCGGGCGGCCGGGCCGATACCCGCTCACTTCCAACATGACGGTTGCCGATCTGGTCCACGTAGGTGGCGGACTCCTGCCCAGCGCGGATACGAAAGTGGGAGATCTGACTCGCTACCAATGGGAGGGACAAGACAAACTTACCGGTGCAAACAAGCCTATCGATCTCACCGAAGCGCTTAACGGAAAATCCGAAAGTAGCATGGCGTTGCGAAATGGAGATGTGGTCACCATTCGCCAAGTGCCGGGCTGGAACGACTTAGGTGCATCCATCAAAATTTCCGGCGAGGTGCAGCATCCCGGCACGTACGGAATTCGGCCCGGCGAACGATTGGGCTCCGTGATCGAGAGGGCTGGCGGTTTCCGTCCCGGCGCGTATCCGTATGGAGCCGTTCTTCAGCGGGTGGAAGTGCGTGACGTGGAGCAAAAGCAGCAGAATCAGTTAATCCTCCGCGTGAAAGACGCCGAAGGGGCTCTGACGAATCTGCCCGAGACCACTCCGCAGCAGCGGCAGACCAAGGAAGCGGCGCTGGCTCAATATCAGACGACCATCACCGAGCTGAGCACCTCATCGCCGTTAGGCCGCGTGACCATTCGTATTTCTCCCAAAATCAAGCAATGGAAAAACACTCCCGCTGATATCCAGGTCCGCGCTGGCGACACTCTGTTCATTCCGAAGCGGCCAGGATTCGTGATGGTCACAGGACAAGTGTTTGATGCCACGGCCGTTTCCTATAGCCCCGGCCGAAGCGCGAAATGGTATCTGGAGCAGTCCGGCGGGCCGACGACGATTGCAGACAAAAAAGCAATTTTCGTGATCCGCGCGGATGGCTCCGTCATCGGAGAAAAGAAAACGCTCTGGATAGGGGATTCGCTGAACGCAGTGCTCGAACCGGGAGATACGGTAGTGGTGCCGGAGAAGGCGATTGGCGGAGGGCCGAATTGGCAGAACATCTTCACGTCCGCGGAGTTGGCGAGTTCGATCACGAGCACTCTGTACATCGCGTTGCACTACTGAGTTCTAAACACAAGACGTGGAGGCGCAAACTCGTGCTTGGTTGTTGCATGCTGGCGGCAATCGATGGGCTCGGCGCAGCGTGCTGTGCGCAAACGCTGCCTGAATCGCCTGCTCCCGCAGCTTCGGGTGCATCGGCATCCAGTGTGCCCGCTAAACGCAATTCAAAGCATGATCCAGAGCGCGGTAAGCATTCGAAAATGTCACCAGCCGCGGATTCGTTCAATGTGGCCTATCCGATTTTCAGCGTTCGCGACCCCAAGAACACTCTTGGCCCCCAGCTGCTGAAGAATATTGCCGAAGATCAAGAGGCGATTTGGACAAGCCCTGCACACCTGGGCTTTTCCGATGCCGATTGGTTGGTGCCGCTGGGAGCCGCCACCGGAGTATTGTTAGCGACCGACACCGAGTTCAGCAAGCATCTTTCAAGTTCTCCGAACACGCTCAATCGCAGCAACAACATCTCAAATTATGGACTCGGTGCCCTCGTCGGAGCAGGTGCCGGTCTCTATCTCTGGGGCAAATTGACGCATGAAGAGCACAAGCGTGAGACCGGAGTACTTGCGGGAGAGGCCGCGATCGATAGTTTGGCCGTCACTTATGCCACCAAATATGCGTTCGGCCGCGAGCGACCGTCGCAGGACGGCTACCGCGGGCAATTCTGGCAAGGTGGTTTGTCATTTCCGTCAGAGCATTCGGCTGCGGCATGGTCGATTGCTGGCGTCATTGCTCATGAGTATCCCGGGCCTTTGACCTCGACGCTCGCTTACGGGATCGCTTCCGCTATCAGTTCCTCGCGTGTAACTGCCAAGCAGCATTTTCCGAGCGATGTGCTGGTCGGCAGCGCAATCGGTTGGCTGGTTGCGCAGGAAGTTTACCGGCACCATCACGATCCAGAGTTGGGCGGTGGCGCATGGCCCACCTACGCTAATGTTCACCAGTTCGTCGCCGGCCGGTCGCCCGGAAGCGTCGGAAGTCCCTACGTCGAGCTCGACAGCTGGATCTATCCTGCGATCGAGCGGCTTGCCGCCATGGGCTACATCCACTCCGATTACCTCGGTATGCGACCTTGGACCAGGCTCGAGTGCCTTCGATTGGTACAGCAGGCAGGAGAGCGGATACGCGCGGAAGTTGCCGTTTCAAAAGAAGCCGAAGAATTGTACTCAGCGCTTTCGGGCGAATTCCACGGTGACCTGGAAAGGATGAACGGCACGAGCGAAACCTCAGCGCGGATCGAGTCGATTTACACCCGAATCGTTGGCACTAGTGGACCGCCGCTGAACGATAGCTATCACTTCGGGCAAACCATCATCAACGACTACGGCCGGCCGTACCAAGAAGGATTCAACACCTATGACGGTTTTTCCGCGTATGGAACAGCCGGGCGGTTCACCCTCTACGTTCGAGGCGAATACCAGCAATCTCCCTACGCGCCACCATATCCTTTGCAGGTTCGCGAAGCAATCGCCAAGTCTGACGTAAATCCGCTCCA
>JBOGNC010000237.1:0-6788 GCA_050747045.1 Candidatus Acidiferrales bacterium | reverse complement strand
TGTAGGCGATCGCAAGAAGCGCCTGATCGTAGAGCATTTTTTCGAAATGCGGCGTGCGCCATTCCGCATCGGTTGCATAGCGGTGAAAACCGAATCCGACCTGATCAAAAATGCCTCCCCCGCGCATCGCATCTAAAGTCTTTTCGGCCATCTTCAGCGCGTTCGCATCGCCATCTCTTTTCCATGCGCGGAGCAGAAAGAGGATATCCAAGGCAGGAGGGAATTTTGGCGCTCCGCCGAAACCGCCGTTCCGCGAATCAAAACTGGATGCGAGCTGGTTGGATGCTGACTTTAAGGCTGCAGCGCCAAGCGCTTGGCCTGGAGCATTTACGTCGAGATTATGCTCAAGAAGTTTCGCCAGCTTCTCGCCGCCATTCATAAGCTGGGCGGGATTCCTTTTCCATTTCTGCTCAATTTCAGGAATCAGCTCGAGCATTCCTGTCCGCCCCCGCTCGCTTTCACGCGGAATATATGTGGATGCGAAGAAGGGCTTGCGGTCCGGCGTCATGATGACATTCAAAGGCCAGCCGCCAGACCCCGTCAGCATCTCGCACACGGCGAGATATTGATTGTCCACTTCGGGACGTTCTTCACGGTCGACAAGTATTGAAATGAAATAGCGGTTGATCAACTGCGCCACTTGAGGATTTTCAAAATCTTCCCGCTGCATCACGTGGCACCAGTGGCAGGAGGAATAACCAACGGAGAGAAAGATCAATTTGTTCTTGCTTCTTGCTTCCGCAAACGCCTCTGGACCCCAGGGATGCCAATCCACTAAGTCATGGGCGTGTGCAAGCAGGTAAGGACTTTTTTGTGCGGCGAGCCGGGAATGATATGCGACGGCCGCGGAAGCGTTCTGTTCAGCAGGAAGGAATCCGGCGGCCATCACGATGACGCACGCGAGCATCAGAGCGACTCGAAAAGAGGAGCGCCACATCCTGCCTGACGCCGCGACTTGCTCAGTTAAGAACTTGGTCAGATCCATCGGCTGATCGGACATTGTATTCCATCTTCGAAAGAAGAGATCGAGCCGTAAACCCTCGCGCGGCTTGCGACTCGATCTGAGGGGAGGAATCAAAAGAAGTGAGAAACGCTGGCAAGCCATACATAGTTGGCGAATGCGGCGTCGCCTCCGGGAATGCCAGCGGCGGTCTCCGGTACATTGCGCTCGCGGGTGCGGTATATAGCTTTTCCCACGCTGACGCTGTACATGTTCTTTCCCCGCGAGTAAATCAGGCCCGGCTCGAGCGAGACGGCGTAACCCGGTCTCCTGAACCCGTCACTCTTGCCAAAGATGTCTCGCACGGGAACTCCCTCGTCGCGCGGCCCAAAGGTCAGCACAAGTCCTCGAATCCGCTCTATAGGATACGCGTAACCCGCCTCAGCCAGATATTCATCCGTTATGGAATTAAGGTAGTCCGCCGCAGGCAAGCCCGCCGGGTAGTGATGCTCGGAATTGACGTTGTTGGCATCCTGCGGCGTGGCGGTGTAGCTTCCGTCTGCGTACACCACACCTTTCTTGCCAGCGAGGTGAAATGCCTGAAACTGGCCTACAAGGCCCCATCCTCCGCTGCCCGGCTGAACGGAGAAGTCAACCGGTCTCGGTTGCTTTGTACCGCCATTGAGGATTGTGTTTTGCACGTCATCGTTGCCCGTTGGCAGCTGCATGCCAAAACCGATGGAAATGTTTCCGCGATGCGGCTTTGTCGGCGACCATATCCAGGATTGGGCCGTCAGAACCGTGTCTCCAATGCCCTCGGCTCCATATATGATCGGGGAGCTTTGCGAATGCCGGGTTGCGAACAGAATCGGCACATCTCCGGTTAAGCTCCAGCGTGGAGTGGCTTGGTAAGTTAAATTGAAATCGGGTATGTTGATTTTATTCATCACCTGCGATTGCTGTTCCCGCCGGTATTCCTGATACGTGGAGCCCACAAAATGCATGTAAGAATACTGGTGGCGGAAGCCGACGGTCAGCTCCCATTGATGCGGCGCCAGATACCCGCCCTGGTTTTCTGGCTTGAGCACACCTTCGCTAGTCGCCGAAAGCGGGTTGATCACCTGTTGGGTCGATCGCGCCACGATGCAGCCCTGCGCGAGTAGATTCGGGGCCACAAGCGCGACCATGAGGACCACCGCCACGATAGCTGCAAGCTTCCGGTTCCATCCGAACTTTTCCCACCGTGCGATGCCCGAGCTGCTCTGAACCTCAGTCATTCTTCTTCGCTCCTCGCTTTTGAGTATGGATAGGCTTCACACGTTCACTCGAATCAGCCCAGCCTGTACTTTTAGAAAACAAAGAGACTTTATAAGAGGTGTTGAAGGCGATCAATAATGCGTCTCAAAGCATTACTCACCAAAAACAAAGTATTGTGGGAATTTAAATCAGTCTTTCGAAATCAACGATCGTGCGCGCCTGTAGCGTTGCACTCATGTACCTGCGTATTTCAGCCTCGACCGCTACGCCGGGCCGGGAGCAACGACGATCCCTTTTGCTTTTGGAAGGCCCTGATTCACATCGTCGAGGAGCACATCGTCCGCCGACGCAACGGAAAGCAGCACCGGAAGGCATGAAGTTCTGACGCTGAAGTAGTTATACCAATCTGCCCCCGCCGGAAGATAGACCTCGCGGCTTGTCTGGCCCTGCTGGTAGACAGGCGCGACCAGAAATGCCGGGCCGAACATGTATTTGTGGCGCCGGTCCGCCGCGCCCACCCAGTCGGCAATGGCTTCGGCGGTTAATTCGTCGGTATCGATGGGAGTGAGTTGCGACGAGGGGACCGCCATGGTCCGGCCATGCCACGTGATCAGCACGAGCATTTCGCTGGAGCAGGCATCTTCAGGAGCCATACGCCGGACTGTGATCGTTTCTCCTGTGCGGTTCGCCACACTAGCACCACGTCGATCCCGCGGCGGCGCGCGGCTTCCAGCAGTTGCTCTCGTCGCTCCCGCTGGGAAGCGCCGGAGCCGATTTTTTTGAAAGGCGATCCTCCAACCGCGACGGGTGGCGTATTCCCGCTGGGCACGCGTCTGCATGGGGACGGTCTGCTGGTCGTGGGTCGAGACGCGAGCGTAAAGACCTACGCGAAGCTCCGATTGGCCCCGCCCAGAGGGGTGGCCAAAAACCCTGCCCGATTTCACTCTCGTCCGTGCGCGTTTTTGGCCCATTTCAAAGGATGGATCGGCCCGGCTTTAATCTATGGTTTCCGGCCAGTCGGCAGATCGCAGAACCCAAAAACCTTAGTTTGCCTTGGCCGCCTGTCTAGCGCTGCTTCGCGCCGAACGTCACCTGCTATAGCCGCTTCAAAACGCACCGAAATGCCAGTTCGGCGGCGGCCCCTTGATTTCGAACCCGCTCGGCGGCTGAACAGCCAGCAGGTACCGCACAAAATAATCCCAGCGCCGTCGCATCAGATACAGGTTGGCTCCTTCGCCGTGAAACATGTTGGGGACGAAGAGCATATCGAAATCTTTGTTCGCCTTCATGAGAGCGCTCACCAGACGCATGGTTTCCGACGGAGGCACGTTCGGGTCAACGTCGCCTTGCACCAGCAGCAGGTGCCCCTTCAAGTTCCCTGCCAGCGTGACGTTTGAATCCTCAACGTAGCTCTTCCCTAACGGATAACCCTCATAAAGCTCGTTCCACCACGCTTTGTCGAGGCGATGATCGTGGTTGCCGGAAATCGAGACGCCCACCTTGTAAAAATCAGGGTGAATGAGCATCGCGTGCGCCGCATCGTACCCGCCTGCGGAGGTGCCGTAGATGCCAACTCGCGACAGATCCATCCAGGGATAGCGCGCCGCCATTTGCCGCATCAGCGCAATATGATCCGGGATGCCCTTCCGCCCAAGGTTACGGTAAGAGGCATCGTGGAATTCCTTTGAGCGGCCCGCGGTTCCGCGTCCGTCGATCATCACCACGACAAAACCCAGCTCCGACACCGCCTGCTGCTGCCGGCAGCAAGCGGAAAATGTCTTCGGTACAAAGAAGCCCTGCGGCCCCGTGTAGATGCTCTCGACCACGGGGTATCTTTTGGAAGCATCGAAGTTCGAGGGACGCCAGATGAGGCCGTAGATCTCCGTCACGCCGTCGGCCGCCTTGCCCTTGAACGGGACCGGGTACTTCCACCCTGTTTTCAGGAGCCGCTGAGGGTCGGTGCGCTCGCGGACCCGCACGATCGAGCCGTCCGCCGTCTTTCGCAGCACCGCTTCTCCCGGCAGGTCGGGACGCGAATAGTTATCGACGAAGTAGTCGTGATCGGGCGAAACGCTCACGTTGTGGTCCGCATCTTCCGGATCGAGAAGCCGCAGATTGCCGCCGTCCAAGTTCACCCGGTAGAGATGCGCTTGGTACGGATCTTCACCCGGTTGCTTTCCGGCGGCGAGGAAATAGACCACCCGGTTTTTTTGATCGACAGACACGATGCGGCGCACCACCCAGTCGCCCTGCGTGACGGCGTTTTCCAATCGTCCGCTGTTCGCGTCGTAGAGATATAACTGGTTCCATCCCGTTCGCTCCGAGGACCAGAGAAACGCCGATCCGCCGTTCGCCGGCCTGACGAAGGTCTCGCCCGGATCGATGTACGTGTCTGACTTCTCCGTAATGACGGCACGCTGATCGCCGGTACTAGCATCCACTTCGCGAAGCGCCACGCTGTGGTAGCCCCGGCTGTAGTGGAGGTAGGTAAAGTGGTTGCTGTCTGGAAGCCAATCGAAGTACGGGCCGCCCTGGAAATCGACGAACAACGGTTCTGTTTTGACGTCGACCCGCCGGCCAGAGGGAACGTCGAAGACCACCGGCATCGTCTGTGCCAGCGCTTCCCCCGGCAGCGGATACGCAGTGACAAAGACTTTGGGCCGTAGCTGGTCGGGAGGCGCGTATTGAATGCTCGTCAGGCGCGCGGCGCGACGGGAATCCATGCGGTAGGTCGCGAGCTTCGAAGAATCCGGAGACCAGTAAACGTCCGGCCGCTGGCGAACATCCTCCTTCCCTTGTTGCACCAGCAGTTGAAGGTAAGGAATCGGCGTGGCGTAGTCCCATTCATTCCGGCCGTCGTCGGTGAGCTGCACGACTTGCCCCGTCTCAACCCGCCGGATGTAGAGGTTGTGATCTTTCACGAGCGCTTCCCATTTTCCGTTGGGCGAGCGCACGGCCCACGCGTCGCGTGGGGGTGCGCTCGACCGGGCGCACCGGTAAGCTTCGAGCGAGCACCGCCAGTGCGCGGCGCCTACAGAAAATTCGATAGCCGTGCCGTCATCTGTGAAATTGAAGGTATCGAACGGGAGAGCCGTGGCTGAGTACGTCTGGCCCGCGGCTTCGCCAAGCGCCGCGGCGAGCCTCGCTTGATCAAAGGCGGGAGATTCCGCGCCGGTCGCAGGAGTGTCGCGAAGAAACTCCTTCCCCTGCGGGCTCCGCTTCAGATACCAGAACTGATCTCCGTTAAACCAATGCGGGCGGACATTGGCGATAGAGACCAAATGTTCGGTATTCCAAGGCAGGAAGCGCTCGGCGCGATCGTAGTCGGCGCGCGTTCCCTGGGCGTGCAACGACGGCGCAAGGGCCAGCGTACAGAAAAGAAGGGTTGCGGAAATTGAAACCGCCAGCTTCGCCGCGCTGCTGATAGCACCCCTACTTAAGCACTTCTCGACGGGCTTCACGGCCGACCTCCTGCGGGCTTCGAGATTAGATACAAAACTGTATACTATATCAGAGGAGTTCGACTTCGATTGCATCACTTCAGCCATTCCGCATCCGCTCCAGGTCCCCGTCCAGGAACCGAATTCGCGTACCGGTTGCTCATCCCTCCCCGGCGGCACCGCCGCGTCCCGATTCACGATCTCGAGTCCTGGTTCTGCCGAATTCAGCCGCCGGGCGATCTCCCGGGTTTCTCGCGAATTGAACCGCTTTCTTTTCTGCAACCGCTCGAACGTAGCCCTTTGCGCTTCGCCATGCCATACTCCCTTATCCGTGGATTGGCCAGGCTCGGCTCGGTTGACGATCACCACTCAGGCTCTCCAGCGGGGTAGAGCCGGGCCCCCTTTTCAAGGCCCGCCCGCCATCAAACAATGGACCGCAACAACCGAAGTCAAACTCGGGAACGGGCACCAAGGCACCAAGCGAAACACGACTATAGCTGCCGAGCCCGGCTGTGGTGTAGTGTCCAACCACTCACCGCCTCTTGTAACGTTTCCGGTTGTATGGACCTGCCATCCGGCGGGCAAACAACTCAGGATAAACGCCGCGACGAGGAATCTCGCCTTGCTTCTGATTCCCGGAGCGGGCAGAGCGAGGTTCCTCGCTTCGCTCGGAATGACAGACTCCAAGTGCTCTTGCCAGGAAAAGGGGTAGCGCGGACCTGCGTTTTTCAGGTCCGCGGGTGTTTCGGGGGCAGACAAAAGCCGCGGACCGCAAATCCGGCGGTCCGCGCTACTTAGTCGCTTCCCGGGTTCGGTCCATAGTGTTATGGCTTTAGCTGGCCCGCGTACCGAGCGGCCACGATGTTGCTCTGGACCGCTTCCATGGCCTGAGCGTTGGGCATTCCCCTGGTCATCGCGCCCTCAAAGAAGTAGCCCCTGGCCCAGTTGCTGTTATCGCCGCCGATGCCGAGAATGATGGCTCCTTCCTGCCGCATGGGCTGATAGCCGCTGGGAAGTGGAATGACGCCGGTAGTGGTCAGGGTTCCGGATTGGGCGTTGCCCTGGTAAATGGCGTAGGTGTGCTGACCGTCGCTCGTGCCCATGTCGGTGACGAAGGTGGCGCCGGCGGGAACCTTGAGGTGGCCGTAGAT
>JBOGNC010000236.1:0-6821 GCA_050747045.1 Candidatus Acidiferrales bacterium | reverse complement strand
TTCAAACCGGTGTCCGACCGGGTCGTCGCGCTCGAATTCGGAAGCTGCATCGTGACCCTCGAACTCGTGCTGCTCTCCGAAGGATTCCACCGCCCGTCCTTCTATGATCTGCCGTTGGCGCTCGCGCTGCTATCGTTCGGAGGTGGAATGGTGTTCGCCAGATTTCTGCAGCGGTGGCTCTAGATGCACCATCCGACAATCGCCGCCTGTCTCGTCGGAATCGCTGTGGGGCTAGCTCTTGCCTGCTCGCTGGGGGTTGCGGTAATGAGGACCGCTCTCGAACGCCTTCATTTTTCCGCCCCGCTCAGCTCATTCGGCGTCGCGCTAGTCGCTTGCGCCGTGTGGATCGACGATCCGAGCTGGCAAGCTCGGCTAAAGGTGACCTTGATCGCGATAATCATTTTTCTGATGAACGCAATCCTGAGCCATGCGACGGCGCGCGCAATTCGCATTCGCGAGGACAAGCATTTCGAACCTGAGCCTTCCGAAGAGATCCCGTTGGTCACAAAGTGGCGGCGCGATCAACGCCCGCCTGCACCCGGACAATGATCTATTTGCAGATGACGATTTTGGCGCTCGTGATAGCGAGCGGCACGATCGTCGCTCTAAATCGCGAAGTCGCCGGCCAGCCCGTCACCGTCAGCCTATTCGGCCTTATTCTTTCGCTGATGTTCATGGCTTTTCAAGCGCCAGACGTGGCTCTGTCGGAAATCGCGGTCGGTGCCGTCGGCCTGCCACTCATGATTCTGCTGGCGATTGCGAAGTTGCGCCGCGAAGAACAAACGATCCAGCGCGAACGTAACCGCGAGCAAGTCGCCAAGGAGCACGAATGAAGCGCGGCTGGCGCGTGCTGCTCTTTTTCACCGGCGCTGCCGGGATTGCGTGCCTTTTCGCCCTCGCTTCGGGACCTATCGCCCACCCAACCGATCTTCGAAACCAGTATGCCGCCGCAATTAATTCCCGCACATTCGCAGATCGCAACGTGACGGACGCCGTTTCCGCAGTCAATTTCGATTTTCGCGGCTTCGATACGATAGGTGAAGAATTTATCCTGTTCGTCTCGGTGCTCGGCTCGCTGGTGCTGCTCCGCATGACCGAAGACCGCAAGGACCGGGTGTTGCGCGATGCCGCTGAGCCTTGGCGCGATGTCGGCCCAAGCGACGCCATTCGCCTGTGGGTTTTAGCCATGATCGCGCCCAAAGTCGCTTTCGGAATTTACATTGTCACCCATGGACAGCTCACGCCTGGCGGCGGCTTTCAAGGTGGAGTCATCCTGGCGACCGCCGCGCTAATTCTCTACCTCGGTGAGGGCTTCTCTGTATTTCGACGCGTCATTTCCCACGCCGCAACCGAAATCGTGGAAGGCGCCGGCGCAGCTGCATTCTTGTTGATCGGCATGCTGGCCTGGTTTTGGGGGCTTCCCTTCCTGGCCAACGTGTTGCCTCTCGGCAAAGCGCACGCACTAACCAGCGGCGGCACGATGGCACTTATTAGCATTTCCACCGGCCTGGAGGTCGCCGCCGGATTCATTCTGCTTCTATACGCCTTCTTGCAGGAGAATCTCAGCCCCGTGGAGGAATCCTGAATGGAGGCCGCCGTCACCTACGCCGGTTACGCCGCGGCCGTTTGGCTGTTTCTGGTGGGATTGTACGGTGTGGTGAAAAGCCGCCACCTCGTAAATCTGTGCCTGTCCCTCACCGTGGTGCAATCCTCGACCTACGTGCTCCTGACCATTATCGGGTATCGCCCCGGCTTGCCGGCGCCTGTGTTTACCGATGGTTTAAAACCTGGCAGCGCCGCTGTCGATCCCATCGTTCAGGCGTTGATGCTTACGGATATCGTCGTCGAAGCAACCGTGGTGGCGCTGCTTCTGGCCATCACCATCAAGATTCATCGCGACGCGGGAACAACCGACCCGGATAAAGTCGACATGATGCGCGGATAGACGATGCCGCTTGCGCCGCTTCCAGTCGTAGTGCCGCTTATGGCTGCCGCCGTGCTCGCCATCTTCGGCAGGCTACTGCACCGGCGTGTTCTGGATAGCATCGCCCTCGCCACTTCCGCCTCCGTCGTGGTCATCACCATTTTTTTGGCGATCAAATCCGCCAATGGCTTGATCGTTTATTGGTTCGGTGACTGGCAGCCGCTGCCTCACTCGCACTTTCCCATAGGCATTTGCCTCGCAATCGATCCGATCGGCGCTGGATTGGCCTCGCTCGCCGGTCTGCTGGTGCTAGCGGCGTTCACTTTTTCGTGGAGCTATTTCAAATCTCTGGGCGCGCTTTACCACGTGCTGATGCTGGTTTTCTTGGCAGCTATGGCCGGCCTGAGCCTCACCGGCGATCTATTCAATATGTTCGTCTGGCTGGAAGTGATGACCGCCGCCGGCGTTGCGCTCTGTGGCTATAAATCGGAGCAGAGCCAGTCGTTGCAGGGCGCGTTGAATTTCGCGGTGATCAACACAATCGGCGCATTCCTTTCTCTCGCTGGTGTTGCCCTGCTCTACGGCGCCACTGGATCGCTGAACCTCGCAGAGGTTGGCAGAATTTTGGCTGGCTCCCATTTCAGCGAGCGCTTCGTCACCGTTGCGCTGCTGCTGGTGATCGCGGGGTTTCTCGTAAAATCGGCTACATTCCCATTCCATTTCTGGCTTGCGGACGCCCATGCGGTAGCGCCGACACCTGTCTGCATCCTGTTCTCGGGCGTCATGGTCGAATTAGGCCTCTACGCCATCGCTCGAATCTATTGGATCGTCTTCGCGCAAAGCTCGCAGCCCGCGCCGGAAACCATTCGCGACGTATTTTTACTGATGGGCTCGCTCACCGCTGTCGTTGGTGCGCTGTACTGCTTCAGCCAAAGGCACCTAAAACGCATGCTGGCCTTTTCAACCATCAGCCACATCGGCCTGATGCTGATCGGTTTCGCGCTCCTAAGCCCGCGCGCGCTGGGCGGTTTGGCGCTGTACGTGATGGGCCACGGGTTGATCAAAGCAGCCTTGTTCATCGGTGCCGGAGTTTTGCTGCATCGCTTTGGCTCCGTCGATGAATACGACCTGCGAAAAAATAGGGTCCAGCTTCTCCCTATCGGCGCACTGATGGCCCTGGGGGCGTGGGGCCTGGCTGGGCTTCCTCCCTTCGCCACGTTCTTCGGCCAGATTCGTATCGACGAGGTTAGCGGCCAGCAGCATTTAACTTGGCTCCCTGTGATCACCATCGTGGCGGAGGCTCTTACTGCCGCCGCGGTGCTCCGATTCACTGCCAGGGTGTTTTTCGGACTGGGACGCGGCAGATCCATAATCACGCGTGGTGCAGCTCACCTGCATACGGAAGTGGAAACGGCCGGCCAACATTCCAGCGTGCCCGCTTTTATGTGGGCTCCCATGGCCCTGCTGATTATCGGTGCAGCAGTGATCGCCATTCCGCTGCGGGGTCTCGTCGAACGCTATGCTGTGCAATTCGAAGCGGCATCCCGATACGACGCGGCGGTCCTCCAGGTGAGCGGGCCCGCCATCGTACCGTGGCCGTATGAGCAATCGTTGCGCCGGTCAGTCGGACTAAGCTGGTGGATTCCGCTCGCGATCGCTCTCGTAATGATCGGCGCTGCATGGGCGTCGCTATTTCTAAAATCGCCAAAGTCAGTCTTCACTAAATCCATCGCCGCTGCGTTTTCGAAGGCGCTCTTCGTGCTGCGCAAGTTTCAGAGCGGCCGCGTCGACGACTACGTCGCCTGGTTTGCATTTGGAATCGCCGCCTATGGTGGAATGCTCCTCCTAATTCGCTGACGGTAATTTGCTCAAGGTAGCTCGCTCGAAGGCGGCTCGCCCCCGTAGGGCGGAATCTGGACGGCTCTGTTAAAATGCCATAAGCATGCCGATGCACCAGGACTCCCGCATCAAGCCTTCGTCTATCAAGATACGTGTTAGCACGGGCGAGGGTGTGGACATCGTCTGGTCCGATGCGCACTCGAGCCATTTCGATTTCCCATACCTGCGCGACAATTGTCCCTGCGCCACCTGTAATGACGAGCGCGACCGCAAGCGGCAGGAAAAAGCCAAGGGCATGCGCAGCGACGTGCTGCCCATGTACAAACCGAAAGTGAAAGCAAATAAGGCCTCCGCTGTTGGAAATTACGCGATTCAGATCGACTTCAGCGATAGCCATGCCACCGGGATTTATACCTTCGGGTTCCTGCGAAGCATTTGTCCTTGCGAAGAATGCGTAAAATCAGCGCAGGCACAACGGGAAGGGGCCTCTGCGTAAGACCGGATGTCTCTGGAAACGCCTGGCTTGCCAATCGAAATATTGGATCGGCATGATTCGGAAAAACAGTGCTCCCGCTCACTTCCCTTTCCTGGCGGTTTCAACGTATAGTTCTTTCCCGCGTGTTAGACAATTTCCTTTATGGCATCCGATCCTAACGGCTCAAGTGTAGGTAATACCGTACGACCCGTGGCCAAGGTGCTCGTCGCCACTACGGCGATGCTCGCCTTCATTTCCTATTGGCGTGCCGCAGCCATCGTCCTGAACGATATCGCCTCGTCCGCCTACTACGCCGGTGGCGAGGCGGAGCAGTTCATCGGAAAAACCGCTCCGTGGTTCATCTTCGCCACCATGCTGCTTTCTTATGGTGTCTTTCTGCTTTACGAGGAAGGCTGCAGCATGTTTGTCCGTGGAGGAGTCTACCGCGTCGTCAAGGAGGCGATGGGCGGCGCAATGGCGAAGTTCTCGGTCGCCGCGCTGATGTTCGATTATGTCCTCACTGGACCCATCAGCGGCGTCTCTGCGGGCCAATACCTCGCCGGTTTGATAAACGAGCTTTTCCGCTCTGCTCACCTAGCGCTCACGTTAAGTGCGGGCGGCACAGCGGTTGTGTTCGCTGTGGCGGCAACTCTTTACTTCTGGTGGGAAAACATCAAGGGCATCCCCGAATCCAGCGAGAAGGCTCTGTGGATTATGCAATTGACCACCGTGGTGGTGGTGTCGCTCATCGGCTGGTGCGGGTATACCTTGTGGGTCAGGGGCGGCCACTTGCCGCCGGCGCCTATTCCGCGAAACATCGTCATGAGCAGCCACACGCTTGGGTGGCTCGCTGGCAGCGCCTGGGTGCGAAATATCGGCGTGATGGCTGTGCTCATCGGCTTAGGTCACTCCGTTCTGGCCATGAGCGGCGCGGAGACCTTAGCTCAAGTGTACCGCGAAATCGAGCACCCCAAACTGCCGAACTTGAAAAAGACCGTTTTCGTCATTTTCATTTACAGCATGGTTTTCACATCGCTGGTTTCATTTTTCGCTGTCATGATCATCCCCGATTCGGTCCGCCCGCGCTATTTCCAAGACTTGATCGGCGGATTGGCCATGTACCTGGTTGGGCCGTTGGCCGCGCGAATCGCGTTTCGAATCTTCGTCGTGGTCGTGGGCACCTTGATCCTTTCGGGCGCCGTGAATACGGCCATCGTGGGATCGAACGGCGTTTTGAATCGCGTATCCGAAGATGGTGTGCTCTCCTCGTGGTTCCGGCAGCCGCACCCGAAATTCGGTACGTCTTATCGCATTATCAATATAGTTGTCGCGCTGCAAATTGTAATGATCATTGCCAGTCGCGGGGACGTGACGTTTCTCGCCAACCTCTACGCATTTGGCGTGATCTGGAGTTTCGTTCTGAATGGCATCGCGGTGCTGGTGTTGCGCCACTCGCAGCCGGCGGGCCGCGAATACAAAATTCCGTTGAACCTGCATATCGGTCAGACGGAAATTCCTATCGGCGTTGCGAGCATTACTTTAGTTCTTTTAGCTATCGCGGTGGTCAACCTTTTCACAAAACCCGAGGCCACCATGGGCGGCGTTATTTTCTCCGGCCTCCTTTTCGCTGGTTTCGAAATCTCGGAGAGAAGAATCCATCGAAAGCGTGGCGAGGAACACGTCGAACTCGATCAGTTCAACCTCTCTCAATCCGCAGACCTAACTACAGAGAACGTCGACGTCAAGCCCGGCAGCCTCCTGGTTCCCATCAGCAACTATTACGCGCTCTATCCGTTAGAAGTCGCGCTACGGCGCGCGATGCGCCGGGAAACGGAAGTTGTCGTGTTGCACGTTCGTTTGCTTCGGCGTGCACTTTCCGGCGAATACGATCTTGCGCCCGATCAACTTTTTACCTCGATCGAGCAGATGCTTTTCACCAGAGTGCTGGCAGTTGCGGAAAAGGAGGGCAAGACTGTGCGATTGGCCCTCGTCGCGGCCAACGACTTGTGGGAGGCCATTTTGCGGACCGCATCGAATCTCCAATCCAGCGCCATCATCGCAGGCAGCTCCTCAAAAGAGTCCGTCACTGAACAGGCTCGCGCGATTGGCATCTCGTGGGAACGAATGACCGAGCCTCGCCCTCGCCTCGCGCTGGAGTTATTTACTCCCTCCGGCCAGGAGCAAATCTTCTATCTCGGCCCGCACGCGCCTAGGCTGACGCCCAAGGAAATCGACCTGCTGCATCAAGTATGGCTGGAACTTAGCGATAACCTGCCCGGTCAGGAAATTCATCACCACGACATCGTGCATTTCGCACTGGATGAGGTCGAGCGCGAAATCAAGGACGGTAAAGGAGAAGACGTCCTCAAACGCCTTCGCGATCATCTCGCGGAGATTCAAAACCGCCGCGAACATCCGTGATGTTTCGCGCGCGTCCCGCTCGCCCCGGACCGCAACCTTCAGGCCAGTCCAGCCGCGCGTTTAGCCGACGGCCAACTCCCGTGCAAAATCGGTGGTGCAATTCGGGCATCGCTTAGCCTTGATCGGAATTGCCGTCGCGCAGTAGGGGCAATCTTTGGTCGT
>JBOGNC010000235.1:0-6847 GCA_050747045.1 Candidatus Acidiferrales bacterium | reverse complement strand
ATTTCCACTTACGCGCCGCACCTGCACATGCTCACCATTCCCACGGACAAGATTCGCGACCTGATCGGACCGGGCGGAAAGAAAATCCGCGCGATCACCGAATCCACGGGCGTAAAAATCGACGTGATGGACGACGGCAGAGTGCACGTCTTTGCCAGCAGCGGCCCCGCCGCCGAAGCGGCTCTGAAAATGATTCAGGATGTGACCGCCTCGGCCGAAATCGGCAAAACCTATCTCGGCACCGTGGTGCGCATCGCGGAGTTCGGCGCGTTCGTCGAGCTTTTCCCGGGCACGGACGGCTTGCTGCACATCAGCGAAATCGCCGACCAACGAATCCGCACGGTTCGCGACGCGCTGAAGGAAGGCGATCAGATCCTTGTGAAAGTTCTGGCGATCGAGGGCAACAAGATCCGCCTGAGCCGCAAAGCGGTGCTTCGCGAGCAGCGCGATAAGCAGCAAAAGACAGAAGCCGCGGGAAGCTAACGCTCACGCTACCGTGCCTTCAGCCGCGGCGGATTTTGGGTTTTTCGCGGCAGCCGAATAAATAAAGAGGTCCAAGAGGGAGCGTGCCATCGCTTTCTTTTTATTTTGGGCACTTCCTCAGGCGTTAGGTTCGATCCCCGCCGCCCCCGTCAACTATCCTTCTGACCGGTAGGCACTTATCAAGGACGCGCGGCGTCAAAAAGAGCAGATTCGCTCGACGTTCCGGTTTCGTGTACGTTCTTCTCAGCGGCACGAGTGACAACCGGATCCGTGAGCCCTCAGCATCGAGACAGAACTGTGCTCGAAGTCATGTCCACCCAGTTACCCATTGGGGACTCGTACCATTGTCTCTGCTCATTTTTTGGAACAAGCTTTGAGTGATTCGCAGAGGTCGCAGCGAGGCACACTGTAACCCCTTGCTTCCGCGGTTGATCGTCTGCCGCGCAAGCTGCTCTGGGTAAGGCAAGGATCGAAAAAACGAAACTCCCGTTCGCGTTATTTCTGCTGATATTCATCCCTGCAAACCTGAGGGCCCAGCAGTGGAGTTCCGATCCTCAGATTGACCGGTTACAGCGAGCCGTTGCTGCTAGTCTGGACGCCGAAGAAAACCTGGCCGAGATAACCGCGTGGTGCCGCGAACCGGGAACGGGAAACGCACAGTCCGCCAAATGCGACGGAATCAATAACGACGAAGCTACGCACAGCAAGTTCGTGCCTTACGATCAAGCGGTGAAGCGCGGCCAGCAACAAATCACTGAGGAGAAGGTTCAAAGGGCACAGCCGAAGCCGACGGAGCCTAATCTGGCGGAAGCCGCGCGCCAGTTTCGTATCCTGAAAATGCTAGACGATGCCGTTCAAACCGCCTGCGCGAAGAACCCCGCTATAAAGGTTTGCAAGGAAGAGTCCTCACGGCAGCTTGCTCAACGAGTCTTGAAAACTTCGCCCGAGCTTCAGGCCTACATTGCCAGCGGTAAGTTAAAGGAGTGAGCTGACCTAGCTCAGGGACGTTCAACAATACCGACGTATGTCACGGTTTTTCGCCGAGGAGTCTGGATGAATTGCAAGGACAGCAGGCCGTCAGCGACGGATACCGCTCCCTTCGTTTTGACGGTCGGGCAGCTCACCGTTACGCGTGACCAAATATTGAGCGCCATGGCGGAGTTTGACGAAAAGGACTTACGGGACCGCCCCAAAATAGGGGACAAGAGAAAAGGGTGGTGGGTTGAAGAAAATGGAAGACGATACAACCCAAAGTGGGTACTCAAATTAGCCACCAACGTAAGTCTAACCAAGTTTCACAACCGCCAAGCGAGAGAGACTCTAGGAGCGCTAGGATTCGAACTTCGCTGTGACCGTGACCGGCAATACGAGAAATCAGAAAATCGTGTGTCGCTAAACCGCAACGATGATGACCACGAAGAAGCGGATGACGTTGACCAATTACATTTCGACAGTGAACGCAATCTGCAAAAAGCGCTCCGAGCCAATATTGGGCAGCTTGAGGCTGGATTGAAAATCACTGATGGCGGAAAGGAACAGAGGGTTGAATACAGGGAGAAAGACCAACTGGTCGAGTGCGGCCAGATCGATATCACGGCCGAGGATGAGAAGGGGACCGTGGTTGTGATAGAGCTAAAGGCGGGCAAGGCTGGGCGACACGCTCTTGGGCAGATTTTGGGCTACATGGGAGCCCTTACCGACGGCAAGAAGCCAACACGCGGTATTTTGGTCGCCGAAAGGTTTTCCCCGAAGGCTATGGCAGCTGCGCGTGTCATACCGAACCTCGAATTGAGAACGTATAGCTTCAGGTTTGTCTTTGAAAACGGCGGTACAGCTTAGACGACAGTAGATGGCTCTCATGGCGGAGCTACTCTCGCAGCGCCACCGAATCACGCCGGGCTCACCGGGGCTTTCGAGATTCACACCAAATCGAACCAAAAGGCAACAGGCCGGCTACGTCGCTGATCCACCGGGCGAGACGCGCTCAATCGATGCGCCCAGAGCGCGCAGCTTTTCCTCGATGCGCTCGTAGCCTCGGTCGATGTGATAGACGCGGTCAATAATGGTGGTGTTGTTAGCGACGAGCGCGGCGAGGACTAAGCTGGCGCTGGCGCGCAGATCGGAAGCCGTCACCTGAGCGCCGGTCAGCTGCGTAGGCCCGGTAACCACCGCGGAGTTGCCGTCGATTTTGATGTTCGCGCCCATGCGCATCAGTTCGCTGGCGTGCAACATGCGGTTTTCGAAGATCGTTTCGCGAACATGCGAGACGCCTTCCGCCTGTGTGGCCAGCGCCATGAACTGCGCCTGCATGTCCGTGGCGAATCCGGGATATTCCTCGGTGGTCACGTCCGCAGCCAGCAGTTTTTTCGCCGCGCGGACGCGCAGCATGGTGGGATCGTCGGCGTCGCAGCGGATATCGACGCCGCATTCACGCAGCTTCGCGATCACCGCGCCCAGATGCCGCGGCGCGCAGTGCGTTAGCGTCAGTTCGCCGCCGGCCATCGCTCCGGCGATCAGGAACGTGCCCGCCTCGATGCGGTCGGGAATGATGGTGTGCTCCGCACCGTGCAGCGAGTCCACACCTTCCACGCGAATCGTCGATGTGCCGGCGCCTTCAATCTTCGCGCCCATTTTCACGAGCAGTTCGGCCAGGTCGGCGATTTCCGGCTCCAGCGCGCAATTCTCCAAAAACGTTTCGCCCTCGGCTAGCACCGCGGCAATAAGAATATTTTCTGTGCCCGTCACGGTGATTTTCGGAAAGCGGAATTGCGCTCCACGCAGCCGCTTGGCTCGCGCCTCGACGTAACCGTGATCGAGCGAAATGGTCGCTCCCAGTTTCTCGAGCGCCTGAATGTGCAAGTCGATGGGACGCGCGCCGATAGCGCAGCCTCCGGGCAGAGAAACGCGCGCGTGCCCGAAGCGCGCCAAAAGTGGACCGAGCGTCAGCACCGAAGCGCGCATCGTTTTCACCAGCTCGTACGGGGCTTCCGCGAGCGATACCGTTTCCGCCTGGATCGTGAAGGCGCTCGGCGGAATGTCCGGGCTTTCCACGCGGCAGCGCATGTGCGCCAGCAGCTTGGCCATGGTGATGATGTCGCGCACGTGCGGGATGTTTTTCAGGCACACGGGCTCGGGCGTCAGCAGCGCCGCGGCCATGGCCGGCAGCGCCGCGTTTTTCGCGCCGCTAATGCGCACCTCGCCATGCAATTTCCGGCCGCCTTGAATTTTGAACTGGTCCATGCCGCTATCTCCGGCCCTGTACTTTACGCTCGGTGCGTTCCGCCACTTCGATTGCTTTCTGGACGTCGCCGCCCGTCTTTTTGATCGATCGGCGCGCGTCGCGTGCGCTCGCGCCGGTCTTGAGCATCACGATCGCTGCCGGCAAGTCGTGTCCGACTTGACGCAGGGCGTGTTCCGCCGAGGACGCGGTTGCGCCGGTAATTTCTTTCAGGATCTGCACCCCGCGCCGCCGCAACTTCCCGTTCGTCAACGCCAGGTGAATCATCCAGTTGTCGTAAACCCGGCCCAGGCGCACCATCGCAGCTGTTGAAAGCATGTTCAGGACCATTTTTTGCGCCGTGCCGGCCTTCATGCGCGTCGATCCTGAGATCGCCTCCGGTCCCGTGTCCGGCTCGATCGAAATATTCGCAGCTCGCGTGACGGCCGCTCCCGGGTTGGAAGTTATCGCGATCGTTGTCGCGCCCTTTCGTCGCGCGAATTGTAGTGCGCCCAGCACGTAAGGAGTGGTGCCGCTTGCGGAGATTCCAACCACAACATCGCGCCGATTCATTCCCGCGCGCCGCAACTCGCGTGCGCCGTTTGCCGCCGAATCTTCCGCGTCTTCGGATGCCAGGCGCAGCGCGCGCTCGCCTCCGGCGATCAACGCCTGCACCACCTTGTGCGGCGTCCCGAAGGTCGGCGGACATTCCGCGGCATCCAGCACCGCTTGGCGTCCACTGGTGCCTGCGCCCACGTAAATCAACCGGCCTCCGTTTTGAAGCGCAGCTGCGATCGCATCCACGGCCCGCGCAATCTTCGGCAACTCGCGGCGTACCGCTCCAGCGACCCGTGCGTCTTCGCCATTCAGGACGCGCAGGATATCCAGCGTAGGCTTCCGGTCGATTCCGCGCGTGCGAGGATTTCGCCGCTCCGTTTTAGCTGATTTCAAAGGGGCCCCGGCCACCTTCGGACATTATATCGGCATACGAGCCGAAACAATCCCGCCGAGCGAATCTGCCCGCAAATTTAAACGAAAACCTCATTGACGGCCGACATGTTCGCCCGCAATTCCCAATGATTCGACGATCGCGTCATGAAGCGAGGGACGCACCTGGCGGATTTTATCGTTGACGCGCGTGGGATAAACGCGATTGGTCAGCAGCACCACGAAAAATTCGCGGTCCGGATCGATCCACAGCGAGGTTCCCGTAAACCCCGTGTGTCCGTAGCTGCCGCTTGAAAAATAGCGACCAGATGACGAAGGCGCCACGGGCACGTCCCAGCCGAGGGCGTGCGCCGAGTTGCCGATTGTTTGCCGCGCGGTGAACTCTTCGATGGTGGGTCGAGCGACCAGCCGTTTGTGAGAGTAGACTCCGCCGTTCAACATCATCTGCGCGAACGCGGCGATATCGTGCGCCGTCGAAAACAACCCCGCATGGCCGGCGATCCCGCCCATGGCCCACGTGTTTTCGTCATGCACTTCGCCGCGTAGCAATCGCTTTCGATATGCCATGTCCTGTTCGGTTGGCGCGATGCGTGGGCGCAGGCTTTTAGGCGGCGCGAACTGCGACGCCGCCATGCCGAGCGGCGCGAAAATGAGGGTTTGCGCAAAGGCCCGTAACGATTCGCCCGTCAGCGCCTCCACGATGGCTCCCAGCAAAATAAAGCTGAGGTCGGAATATTCGATCTCGTTTCCAGGTTCGTGAACGAGTGGCTCCGCCATCACATGCGCTACAACGGACCGCTTGCCCTTCGCTTGCTTGTAAAAGTCTCGATGTGCCGCCAACCCCGCCGTTTGCAGTAGCAGCATGCGAATCGTGATGCGCTCTCTCCAACTCGCATCGGGATCGAACTTTGCCGCGCAGCTGAATTCCGGCAGGTATCGCGCCACGGCTGCGTTGAGGTCGATCTGTTTCGCCTCCGCAAGCATCATCACCGCCGTCGTCGTCACGATCACCTTGGTCAGTGACGCAACATCGTAAATTGTGTCCGCCGTCACCCGCGCCGCTTTTGCTTCGCGCGTCAGCTTCCCGAAAGGATGAATTGCTAGTTCGCCTTTCCATCCAACGGCCAGCACGCCGCCGGGGAAAGCGCCATCTTTCACCGCTCGATCGAGCAGCCCGTATGCGGGCGCCAACCGCGCAGAAAAATGCGGGGCCGCGTGCTTTAATGTCATCGGATTCGCGGCGACCGTTAGCCCCGTTCCTCGTTCCACGACACCCGGAACTGTGACCGGAACTTTTCCGCCGATCGCCGTCTCCCCGAACAGCGCCCGCGCCGCCGCTTTCTGCGCTACGCTGTTCGCGGAAAACGCCGCCAGCAAAGTTCTGGCGTTAGGAAAACGTTCGATCAGGTATGGACTTCCAAACGCGGCCACCACAGTCGGTTTTCCCACGTCGGTCAGCCGGTTCACCAACGCGGGCAGATCGTCTGGAAAACCTACATGCCCTTTGCGATCCGCCACGCGCACGAAAAGCGCCGCGATGGCCACGTCGTACGAATCAGGGGCGGGCAACTTCAGCATGTCAACCGTGGAAAATTGCGTGTCCGCGCGCAGCACAGTTAGCGAATCGACGCGCGGTTGTATTTCCGGAGCAAATGTCTCAGCCGGACACGCATCGCGATCCCCCGAAAGCGCCACCAGTAGCACGTGCAGCGGCTTGGTCGAATCGAGCGGTACCACGTGCTGCTCGTCGCGAAGCAGCGTCACTCCGCGATCGGCAATTTCCTGCGCCCTGAACGCAAATTCAGGGCGCGCAAATCGCTCGCTCAGTCGCTCGACGTTCACCAATCGCTCCTCATTTAGCTTCAGCCGCGCCTTAGCCGACAAGATCCGACGTACCGCCGCGTCAATTTGCGCGACCGCAATGCGGCCGGACCTCACCGCATCTTCGATGCACGCCAGCGCCGCATCGGGAGCAGGAGGCATGAGGATCACGTCCGCTCCGGCTTCCACTGCTCGGACCGCCGCTTCTCCCGGCGGAAAAAGTGACGTGACGCCGCCCATTTCCATTGCATCTGTGATGATCAGACCGTCGAATTTCATCTGCTCGCGGAGTAGGCCCGTTAGAATTGTGCGCGAGAGCGTTGCCGGAATATTCGGATCCGGCTCCAGCGCCGGTACCGACAAATGCCCCGGCATGAT
>JBOGNC010000234.1:0-6938 GCA_050747045.1 Candidatus Acidiferrales bacterium | reverse complement strand
GGCCGAACCGGAGCGACTGCTTGCCGAAATCTCGCGTGTGGCAAAGCCACGTGGCGCCGTGCTGCTACAGGATCTTCGGCGTCCCAACCGGTTCGCCTATCGCTGGCACGTTCGCCGCCACGGGCGCCACTACTCCGGCACAATGCGGCAGCTCTACGAGGCGTCAGTTCGCGCGGCGTACATCGCTCCGGAGCTACAGCAGTTGGTCGAAACTTCGCGGATCGATGGCGTGCGCGTATTTAACGAGCCGGCAACGCATATCGGCGTGGAGCGCTCGTCGAGCGAGTAGCGGACTCAAGCCCGGCGGGTAGCTAAGCATTTGATATCTCCGGCGCGAGGATTAATGTTAGTCCAAAAGCGGAGCATCAGAAGAGAGTGGCGCGGCTGCGCGGCCTTGGCTCCTGTATTCTAGGCGTGCCAATCGACGCTGAAAATTGTCTCTATAGCGGCGGTACAGTGCGGGATCGATAGCGCCAGATCGGTTCGCGGCGCGAAGGCTTGCCAGTGCTTGGCGGGTAAGAGCGGCAGCCCTTTGGCAATCGCGAGCGCGCCGTTCGTAATAGATCGCCAGCTGCTCGTAGGCTTCAAGTCCTTCGCGAGAACTGCCGAGCATTTCGGCCCATATCGTTTGGGCTCGGCCTAGATCTCCGGAGCGCTTCGCCAGAAGCGCTAGCGACCGCAGCGCCTTTCGGTTCACTGCTTCGGGAAGTTCGCTGACGATAGCTCGCTCGTAAAGATCGCGGGCACGAACGTCGCCACGACGCTCGCAAATACGCGATACGCCGAAGATCTCCAGTGCGTCCTGCCCAAACTCTTCCGGGTGGGCCAACAGCGTCAGCACTCTCGCGGCAAGTGCCGCTAGCCCGCGCAAATCCATCTGGTTGTGATGAAAGATCGGTACAAGCGGCTCGGGCGAACCGCCGCGCAGGTAATCGAAATACATCGAAGGAATCAGTTCGGACATGACGTCTGTGCCGCGATTCCATCCGAGTACATGCCGCTCCAAGTGGGCCAGCCGCACGGAACCGAGCTTCGGCCGCCACAAATGTCGCGCTGGATGCAGGAAATCAAGATGCGCGCGCGGAGAGGGGACCTTAATGCTTCGCGTCATCCGATATCGCGTTTCGAGCAAGGGCCAATCGAACGATTTGCCGTTGAACGTTACCAGCACACGGCGCTCAGCCATACGCTCAGCAAGTTCCAGCAGTAGAGAATGCTCCTCGCTGTGCTCGCGCATGAAAAATTGCTCTACTTCCAGGCCTCCTGCATCCCACCAGGCAATACCCACCAGAAAAGCGTACGTACCTGAACCTCCGGACATTCCTGTGGTTTCCGTATCGAGAAAAAGCCACTGTGCCGGATCAGCGACTTCTTCGGGCGCTTCCGGAGCGAGCAGGCCCAGCGCGGTCGCGTCGATCACTCCGTCTGGCGCGCAAAGTTCGTTCGCGACGCCAACCTGCTCTGAAAACCACCGCCGCAAACCCAAATGCTCGCCGAAGCGATTGCGCCGTGGCGCGGCGCCAAGGATATTTGCTAGCCGCTCGGCGCCTATTGGAATTTCGGTTGCGAATCCGCGGACGATTTTAGGGTCGCACTCATCAGTGCCTTCGCGCCGCTGTGGTGGTCGCAGAGCAGCCAGTGCTGAAAATGGGTCGCGCTGCTGGCTCATTTTATGTTCGCAGCCGCGTACGCAGCGTCACAGTCAGCGCCATTCGCAACGCATAGCCGTTCCAGAATCCCCAGCGCTGCTTCTTTTGTCCGTTCACTCTTTTCGCCTGCGGGTCCGACGCATGATGGGCAACCGCTTTCGCACGGACAGCCGGCGATCATCTCCTGCGTCCGCCGCAGCAGCAGTTCGTGAACGCGGTAGAGCGGCTCGCTGAAACCGATTCCGTCGGGATACGCGTCATACAAATACAAATTCGGCTCGAAGAATTCTTTTTCGTTTTCCAGGTCGGCTATCGATGGCGGCGCTCCCTGCCACTCGGCTTCCACGCCGGCAGTTGGAGGACGTTCTCCGACAGCTGTTCCCAAGTCGCGCCGGTCGCACATCAGCAGCAGGGAGGCCATCGACTCAAGCGCATAGAGCAGCCCGAATATTCCGCTCTGCCGCTCGGAAAGCGCGAAAGGAAGGCTTTCCATCAGCGGCCGCTCCAACGTGATCCAGAAAGCCGTCGTGTGCATCTCGTTTTCGGGCAACTCGAGTTTTCCGTCGCCGATATTCTCGTTGGTAAAAAATTTGATCTTCTTGAAGCCAATCACCTGAGAACGAACGAGGACGTCTCCATGCGCTTTTGCGGCAGGCCCGGCCACGCTTTCCTCTTCCGCAATTTCCAGCACGCGTACTTGCGTGTAGCGAATCGCATCCGTGTAGTAATCCACATTCACGGGCTTCACATACGCCTTGCGCTGATCGAAATCCAGCCGTTCGACATGGTATTGCTGCCCCTGATGCAGGTAAATGGCTTTGGGATGGACGGTCGTAAGCGCCGAAGAAAAATCGACTTCGCCGATCACTTCCGGGTCACCGCGTTCCTCGCTAGCGTCGCCTTTCGTATCGATGATCACGAAATTATCGGAAGTGATCGAGCGCAAACTTACGGTATCCGCCGGATAGGCTTCCTGCACCCAGTGCCAGTTACCGCCGCTGCGATGTAGATATTCCGCTTCGGCCAAACGCGCGCAGATCTGTTGCACATCCACGCTTCCATATTTTTCATCGGCTGCGATTGGTAGCTCGAACGCCGCGCATTTCAGGTGGTTTACAAGAATTTCCAGATTATCGGGCTGGATGTACGCATGTTCGGGCGAGCGGCCGAAAAAATAATCGGGATGCTGAACGATAAACTGATCGAGTGGCGCGGAAGACGCCACTAGCACCGCGCACGATGTCCCGCTACGCCGTCCTGCCCGCCCAGCTCTCTGCCAGGTGGACGCGATCGATCCCGCGTAACCGGCCATCACGCACGCATCGAGTGAGCCGATATCGATACCCAATTCCAGCGCGTTCGTCGCGACGACTCCGCGGACTCGTCCCTCGCGGAGACCGCGCTCGATTTCACGCCGCTCGCCCGGTAAGTAACCTCCCCGGTAGCCTCGGATCGGCTCTGACGCGCCTGGCCGCGGCGGATTCGCCTGCTGAAGGTACGTGAGTAGCACTTCCGTGTGCAGTCGGCTGTTTGCAAAGACTATCGTCTGCAGCTCGCGCGCCAGCAGTTCCTTGGCCACGCGCGCGGTTTCATTCAGATAGCTGCGCCGAATGCCCAGATTGCGGTTGATCATCGGTGGGTTGTAGAAGACGAAAAGTTTTTCCGCCGACGGCGCGCCGTTTTCCTCGATCGCGTGCGCTGGCCGCTCGATTAATTGCGCGGCCAGTTCATCAGGATTCGCAATTGTGGCCGAGCAGCATATGAACTGCGGGCGCGAGCCATAAAATTCCGCGATTCGCCGCAGGCGCCGCAGAACGTTGGCGAGATGGCTGCCGAATACCCCGCGATAGGTATGCAACTCGTCGAGCACAATGTAGCGCAAATTCTCGAAGAGCCGCATCCATTTCGTATGGTGTGGAAGAATTCCCGTATGCAGCATATCGGGGTTCGTGAGGATCACGTGCCCGCGCTCGCGAATGGATTTGCGCGCGTCACTGGGCGTGTCGCCATCGTAGGTGAATACGCCAAAGCAATCGTCGAGGCGTCTCGCCAGATCCTGGAGTTCCGTAAGTTGGTCCTGGGCTAGGGCCTTGGTGGGGAAGAGGTACAGTGCGCGCGTATCCGAGTTTTCGAGTACTGAATTCAGGACGGGCAGGTTGTAGCACAGCGTCTTACCTGAAGCGGTGGGCGTGACCACCACGAAATCGTTTCCGGCGCGGGCTAGTTCTGCTGCTGCGGCTTGGTGCGAATAGAGCTGCTCAATTCCCTTGGAGCTATACGCGGACGCGAGTTCCGGCCGCACCCAATCAGGCATAGGGCGAAACTCTGCCTTGCGGGCAGGGATCTGTCGTACTGCGGTCAGTACCTCATCGCTCCGGTATTTGGCCGCAAGCGCCCCGAGCGCCTCTTGCACTGTGTCTAGAGTTGTCCCGGCCCTTACCGCGAGACCCCTCGTGGATGTCGCCATTCACCCTCCTGGTCAAAAAAGCAGACCCTTCCCTCTCTGCTTTTATTCGCCTTTTGTTCGCTAAGGCTAACATATTGGTGAATCGGGGCGCAAGCAGTTTGCCGAGGCACCGCCCAAGCATTGCCAGATCCCGCCTATGTTGGTCCGATGGCCCTTCCTTTTTCATATCCTCAGTATTTTTAGGGACTTGCGGCTGGGTCGTTCGACGGGTTTATACGTCTAATCGGGAGAGGCAAGCAAATGCGTCAATTCAACTCGAAATTTATAACTAGATTCTTCGGGTGCCTGGCACTTGCGGCGCTTATGGCGTTCCCGGCGCTGGCAGCCACTTCGTCTCAGGTAGCTCCGTCGGACCATCCTGAGACTGCAAGCCCGGGCACTATCAACTATGTAGAAGGACGGGCGCGCATCGGGGCTGAAACGCTCAGCTCGCCGTCAGTTGGAAAGGTTGCGCTTCAGGCCGGTCAAACTCTGGAAACCGAAAACGGCAGAGTGGAGGTGCTCCTCACTCCGGGGGTTTTTCTCCGGCTGGGCAACGACACGTCCGCCACTATGGTTTCGCCGAGCCTGACCGACACAAAGGTCAAGATTGCCTCCGGCGAGGCAACCGTAGAGGTGGATGAATACCACAGTGAGCAGAACCTGATGATCGCGGAGGGCGACAGCACGTCTTATCTAGTTCACACCGGACTCTACGATTTCGTTTCGCAGCAGGGAGTAGTCCGCGTAATTAAAGGTCAAGCGGTTGTAGTTCAGAACGATCATCACGTCCGCGTCAATTCCGGTCAGGAAGTTAATCTTTACCCGGAAACTGCGCGCCTCAAGGCGAAGAAATTCAACGTGGGCCAGTATAAGAAAGAGGATCCGCTCTATAGCTGGACAAAGCTCCGTTCTCAATATCTCGCGGAAGCGAACGTCAAGGTGGCCCCATACCTCTACGGCTGGAATCGGTCAGGGCTGGGCTGGGCACCTGGATGGTGGGGTTGGTATGGCCCAGGCTGGTATTGGAATCCCTGGTTTATGTCGTATACGTTTGTTCCTGGTTCTGGAGTGATCGACAGCCCGTTCGGCTGGGGATTTTACTCTCCGTGGACATTCGGCTTCGCCCCGTATTCTGTCTACGGAGGCCGCATTCGCCACTTTAATGGGGGCTTCGATAGCTGGGGAATGCGTGCGCTTCGGCACCCAAACGTATCTCGGCGCGGCCGCGGGTTCGTCCATAACGGTGCCGGATTTCCAAATAGAAGTTTCCGGGGTAGGTCTGGCGGTGGCGTTCATGGCGTGCCCGGAGGTCGTCGTTAGCGTCGGGCGACTGCCGGCGTAGACAAGGGAAACGGCAGCGATCTGACGGCGCAACTAATCTCGCCTAAATCATTTTGCGGAGCGGTAGAGAATAACGCGCACTTTCTCCAGCGTCAACAGCCCTCCTCCGATCATCTCATCCAATCGCGGCAGGATTTGCTCGATCCGCTCGCTCGATTCCACCACCTCGACAACGATCGGCAGATCCTGCGACAGCCGCAGAATTTTGTCAGTATGGTAGATGCTGGACCCGCCGTAACCACCCACTCCGCGCAGGACCGTTGTGCCACTGAACTTTTCGCGCCGGAGAAGCTCCACAATCGCCTCGTAGAGCGGCTTGCCGCGCCAGCGATCCGATTCGCCGATGTGAATGCGCATCAACGTGCGTTCGCCTTCGAAGCGTTCGTGCTTGATCACGTTCTTTGCATCGTGTTCCTTCGGCTGTTCCATCGCTCTCCTCCGCCATTAAATCCGGTCCGCCAGGTGTATGCCGAGAAAGATCGCCAGTAGCCCGCCGACGATACTCGCTGACAAATAAAGGGCCGCGTTGCGCCACTCGCCGTCCTGCAGCATCCGGACGGTTTCGTAGCTGAAAGTCGAAAACGTAGTGAATGCGCCCATGAAACCCACGGTGATTCCGATGCGCCACTCCGGCGGAATCGTCAGATGTGCGAGTGCGTACTCCCCGACGGCGCCCAACACCAAACATCCGATTAGATTCACCGTCAGCGTGCCGTAGGGGAATCCCGGGCCGGTGCGTTCCTGCACCAGGCCTTGCAAGCCGTAACGCGCCAGCGTACCGGCCGCGCCAAATACGATCAGCAGAGCGATGCGCACAAAGTTCTCCTTCCCATGCCAAATTTTTCGAACGCCGCTGGCACCTATAAAAAAACTCCTGGCGCCGACGGGCGGCCAGGAGTCATCAGTCCTTAGTCCTAGGGACGGTTTAGGCGAACTCCATCGCCTTTAAATTGTGCGCGTATTCTAGCATGCTGCGGACGTGCGGGGATGGTTCCACGCAGCGGAGAGGCGTGGGCTGCACCATTCCTTGCTTTTGCGTTCGTCATTGCGGTCCGAAACCTGCGCTAGAATGCGTGCATCGGCCGCGGAGACTTAGCCATGCCTGACGAACTCACCCACGATTGGAATACCTATGCCGGCCCGGAAATTCCGCCCGGTCGCCGCGTGATGCTCAACGATGAGACGTTGCGCGACGGCTTGCAGAATCCTTCCGTCCGTGACCCTTCCGTTCCAGAGAAAATCGAAATCCTTCACTTGATGGAAGCGCTCGGCATCGACTTGGTCAATATCGGCCTGCCCGGCGCCGGACCGCGCGCATACGCCGATACCGAAGCGCTCGCGCGCGAGATTTTCAGTTCGCGCATGAAGCTGTGCCCCAATATCGGCGGCCGCACGCATCGCCAGGATATCCAAGCCATGATCGACGTGTGCGAGCGCGTTGGCGTGGCCATGGAATGCGCGATGTTTCTCGGCTCCAGTCCCATTCGGCGGATGGTGGA
>JBOGNC010000233.1:0-7159 GCA_050747045.1 Candidatus Acidiferrales bacterium | reverse complement strand
TGGTCTACGAAGTGAAAACCATGAACAGCATCATTTCGGATTCGCTCGCGGCGCGCCGCTTTTCGATGATCCTTTTGGCGATTTTCGCCGCGCTCGCGCTGCTGCTTTCCTGCATCGGCATCTACGGGGTGATTTCCTACCTCGCCGGCCAGCGCACTCATGAAATCGGCGTGCGCATGGCGCTGGGAGCGCAACCTAGCCAGGTGCTGCGGCTGATCCTCGGCCAGGGCGCGAAGATGGCGCTCATCGGTATCGCCGTTGGTCTCGCCGCTTCGCTCGCGCTCACGCGCCTGATGACCAAAATGCTTTTTGGCGTCAGCGCCTATGACCCGCTCACGTTCCTAGGCGTCGCCGCGCTACTGATCGTTGTTGCGCTCGCCGCCTGCTATATTCCCGCGCGCCGCGCCATGCGCGTCGATCCTATGATCGCCCTCCGCTACGAATAATCGCGGTTCCTTCGGTTTTGCAGTTCCGGGTGCCGCACTCTTTGCGCTTTTTGCAAAGGGTGCGGATTTTGCGGTTCTTCCGGTTGTGGTGGTCCTCCTTATCCCCTCGCGTGCCGTTCGCGAACAGGGGTGAGACATCTATTCTTTCTCTTCCTGCGGCGTTCATCCTTATCCTCGCCCAATAAATGGCATCTTCGTCGCCATTACGGTCATGAACTGCACATTTGCCTCCAGCGGCAGCGACGCCATATAGACCACCGCGCGCGCCACGTCCGCCGGATCCATGGTTGGTTCGGGAGCGATAGTTCCGTTCGCTTGTGGCACTCCGCGCTTCATGCGCTCGGCCATGTGCGTCGCGGCGTTGCCGATGTCGATCTGCCCGCACGCGATGTCGTACTTGCGCCCGTCGAGCGACGTCACTTTCGTCAGCCCAGTCACGCCGTGTTTCGACGCTGTGTACGGCGCCGAGCCTGGCCGCGGCGCGTGCGCCGAAATCGAGCCGTTGTTAATGATGCGTCCTCCGCGCGGCTCCTGCGCCTTCATGATCTTCATCGCTTCCTGCGTGCACAAAAATGTGCCGGTCAAATTCGTATCGACCACTGCGCGCCACTGCTCGAAGCTCTGCTCCTCGATGGCCACCGCACCGCCGGAAATTCCGGCGTTGTTGAACAGCAGGTCGAGCCTCCCAAACGAGTCCTTGGCTTGAGCGAAAAGCGCGCGTACCGACGCCGGATCGGTCACATCCGCGGGCACCGCGACAGCCTGCGCACCGCCCCGTGCGATTTCCGCTGCCACCGCTTCGAGCGGCTCGCGACGCCGCCCCGCCAGCACCATCGCATAGCCTTCGCGCGCCAGCGCCAACGTCACAGCCTTACCGATCCCGCTGCCAGCGCCCGTCACCATCGCCACCTTGGCTGCCTTTTCCGCCGCCATCGTTGCCTCCGAGATTTCGGGCGACAGTATATCCCCTCTAAAACTCTATCCGTCGCAACTAAAGGAGTAAGGATAGAGGACTAGGACTAAAACTAGCCATTCCTCGACTAGGTTGAGAAAGTCCGCTAAATCACGCAAGGTTTAGCCTCAAACGGCCGATAGCGTAGGTGCCCCTTCAGAAGGAAATTTCCGCCGAAGTGTCCGCGCTTCGGCATGAGGGATCCTATGAAGCCAGCCGATCGTCGTTCTGCTCGCCGATATCACGTGAGTGTTCCGCTCCGCATCCGTGCCTTAAAATCGAACGAACCAGAAAAAGTGGTCGAATCAGCCAACATATCCGAGCGAGGAGTGTATTTCCTCACCGACTCGCCATTCGGAAGAGGTGCCGCCGTGCAAGTCGTCCTCAAGATGCCCTTAGAGGTGACTGGCGAACCTTGCTGCGATTGGGTGTGCATCGGACACGTGGCACATGCGCACGAATTCACTCCTGGCCATGGCGCTTTCGGTGTGGGTGTGCGCTTTGATTACTTGGAAATTATGGGTCCAGCGCAGGTTCCCTCAAATTGAGCCTCTTGAGTCACAGCGTACGCGCGAACATTCCGACGAGCGTGTGACAAGCGATCGACGAAATATCCGGGGAGGCGATATCCCATGAGGGAACGCGCACTTGTTGTGGACGATGACCGGGCGGCCGGTGACCTTGTCCGGGAATTGCTATCAGCTACGGGGGTCGACTCATTGGTGCTGACGGACAGCACCAAAGCGGCGCGGAGCCTGCAGGAAGAAAAGTTCGCGATGGTGCTGCTCGATTTGCGAATGCCCGCGCCGGACGGAATCACGCTGGTGCGCCAATTGCGAGCTTCCGGACTCAACCGTATGACGCCGGTAATCCTCCTGAGCGAAGATCAGAGTCCCTCCGCGGTCTCGCAGGCGTTTCAGGCAGGAGCAAGCTTTTTTCTCTACAAGCCGCTTGACCGCAGCCGGCTGCTGAAGTTAATCACCGCAACACAGGGGGCGGTCGAGCACGAGCGGCGCCGGTTTCGGAGAATTCCGCTCCGTTCGCGAGTGCGCCTGATTGTGGACCGGATGGAGTGGGAGGGCGAAACGATCGACGTCAGCCTCAACGGTATGATGGTCCAGGGCCGCTCCAGCATCCCAGCAGGCTCGGCTGTGCACGTCAGCCTCTTTGCGCCGCCGGGCCCACAGCCGATCAGCGGCTCGGGGCTGGTGAGGCGCCTTCTGAGCGAAAATCGAATGGGCATTCAGTTGAACGAGCTGGTGCAAGCCGAAAGGCGGCGGCTGCAAGAATTCCTGCTGCCTCTGATTCAGGAGGAACCGTCCGGAGGAAAATTGGGAGAGGTTCTCTCCGCAAGGTAGCAGGCGGGCCGCGCATGCATTGGACATCCTTCCGTGCGTTAGCGGCCGACGCAGACGGCCGCGACTATTTCATCACGCGCAAGAGCGAATCGCCGCGCAAAGCTGCTGAATCACGGTCCCGGCCGGCCGCAAGCTTAACAGAGGCTTCCACAATCGAGGGCTTGTCGGTCTGTGCGAACGAGTCTCTTGCCAGCAGCATCAGACTGGCCCGGTTTGGAACACGGAACTTTTCCAGCAGCGCCGACACATGGAATTTTGCGGTGCGCACGGAAATGTGAAACTTGCTGGCGATCTCCTTGTTGCTCAGATTCTGCGCCACCGCCCGTAGCACTTCCTCCTGGCGCGGGCTGATCTGAACCGGAGTCTCTCTTCCAAGATATTTCTGCACCAGCCGTTTCACGCGCGGAGTAATCTCGCTCAATAGATCGGCGTCGGTGGTGATGGTCAGTTGAAAATCTCCTGGGTTGCGTCCGCTGGCTACGCACTGCATGGCGAGCTGGCTGACGGCCATATCGACGGGAAGCTCCCCATCGGCGGTAGCCTTCAGTTCGAAGCCCGGCGTGCCTGTGGCGCGATCGAAAAAGATGAACGATTTCGGACGGACCTCGAAGCCATGCATTAGAGCTACGTGCGGTTCATGTTTTTTGTGCGCGGGCAAAGGCACCTCCGCCGTTTACGATTTGCTGCCGCGGTGCGGCTGCGGAAGAGAGTCGGACACGGTCGACTTCGTCCCCGAAACGGTCCAGTCCTGCATGGCTAATCGGTCGCAAGGCGCAAATGCTTTAGTTTCAGGCGGGCGTCTGTCTGGTCCCATCTGCAAGCGGAGGTGGAAGATTATCGCTTTTGCCGCTCCTGGTAATTGCGGGGCTTAATCGCGCCGCAAGCTGCGGTAGTGAAACGACCACATGGCCAGCAGGAGGCAGATCAGCGCATAGTCCAGGCCGTAGGCCAGAGCAGTGACATGGTCGAGCCATGGCACGGGCTTCAGTGACGATTGCGTGAGAGACATGAAGCGGCTCTCGGAGAGCAATCCGACAGAGGGCAAAACAGCGTAGAGCGCATCGCGTAGCCACCCCAGCCGATGCGGCCACATTTCAACGGGCGGCGAAACGACGATCGCCAGTACCGCGAGGACCATGGTGACTGCCCACGCAATCACCGGATGCATCACCGTGACCAGCAGCATGGCGATAGCGGCATAAATGGAGTAGCGGACCATCGGGTAAGCCAGCAGCTCCCAGAGCGAGGCGCTACTCCGCTGGGCGCCCATCCAAAAGAGCAAATAGAGAAGGCCGGTCATCAGGCCCGTGTAAACGGCCATCAGCAGTATCACGCCGGTGAATTTCCCGATCAGAAATTCCCAGCGCTTCACCGGTCTGGCCATCACCGCCAGGATGGTGCCGGATTTCATCTCCGCAGCCACGGAATCGGCGCCGGTCCACGCGGCCAGAACGCTGCCGCACAGGCTTACCAGGTACATGATCGAGGAGACGAGCGAAAAAACTAAGGTCTGCGCTGCGCGCGCTTCGGGCCCGTGCACGGCTTTCAGCGCGAGCAGCGGAGAGACCAGCAGCAGCACTACGCAAGCGAAGAAGATGAAAAAGACGATGATGAGCTTGTCGCGCAGGAAGCCGCGAAATGTGTTGAGGGCCAAAACCCAGATTTTCAAGATGCGCCTCCGTCCTGACCCACCATGCGCAGGAAAAATTCTTCAAGGGAACTGCGCAGGGGAGTGAGGCTCACGACCTCGCATCCCGAGGCCCAGAGCTTTTCGGCCAGCTCGCGTTTTTTTTCGACCGCTATGTTGATTCTTATCCCGTGCGGGCCGCGCTCGATCGCACCGCCCCATTCCGCGATCGCTGCGTCGATCTCCGGCGTGGTTTGGTTAGCCACGATCTCGACGCGGTCGCCGGAGGCCAGCAGTTCATCCAGAGCTCCCGCCCGCACCAGCTTTCCGTGGTCGATGATGATGGCGCGGTCGCAGATCTGTTCCACCTCGGACAGAATATGCGAGCTGAGGAAGATCGTATTGCCTGCCGCCTTCAGCGACAGAATCAAATCGCGCACTTCCTTGCGTCCAGCGGGATCGAGTCCGGAGGTGGGCTCGTCGAGCACCAGCAAGCGCGGATCGCCGGCAAGAGCCTGCGCCAGGCCCAGCCGTTGCACCATGCCGCGCGAATATTTCCCAATCTTCAGATTTCTGTATTCGTCGAGGTGCACTTTGCTTAGCAGTTCGCGAATGAATGCGTCCCTGCCCGCGTCCGTCCTTCCGGCCAGCACGCAGTGAAAGCGTAGCAATTTTCCCGCGTTCAGATACTTGTAAAAGGCGAAATTCTCAGGCAGAAAACCAATCTGCTGCTTGGCGCGAACGTCGCCGGGCTCGCACCCTAGCACGCGAATCTCGCCCGCGTCCGGATACAGAAATCCCATCAGAATGCTGATGCTGGTGGTTTTGCCGGCTCCGTTCGGGCCCAGGAACGCGCATATTTCGCCGGGCATCACCTCGAACGACACATCCGAAAGGGCGGGGATCTCCTGTCCGGCCAGCCGCCGGCGATACACCTTGGTCACGTTGCGGAACTCAATCGCCGGGGTTGACATGTACGGTTCCTAGGGTCGTTGGAGTGATTTTAATTCCCAGCAGTTGCATCAGCCGAAATTGGATCGTGGGGTTGAATCCCACCTGTCCGTAGACTACTTTGCCCTCTTCGTTGATCACGTACAGCGTGGGAATCGCGTCTGCGCCATACTCTTGGCCGACCTGCTGCGTCAGATCCAAAAGCACGGGAAAGGGAAGATTTTCCTCGGCCGCATATTTGGCGGGATCGGTGCGGTTGTCGTCCAGGCTGACCGCCAAAAATTGAAAGTTCGAGTCGGCTTGGTGGTACTGCTCGTAGAACGACCGCAGCATGGGCATTTCCCTGCGGCACGGACCGCACCAGCTGGCCCAGAAACTTACCACCACTTTTTTGCCGCGGTAGTCTGCCAGCGAAACCTGGTTTCCCGAAAGCGATGGCAGAGAAAACGTCGGCGCTTGCTTGTTGACCATCACCGCCGTCTCCGCCTGCCCGGTCAGTGACGTTTCTAGCTTCTTCGCCCGCCAAGTGATGAACACCGTGAACGCCGCGAGCACGAAAATGCCGGCGATCTGCGCAAGGGAGAGTTTCCTCGCCATGGCCGTGCATTATATACAACTTTAGGTGACTTAGTGCTGCCCTGGCTGATGTAAGAGGCTTGGCGACGCCCGCTAATTTTCTGGCGTGGTTCCTCCGGCGCTGCCGCTATCTCATTGTTTTGTTCTAGTTAACCAGGCGTTCACCGGGTTGCGCCTGGCTGCGCGCAGCGTAGGATTCACGAAGCTCCAGGCTTTCCTCGACTGCGAAGAGAATGGCGCGCGTCTTGGTCTTAGGCGCCCATCCGGCTTCAAGGAGGTGCCAGAACAGCACTGTTTGCGGTGACGCGCGGAGTCCTATCTCTGCTGACTACCGCGCAACCTACGAGGACAACTTGATTGCACAAGCCGACCCAAGCCCGAAAGCTCCCGTGCTTCGCATCTTGCTCGCCGACGATAACGATCGCGTTCGTCCCATGCTCTCCAACATCATTTCGCAAGGGGACCCCGGTTGGGAAGTATGCTCCGAAGTTGCCAACGGCCAATTAGCCGTCGAAAGGGCCGCCGAACTCAAACCCGACCTCGTCATTCTGGACTTTTCCATGCCCGTGCTCGACGGCATCAGCGCTGGCCGCCAAATCCGCGCCATGCTGCCGCACGTCCCGGTCCTGCTCTACACTTTCATCGCTTCCGCGCGCATCGAGAATGCCGCGAAAGAGGCCGGCATTCATTCCGTCATCGAAAAGGCCGATTTTCGTAAGCTCATCGAAGAGATCCGCAAACTCGTGCCCGTTTCCGGTACGCCACCCAACCAGTCGCTAGATCCCGCCTGATCCGTCTCTGGGAGCGCCAATCTCCCATTGGCGCGTGCCTCTCCGCGTGACCTGCGCTCCACGTTTCCGTGTTCAGGGTGCCAGGTTCCGCACTCTGAGCGCTTTCTGCGAAGGGCGCGGGTACCCTAGGCTCGCCCTGCGCGCGCGGAGCCCGTTCTGTGGGTCTCGCTGATTTCCCCTCACTTCCTCCCGTCGCTGTCGTCGCGACATCGCGCCGGTCCGAAGGGGCGCTGCCCTGGCCTGACGAAGGAAGGCTTGCTGCGCCCTTTTCGCTTTCACGCAACGGGGCACCAGCCTAGAATTCCACGCATGAAAATCACCGCGAACCAAATCGTCACAATCGTTTGTGCCGTCCTCCTCGCGACGATCGTTGCCCATTACGATGAGTTTCTCCCCTATCGATGGCACACATTTAAAGCCACGGACGGCAGCTTCACAGCGCAATTCCCGAGCAATCC
>JBOGNC010000232.1:0-7202 GCA_050747045.1 Candidatus Acidiferrales bacterium | reverse complement strand
GCGCCCGCAGCGCCTCGGCGTGGCTCAGCTTGCCGAGATAAATTTGCAGCGGTGTGTACGCGATATGCTCGAACGGCAGCCAAGCCATGGCAATGGCAACGGGTTTTGGGAAAAACGACATCGGGAGAAGCAATCCCGAGAGCAGCTCGATCAGCCATTGCTTGGCGCGGACGAGCGCGAGGATCGATTTGAGCGGAATGGCGCAGGTACCGATCAGGAAGCCGATCGCGGCCATCAGAAAAAAGCTGCCGAGCGTGGAGAGCAAGAACATAGAGAAATCCCAGCGCGAGGCCGGCGCCTGCATCGGGAAAATAAAGGTGATGACGAGCGCGACGGGGAGCGTCAGAAGGCCTAGGCGGAATGCGGATTCGCCCATGGCGCGCGAAATCCACATCCACGGAACGGAAACCGGCTTGATCAGGTCCATGGCGATTTTCCCGTCAATCACTTCGTAGGCCATTTCCTGATCTATGGTGTTGGAGTAAAACGAGCGAATGATCCAGCCGACGCTGACGTAGGTGATCATCTGCGACATGTTGTACCCGGCGATGGATTGACCGTTGTGGTACACGGCGCTCCAAATGAAGTAGTAGATGGTGACGTTCAGCGAGTACGTGAGGATGCCGGTGAAGTAGCGCAGGCGGAAGGCAAGGATGTTGACGAAGCCGACGCGGCTGAATTCGGCATAGGGGGCGAGCGCGTCGATCAGCGCGCCCATGATGGGAACTCCGGACTAAGAGATAAAGGGGGCCGGGGAGCCCGTTTCGGCGTGACGCTACGGTGCCGGAAATCGCGCTTGGCGCATGCACCGGGACGTTCCGCCCTTGGGCGCACCCGATCTTTTGTTTTCAGTAACTTACGAGTGCCAAAGGCCGATCGACTGTTCCGCCCTTGCGAAAGCATTTGGCGGCCGAGATTTTGAGCAGTGAGGCAAGGAAGGGGCGAATCGACAATACACTTCGCGGCGCGCGGCAGTGCCTCGGACGCGGGCCGGAAATTCGAGCTGTGATCGTCTAAATTCATTCTCGTCGGAGGCATAAAACGCCCCGACCGACGCTAACAGGATTCACCGGCAAATTCTATCAGGTAAATACACTCCGCAAGTCTGCGTAGCTCGACGCGAGAGGGCTGAACGATATGGGAGTTACCCGGTTTTTAACGGAATGTTTTCACACGTGCGTGATTTCGAAGGCCGCGAGCGGACTGACTATTGTCGATTGAGAACGCCGCTTGGTGAAAGCCGGGGGACGAAGCGCGGATTACGCCGATGCACGGTTGTACGTTGGCGCCCACGCGGCGTCACGCTTCGTCGGTTAGGTGATTTCTGCGGATTTCCTGTCGACGTTGTTCCATCGCTTCGTTTCTTCTGCTCCGCTACGTAAGGCCGCTTGCGTGAAGTAACAGTATCGCGAGAGGGGTCCGCGCTACATAAATAAACGTTAACTATGATTTCGATTTACAAGTTGAGTCGCGGGAGTATACTCCCGCCCCAGCGGTGGGGAAAGTTTCTCCGCGCGATCCTAGTGACAAGGTGGAAACCATGGCGAATCCAAGCGGAAGAGCGATACGTGTTGAAGTGAACGAGCGGTCACGATCTTTATGGGCCACTTTATTGGAAGCCGCGTTAGCGATCTTCTTAGTTTGCTCCCCGGTATTTTCGCAAATTAATTTCGGACGAATTTTGGGGAAGGTAACTGATCCATCAGGGGCCGTCGTTGCGGGAGCCACTGTCACCGTCACAAACATCGGAACCAATGTGTCCCGAACGCTTACCACGGATAGCTCAGGCGCGTACGTTGCCGCAGCGCTCAATCCCGGAAACTACACCGTTAGTGCCCAGGCGGCGGGCTTCAAGGTGGTCGTGCACCAAGGCGTAGTTGTCCAGGTGGGGCTCGACACACGGGCCGATATCACGCTGCAACTTGGAGCAAACACGCAGAGAGTCACCGTAACCGAGGCGGTGCCGCTGGTGGACACCACGAGCGCTACAGTCGGCGGAACACTGACCAACACGCAAATCAACGATTTGCCCCTCAACGGCCGGAACTTCCAAAATCTAGTTGCTCTCCGGCCGGGCGTCGTCATTTATCCGGGCGGCGGACCGTGGCAGCAGAGTTCGAACGGGCAGCGTCCGCAAAATACGGCCTACTTCGTGGACGGGTTGATGGACATCGATTACAGCTTCGGCTGGACCGTGATGAACACGGGAACGCCCATTACCGACGCGGGCTCCGTGCTACCGCTTGACGCCATCTCGGAGTTCAACGTGGAGCAGAATCCGAAGGCGGAGTACGGATGGCTCTCGGGCGAAGTGATCAACGTAGGAATCAGGACGGGCACGAATGGCCTGCATGGCAGCGCCTACGCCTTCGGCCGCGATGGCTCCTGGGATGCGCGCAACTTTTTCAATCCAGCGCCGCAGCCAGTTCCGTCCGTCTCGCTGGAGAATTGGGGAGCCAGTTTGGGCGGTCCCATCATCAAGAATAAGCTCTTCTACTTCGCCGCCTTCGAAGAGCGCCGCGACGCGATTGCCAATTCGTTCGTCGAGTTTATCCCGGAAACCACTTCGCAGGTGTCAACCTCGCAACCCGCCGGGGACACAACCAACAGCATCCCGGATGCCGAGGCGGCTTTAACTAACGCCGGCATTCCGATCAGCGCTGTCAGCCAGAGCCTGTTGTCTCTTTACCCAGCGAACGCCACGAGTTCGCCGGTCCAGACGTTTGGATTTCCCAACACCGACCTCACCGATAACGGTATCGCAAAAATTACCTATAGCATCAACGAGCACAACACCCTCAACGGCATGTTCTTCCACAGCGAGTACCTGGGCGCCGGGGAAGATCACCCGTACGTGAATCCTATCTTTGACGTGCAGATCCCGATGTCCGTTTGGGTGAACACGGAGAGTTGGACCTGGACGCCGGGTTCCGCTATCGTGAACCAGCTTACCTTCGGCATGAACCGCCTGACGCAAACCCGCCACGCCGACACCGTGCCGGCAACAACGTATGGCATCAACACGGGCGTAACCAGCGTAGGTGGCTTGCCAACGATCGGTATCTCGGGCTTTAACTCGCTGGGGACAAGTATTATCAGCCCCATTGGGGACGGCCCAGACCCCGTTTACGACGGACTGGACACCGTCACCTACATTCGCGGGAATCACACGTTTATGTTCGGCTACGAAATGTCACATATCTCCGTGGACTCATGCTGCCAATTTTTTAACCGCGGTGATATCTCCTTTGGTGGTGGAGGCGCCTTTTCCAACTCCACGCCGCTGGAAGACTTCCTCTCCGGAAACCCATCTTTCGCCTTGATCGGTGTGGGCAATGGAGTTCGCCATTTGAGGACGTGGTACTACGCCGGCTTCGCTCAGGATGACTGGCGCGTTACTCCGCGATTGACTGTGAACCTGGGCCTGCGCTACGAGTATTTTTCACCTCCCACGGAGACCAGTAACTTGCTCGGCGGGTTCAGCCCGACGACCGGATTGATACAGATCGGGAGCAACGGGTTCAATACACTTTTCAAGCCGAATCGCGGCGATTTTTCGCCGAGATTCGGCCTCGCGTGGGATCCCACGGGTCATGCGACGACCGCGATCCGCGCGGGCGCAGCGCTGATCTACGACCACCCGAACTTGGAGACCCTGGCTGGCGCCGGTTCGATTCCAACGGGATTCACGCTGAATGGCGTACCGGGCACTGGCACTATCAATAATAGTACGGTATTCGTAGTCCCCAGTAACAGCGATTGGAATAATGTCGTATTCCCAAATCTTAACATCACACCGTCATGCTCAAATTTTGCCCAATGCACCATCACGTTCGTGGACCCGAATTTGAGATTTCCGTATATCGTCGATTGGAACTTCGGCATCCAACACCAGTTCACGAGTTCGCTCGGGCTGGACGTGACCTACGTTGGTAACTACGGGGCAGACCTTTGGTCGACCATAGACCTGAACGCTCCCGTTGATCCCCTGAGTGGAAACCTGAGCGGACCCTATGCCCCTCAGTTTCCCTATCTGCACCACATCAACGAAGATGTAAGCGCCCCTACTTCGCATTACAACGCCTTGCAAGTGCAGTTTGAGCAGCACCCTTCCCATGGCCTCTCCTTTCTCGCGTCTTACACCTATTCCCACGGCATTGATGATGTCGCTGCGCCGTCCGATGGCCTTCACTTTGCGTTAATGAAAGGCAACTCCGATTTTGACGTCCGCCATCGTTTGACGCTGACGACAACCTATGACCTGCCGAACAGGAAATCGCCGCTGCAGTTGCTCGATGGTTGGGAGCTCAATTCGATTGTGACCCTTCAGACCGGCCTGCCGTGGGGAGTGGTCAGCGCCGGTGCCCTAGGCGGCGTTCCCAACCAGGACATCAGCGAGACCGGCGAATTTGTAGATCCGTGGGATTTCTTTGGCAATCCCTCCGATTTCACCTCTAAGTACGTGGGGATCCCTTTTTGCAGCGGCGCGTTTGAGACAACCGATGGCGTTACCTGTACTGAATACCCGCTCAACACCCCGCAGGTGACTTTAACTCCAGCACAAAGTGAACCCTTCCGGGCAGCATGCAATGCTGTAGCACCCGCGGGATCGCAAGGGGCGGGTCAGACGTTGGATACCGTCGGCTGTTATGTGAAAGGCAAGTCGGTTATGGCGCCGCCCCCGTTCGGGACAATCGGAACGATGGGGCGCAACATGTTTCGTGATTCAGGATTCCGCAATTGGGACCTCTCGGTTTTCAAGAACTGGCGATTCGGAGAACGATTCACGGGCCAGTTCCGGGCCGAGTTTTTCAACGTGCTCAACCATCCGGAGTTTGCCAATCCGTTCGGGGTAAACGCCGGCACTGGCCTTACCGACCCCGGAGCGCCAGGCGCCTTCGGCTCCGCGGCCGCCACTCCAGACGTTGCAGCGGGCAACCCCATCGTCGGATCGGGAGGCCCGCGAGCAATACAGCTGGGATTTGAACTGAAGTTCTGATATCAACCGTTCCCTAAATTCGCACGGGGATTGATGCGGAGTATGCTTGGGCGTACTCGTCGGCGTATTCCGCACCAAACCTTAGCCACGACGCGTAAAGTGCGCGGACGGAGATGCCGCAAGTGTACCAACCTTACTTTGGAGACATTTCCAGGGAAGCTTCGCCGGCGTAGATGCGCTTGATGATTTCTTCGATGGGCTCGTCTTCGATGAGCAGGTCGCGGACATCGACGGCCGAGAGAATTTCACGGATCAGGTCGGAAGTAGCGAAGCGGTGGCGATCGAAGCGGATGCGGAAGGTCATTTCGTTGACGCGTTCGAGTTCGAGGCCGTCGCGAGCGAAGCCAGCGACTCGCTTCGCTTCAGCAAGGTCCTTCAGAACGAACTTCACCAGCTTGGTACGCAGCAACTGTTCTTTCAGGCGGTCGAGCGGGCCATCGTAGAGGACGCGGCCGTGGTCGATGATCATGATGCGGCGGCAAAGCTCCTCGATATCGTCGAGATCGTGGGTGGTGAGCAGAATCGTGGTGCGAAATTCGCGATTCACGGAGTGGAGGAAGCGGCGAATGCGGTCTTTGGCTACCACGTCGAGGCCGATGGTGGGCTCGTCTAGGAAGAGAAGCGGAGGATTGTGAAGCAGCGCGGCGGCCAGATCGCAGCGCATACGTTCGCCGAGAGAAAGTTTGCGGACCGGCGTGTAAAGGTAATCGCGGATGTTGAGGACTTCATTGAACTGCTCCATGCGCTGGTCGAAATCGCGTTGCGAGACGTCGTAGATGCGGCGGAGGAGCTTGAAGGACTCGATCACGGCGATGTCCCACCAGAGCTGAGTGCGCTGGCCGAAGACGACGCCGATGGTTTTCACGTACTCGCGGCGCTGGCGATGCGGGACGAAGCCGTTGATGCGGATATCGCCGCTGGTGGGAACTAGGATGCCGGTGAGCATCTTGATGGTGGTGGATTTTCCGGCGCCGTTGGGGCCGATATAGCCGACGGACTCGCCCTGCTGTATGGAAAAGCCGACGCGATCGACAGCGGCGACAGTCTGATACTGGCGGACGAACAGATTCTGGATTGAGCCCAGGAGGCCTTCGCGGCGGCGAAAGGTGCGGAAATGCTTGCAGAGGTCGTGGACGTAGATCAGCGGCTGAGGGTCGGGAGCGTTGGTCACAGGGAGAATTCTAGCATCGGAAGAAAGAGAGGCATTCTGCAAACTCGGGCCAAAGCCTGATTTGAAGTGTTATTTCAGGGCTCGGTACGGAGCAGTGGGTTGTTTGCCTGAGTTTTAGAGCCTCACGCCGCGGATTTCATCGAATAGCGCACACGCCCAGCTTTCTGTCCCCGCGGGAGGGAGTGCGCGTTTACAGACTGAGTGAACGACATTTTGCTCTGACCGCGATTTCATTTGGTTAGACACCGGCGCCAAGGCTAGCCTCGACTAGGCCGAGCGCGAGCAAGCTCCTGCGCTTCAGAAAAACCGTGGCCGACCGTTTTCAGCGGGTGGCGGCGCGCGGCCGCTGACGACCGGAACTGAAGAGATCGAGCATGGCGCGATTGAACGCGGGAATATCGTCCGGTTTGCGCGCCGAGACGAGATTGCCATCGGTTACAGATTCGGAGTCGATCCATTCAGCGCCCGCGTTGCGGAGGTCGGTTTTGATGGACGGCCACGAAGCGATTTTTCGGCCTCTGGCGACGCCCGCCTCGACGATCGTCCAAGGCCCGTGGCAGATTGCCGCTACCGGCTTTCGGGCGTCGAAAAAGGATTTCACGAAGGCCACGGCTTTCGGCTCCATACGGAGCTTGTCCGGGTTCATGACGCCGCCGGGCAGGAGAAGCGCTTCGTAATTGTCAGGCCGGGCTTCATCGAGCGATTCGTCGACTTTTACGCTCTCGCCCCATTCCTTGAATTTCCAACCGCGAATTTCTTGGCCTTTCGGTTTCGGAGAAACGACTTTCGTTTGAGCTCCGGCTTCGTCGAGCGCTTTGCGCGGTTCGGTCAGTTCGACCTGCTCGAAACCGTCGGTGGCGAGGATCGCGACTTTGAGGCCCTTCAGTTCGGGCATAAGGCACCTCCTAAAAATTGGGAACTGCGCAAAAATTTCTCGCGCTGCGCGGACCCGTGGTGGGTGGAGAGGCCGCGCGCTCGATATTTACAGTTCGATCTGAGCACCTTGGGGCCTCGCATCGCAATCGGGTCATG
>JBOGNC010000231.1:0-7210 GCA_050747045.1 Candidatus Acidiferrales bacterium | reverse complement strand
TACTGGCCAGCGAGGCCAGCATCGCCATCGAAAACGCGCGACTGTTCGCTGAAGAGCAGAAGAAATCGCGCCAACTACAGCTGATCAACAACGTCTCCGGACACGCGATCAACACGCTCGATCCCACCGAAATGCTCTCGAAAATCGTGGTGGAAATGGAACGCCACCTCGGCTACGACCACATCGGCATCGCACTGCTCGACTATTCCGCGAAGGAACTTGTGATTCAGGCGGAAGCCGGCGTCCGTCGCGAAGCGCTCGGCCGGCGCGTATTGCTCGACGAGGGCTTGATCGGACACGTGGCGCGCTCGGGCCAAATGGGCGTGGTTCGCAATCTCGATGCGTCGTCGCCGCGCCTAGTGCTGCCCGGATCGGTGGCTTCGGTGGCGCTGCCCATCAGCTATGCCGACCAATTCCTTGGAGTACTCTACGTGGAGTCGTCTGAACCGCGCGACTTTCCGGAACAGGAAGTAACGTCGCTGCGGACGCTCGCCGATCTTTTCGCCGGAGCGCTGCATAACGCGCTCACCTTCCAGAAGGCTCAGGAACAGGCCATTACCGATGGACTCACGGGAGTGAAAACGCACCGCTTCTTGATGGAAGCGCTCTCGTCCGAATGGAAGCGTTCGACGCGCGCCAACCGGCCATTTGCTTTGGCGCTGATGGACCTCGACCGCTTCAAATTCGTGAACGATTTCTACGGCCACCTGGAAGGCGACGTGGTGCTCCAGCGCGTGGGACACATCTTGGAAGAACACTGCCGCCGCTCAGACGTAGTGGCCCGCTACGGCGGAGACGAGTTCGTAATCCTGATGCCGGAAACGACGGTGGAGCAGGCGCGCCAGCTTGCCAATAAGCTCCGCAGCTGGATCGCTTCCGACCCCTTGCTGCGCGACAAGAACGTTACCGCGAGCTTTGGCATTGCGGCGTTCCCAGTGCACGGATCAACGCCGCAGGAACTGATCCAGGTCGCCGATTCTTCCATGTATTTGTCGAAGCATCAGGGCGGCAATTCCGTATCCAGCTCGGAGCAAGGCGACCCGATCGATCGCAAGCGTTGGAAGAAGGACGTGCTTGAGGCGTACCTCGGAGTGACGCTGAAGCGCCTGTTCTCGACGGGTCCCGAAGCATTCGAGGAAATCTACCGGCGGCTGGAGCATTTCACGCGTTCGTTGGAAGAGCAGGGAGGGAACGGGTCCGGCGACGGATTGCCGGCAGCCGTGGTTGAAACAGTCACTTCACTAGCGCTTGCGATTGACGCAAAAGATCACTACACCCAGGGACATTCACAAAAGGTTTCGACGTACGCCGCCATGATTGCCGAGGCACTCAGCTTGTGTCCCGAGGAAGTGGAGGAAATTCGCCTTGCGGGGCTGCTTCACGATATCGGTAAAGTGGGAATTCCGGAGGTAATCCTCAACAAATCCGGCCCACTGGATGCCTCCGAGTGGGAAACGATGAAAACGCACACCGATCTCGGCGGCCGCATCCTGGAACCGCTCAAAACCATGGGGCGGATCCGCCTGATGGTGCGTCACCATCACGAGTTTTACGACGGCTCCGGATATCCCGATCGGCTGGAAGGCGCGCAGATCCCGCACGGCGCGCGCGTAATCGCCATCGCCGACGCATACGACACGATCACCTCCGCCCGTACCTATAAGCGGGCGCGCACGCCGGAGGACGCGTTTGCCGAACTGGAACGCTGCGCCGCCAATCAGTTTGATCCGGAACTCGTCCGCGTCTTTGTCGAGATGATGCGTCGAGCGCCGCGCCCAACCATTGAACCCACCGTCGCGGTTTCGCGCGGCGCCGACCTGCAAATGTAAATCAGCGTAGGAGATCTCGCACAGCCTTCAGGTAGCGGCGCAACTAGCGACGCGCGTAGCGGTGATGCACGGCGGGCGATTCGTCGAGTACAGGCCAGCAGAGCAAGCGCTCCGAGAGCCGAAACATCCGTACATGCAGACGCTGATTGCGGCAGTGCCACAGCTTCCGGCTTAGTCCGCACAGGCTTTCGGTTTGATGGCCACGACTGCGTGAATGCCTCGCGGGAGGCGAAATTTCCCGTAGCCTTTCACCAAATGTACGCGAAAACCGCACCGGTTGAGGTGCATACGAATCTCTCCAACGGGGTGAAGGCGAAGATCGTGAACCTCTTCGCTTCGTAGCCAGTGGTTGCCCACGCGGAGATAAGCGACAATGTGGCGCCGGACTCGCCGTTGTCCATGGGCCGTGGAGCGCGACACCAACGACCAGCGTCTACCGCTTGAGCGGTGCTCTCTTCCCTTTTTACCGGGTCGCCGGTCACGGCCGGCAAAGTCGCATATGAGCAGCCCTCCCGGCCGAAGCGCGGCGTACGCTCGCCTGAACAAGTCCGAGAGCCCTTGCTGATTCTCGCGGTCGAAACAGTAATTCAAGCACTCGCCCATCGAAGTAATCGCGTCACAGGGTGGCAGCGAGGTATTCCAAAGCGATGCCACCTTGAATCGAGACCGCGGCGCGCGCTTGCGGGCCAAACGGATCATTGAGGGCGATTGATCGATCCCAAGCACGTCGTACCCTGCGCGATTCAGCTCGCGTGCCCAACGGCCGCTGCCGCATCCGAGATCGACCACGAGACCGCGACTAATGCCATGCGACCTAAGAATACGCAGTATTCCGGGCGTGGCCCCGAGCGCATAGTCGCTGAATCCCAAATCGTGGATATAGGCGAGGTCTTCCCAGTAAAAGCGCACGCTGGATTCAGATCCGACGCTCGATATTCGGAAAATCGAGCCAGACTTTTACGCCGCAGAAATGCGAGCCTTCGGTACAGATGGGCGTGGAAATTCCCGCGCGCAGATAGCACGGCGGCCCCACGTAGCGGCCGATTTCGGGCAGCGCCTTGCGCACCTGCTGCACTTCCTCGATCGAAGCCTGGTAAATCTCTTCTTGCGCGTTAAAGCACGTGCGCATGGTCCATTTGTGCAGCAGATGAAGCAACGAGCCGGATTCGACTAAACGGATGGATTTCGCATTGGGCAGTACGTATAGCGCGAATTCAGGGGCAACGCCGCGATCGAGCAGCTCATTTTTCGCGGCCCACGAATCGTGCATAGCGCGCTCGTAGATTTCGCGCGCGCGAGGATTATCGCGGATCAGCATTGGCGCGACGTAATCGGGCGAGCGCGTATCGGCAAGAGTCAGCAGCGGGCGCGCGGCGGGGACCATGCGGTGGCGCTGGTCCTGGCTATCGGCGGTGTGGCTGATCTTTTTGGCGAACGTGAAATGAGCGTGTTCCAGCGAACGCATCATCGGCGCGTGCACGCCTACGTTGAGCGTCTCGCGGCGGTACGGATTACGCGCTGGATTCAGCACGCGGTCGATGGCTTCGGAGTCCGGGCATTCAGCAGCGGTCAGGCCCGCGACGGCGCGATAGGCTTCTGCGATTGCCGCAACTGAATTTGGCGAAAAGTCGATCAGCCGTGACGTGAACCCGGCTAAGCGCGCATCGAATTCGCGGGCGAATGCCTCTCCGTCGCGTGGCGGCTCGCGCCATTCGGGCGGATCGTCCATCGGCTCGGTATCGAAGCGGTCGAAAAACTGCGGATCAACTTCGCGAACGCGCGCGACCATTTCTCCGATCACCGCGCGAGCTTCGGACGGCGTATCGTTCGCGGCGCACATGCGCCACAAGCGGTGCAGCACGATGCCGGAAATCGTGTGCACCATGGTGGTGAATGCCGCTACGGGCAGAACGTAACGCGCTACTTCGATGGCGCGTTTATCGGACTGGCGCTCGACTTTTTGCACGCGCTTGGCATGAGACGCAGGCCCAACGTGCCAGATATCGCCGAGTATCGCGCGCGCCGTGGGCTCAAGAACTGCCGCAAGTTCGCGATAATAATCCCATGCGCGCGCCACGGCTTTTTCGTAGATGGCGCGCTCAGCCGGCCCGAAATTCTCGCTTTCCGGTGGGACGAACGCCTGCGCGCGGTCCAGCCGGACGTAACGCTGGCTCTGCTGCTCGGAGTTGTAGAACGGATGAGCGTGCAGAAACGACCAGACGAATTGCCGGCTGACGTTTTCGAGGCCGAATTCGAAATGCGCGTGCTGGTAAACGGTATGATGGCCGCCGAAGTACGTCCCCGAGCCGATCATCACCCGCTGTTTTTCGGTGATTTCGCCGGGTTCGATCAAGCGCGGCGAGTAACAAGTGCGCGCCGCCGCAATCGCGGAATCAAACGGATGCGCAAACGAATTGCGCAACGTGACCCGCGGCGCAGCCGTTTCCACCAGCGCGGTCGTTGAAGCGGAATTCGGATCGGGCATGGGAGACAATTGCGTTGCCATTAGCCCGCATTGTACACCGGGCAAAGATTCGAAACACGCGGCAGCCGATTCACTCCGGCCGCCGGGGAATCAATTCTGCGAGCGCGATGAGCTACTTCTTGGAAGCGGCGGCTTTGTTCGCGTATTTTTTCTGAAAGCGCTCGACGCGGCCGGCCGTATCGATCAGCTTCTGCTTGCCGGTAAAAAACGGGTGACACGCCGAGCAAATTTCCACACGGATCAGATTGCCCTTGAATGTCGAGCGCGTCTCGAAAGCGTTGCCGCAGGCGCAGTGCACCGTGACGGGGTGATAATCGGGGTGAATTCCTTCTTTCATGGTAGAACTCCTATCCGCTGGCCGTTCTGCGCGGCTTGAAAACCGGTCATTGTACCGGGCGCACTGCCGCGTCGCTAAGCCAACTGGAAGTCCCTATTATACTCGAAGTTGGCGAGAGGTTCTATAGATGCTGGAAACGCGCGCTTCGATTCGGACGGCCACACCCAGTGACTCTGATTTCCTGGGGTGGGCCATCCTCATCGCGGCGCGGTCGCAATTGGATAAAGGATGGTTCGACATAGTGCTGGAGGGTACGGAAAGCGCGCGGCTGAACTTTCTGAGGCGGCTGACGCTAACATCCGCGCGTTCCTGGTGGCACTATTCGCGATTTTTCGTGGCGGAAATCGACGGTGCCAGAGCGGCCGCACTCAGCGCGTTTCGGGCGGGCGAGGCTTATCCCTTATCGCAGGCGGCAATGAGCGAAGTGGCGAAGGAACTCGGCTGCAGCGAAGCGGAGAAACAAGCCATGTGGAAACGAGGCGCATACATCTTCGGCTGCACGCTGGACACCGATCAGGACGCGTGGACCATCGAGAATGTTGCGACGGCGCCCCGATATCGCGGGCGGGGAATAGCGGGGCAATTGTTGGATCACGCGATCGCAGAGGCACAGCGAAACGGAGCGCACCGGGCGCAGGTCACATTCCTCATGGGAAATGACGCGGCGGAGCGTGCGTATTCGAAGGCGGGGTTCATGCTCGCGGACGAGAGGCAAGACGCAGCGTTCGAAGCGGCTTGCGGAGCGCCGGGCCTGCGACGCTACACGCGCGATCTCTAGGGTGGGCGTTCACGAGCCGCTGAAAAGCAGCGGCATGCCGAGTTTCGAGGTGTAATCGGGACGGTAACGCTCGGTATTATAAAGTTTTTCGACGTTGACCCTTCGCGCCCCGAGCGACACATCCGGCAGCGGCACGTGGGCGTAGCATCCGCCCTGCACGCCAATCATGCGGTCACTGACGCCCTTGCGAATCAACTCCACTGCGATGTTCGCGAAGGAGATAGCCACCACCTGGTCGATGGAGTCGGGCTCGCCGCTGCGCAAGTCGTAGGTGAGGTCGCTGACCATCGTTTCCTGGCCGGTGCGGCGGTGAATTTCCTCCGCCAGCGCGTGGCCGATATCGACTTTCTTCCGGTGGCCGAACGCGTCCGCTTCGCCGTATTCCGCCACCTGGCCGCCAGTCCACACAGCGCCCTCGGAGACGACGATCAGCGCGTAGTGGCTGGGATTATTTCCCTTATCTTCCATCAGCAGCCGGCAAACGCGATCGAGATCGAACGGGTGCTCGGGAATCAGGCAGCGCGTGGACGTAACGTATGCGGTGTACAGCGCCGTGAATCCGGCGTCGCGGCCAAAGATGCGGAAAATGCCGACGCGTTCGTGGGAGCCGACGGTAGTGCGCTGGCGCGTGATGGATTGTTTGGCACGAGTAACGGCCGTGGAAAAACCGATGCAATACTCGGTGCCCTGGACGTCGTTGTCCATGGTCTTCGGAATCGCTAAAACCGGAAATCCGGCGGACGAAAGCACGGATGCGAAGCCGAGCGTGTCGTCGCCGCCGATCGCCACGAGACACGAAATTCCGAGGCGATCAAGGTTTCGAAGAACGAGCGGCGTTAAATCGTAGTGCTTGCCGTCGAACGGAAGCTCACGGATCCCGGCCGCGCCCAGATGCTTCGGCAACTTCGATTCCGTCACGCGGCGCGGATTAGTGCGCGAAGTGTGCAGCATGGTGCCACCGGAGCGGTCGATAGTGCGCGTGTTTTCGCGATCGAGCGGCAGGACGTAGTTTGCGTCGGTCGGGCCAGTGAGATGCGTCAGTCCCTCCCAGCCTCTGCGAATTCCGATAACCGGCCGGCCAATCTCGCTCGCGCCGTAAACTACTGATTTGATTACGGAGTTCAGTCCCGGCACGTCTCCGCCGCCGGTGAGGATGCCTATATTGTTGGTAGCCGGCATGTTGAAATCCCTTTGAATGCCCGCTTAAGCGGAAGTTCGACCCGCGCACCAGATCGGCCAAATATCGTAACAAACGAAGCTTCGAAAAGCGAAACCACCTTGCGCTCCGCTCTGTTCAAACCCTTTAGACTGAGACCTGGTGCTCGCGCACCGTGGCGCGCCCTACAGGATCGTTCGTGAGATTCTGCTGCTCGTCCCACGCGGCCAGGAAACCTCCCACGATGTGAAACCAGAAAACCGCCGGAACGGCCACTTTGAATGCGCCCATCACGTCGTCAGCGGCGGTGCGCCCGTTGGAAGTCTTGGAGAAAAATGGCGCAAAATCGAGAGTGTCGAATTTCTCGAGGCTCGCCGTTGCCTCGTGCACTTCCTTCGCCTGCCGCGCCGCATAGGCGTGAAGTTTTTCGGTAGCTTCAGGATCGAGACGCCCAAATGGTCCAGTGCCGTCGCCAAGCAGATGCGGATGCTTGCGCACCAGCAGGAGCTGCGTACGGCCGTATTGCTGTGCGCGCCGGACCAAGTCGCCTATCGTGAAGCCCACGTGATCGTGAATCGCACGCGCCTCCGGCACATATCGCACGTGATAGCCCATTTGCCGCAGG
>JBOGNC010000230.1:0-7253 GCA_050747045.1 Candidatus Acidiferrales bacterium | reverse complement strand
CCGAAGACGCGGATGGTGATCGTCAATTCGCCGAGCAATCCTTCGGGCGCGGTGATTCCGAGAGATGAGTTCGAGAAGATTCTGGCGTTGTGCCAGCGCAAGGGCGTGTGGCTCATGTCGGACGAGTGCTATTCGCACTTTACGTATGGCGATGCCAAGCCGTACTCGATCGCCAGCGTGCCGAATTCGAAGCCGGGGCTAATTACCATTGGCTCGATGTCTAAGACGTTCGCGATGACTGGCTGGCGCATCGGCTACACGCTGGCGCCGCAGCGGCTGATTGCCGCGATGACTAAGTTGCAGAGCCAGTCCACGTCGAACCCGACGTCAATCGCGCAATACGCAGCGATCGAGGCGATGCGCGGCCCAATGGACTCCGTGCCGGTGATGCTAGCGGAGTATGCGCGGCGCCGCGAGCGGATCGTGAGCGGGCTGAACGCGATTCCCGGCGTCACGTGTAATGCGCCATCGGGCGCGTTCTACGTGTTCCCGAATATCTCGGCTCATCTCAGCAAAGACATGCCCAACGACACCGCCGCCGCGAAGCTGCTGCTGGACCGCGAACAGGTGGCCGTGGTTCCCGGTGAGGCTTTTGGCGCGCCGGGGTACTTGCGGCTTTCCTATGCCACGTCGATGGAACGAATCGACGAGGGCCTGCGGCGTCTTAACCGCTTCTTCAGCCAATCCAAGTGACCCGCGCGTGAGCCGGGAATGCGTTCCCCTTTGCCTCGCGCGGCTGGAGCCTACGTTCAGCCCGCGGCCGTGGGGTGCGCGATCGCTGGCTCCGTTTTTTCCTGAAATGACCGGCCTCGCCGAGGCAATCGGCGAGGCTTGGATGACCGGCGGCGAATCCCGCTTTGCGAATGGAGCCTTTGCCGGGCAAACTCTTGCACAGGCGTGGCCGGCCATGTCGCCGGAATGGACCGGGACTGCCATCCCGCGCGAGCCGACGTTTCCCTTGCTGGTGAAATATATTTTCACCGAAGAAAAATTGTCGGTACAGGTGCATCCCGACGATGCGTATGCTGCTCAACACGATCGGGCAGCGGGTGGACGGGGAAAGACGGAGATGTGGTACGCGGTTCGGGCGCGGCCGGGCGCGGAGGTGATGGTCGGGCTGAAGGCCGAAGTCACGCGAGAAAGCTTCGAGCGCGAGATTGCGGACGGCACCGCGGAACGCTCTCTCGAACCCATCCCCATGTATGATGGCGACGCAATTTTCGTGCCCGCCCGGACGGCGCACGCCATCGGCCCGGGTCTGGTGCTCTGCGAAATTCAGCAGCAATCGGATTTGACCTATCGCGTGTACGATTACAACCGCCGCGATGCGCAAGGGCGTACGCGACCGCTGCATATTGAGAAAGCTTTGGCGGTGATGCGATTCGGCGCGCAGCGAGGCGGAAAGGTCGAGACGGTGTCGATAGAACGTGGTGCTTTGAGGAAAAGCTTCATGGCTGCCTGCCGATATTTTGCGACCGAGAAATGGGAATTTTCCGAGAACGTCGAGGCGGAATCCTCGCTTGCCCATTTCGATTTGCTGATTGTGCTCGACGGAAGCGGAGACATTCTCTACGGCGCAGGGCGTGAACGATTTGGTTCCGCGCAGGTATGGATGGTTCCGGCGGCCCTGGGAAAGTTCGAGATCAGGCCATATTCACGCACCTCGCTTCTGCGGGCCTACCTGCCTGCGAGCCTGGAGACAGTGCGGCGCGAGCTGGAGGATTCCGGACTCAGTGAAGCCGAAATCTCGCGGCTGGTTCACTCATGAAAAGTAGCGCGGGCAGTGGATCGCTGCCGATTTGCGGTGTGCTTCTGGCTGGTGGACGCGGCACTCGTTTTTGGCCGCGCAGCCGCCTCCGAACTCCCAAGCAACTGTTGAATATCACGGGCGATGACACCATGCTTCGCCAGACAGCGGCTCGCCTAAAGCCGCTGATTCCAGCGCGCAATCTTTGGGTAGTCACGAATGCGGAACAGGCGAAAGACGTGCGCGCCCAGTTGCGCGGCGTGCCGGCCTCGCATGTGCTGGCCGAGCCGGTAGGCCGCAACACCGCAGCCGCGATTGGACTGACAGCGATTCACCTACTGCACGAGTATGGCGACGCCCTGATGGCCATTCTTCCGTCGGATAGCCATGTGTCTGACACCGTGGGATATCGCGAATTGATGCGCGCTGCGCTGCAGCTGGTTCGCGCACCAGGGAAAATGGCGGTTTTCGGCATTGTCCCGACGCAGCCTGACATCGGATATGGCTATATCGAGCAAGGAGGGGCTGCGAGAAGGCTTCGCGGTGCGCAGATCCTCGCCGTGCGACGTTTTACCGAGAAGCCTCCACTGGCGCTGGCACGAAAATATGTGGCGTCCGGAAAGTATCTGTGGAATGCAGGCATGTTCTTCTGGCGAGCTTCCACATTTCTGGAGAATCTGCGGCAATATTTGCCCGCGACGCACTCCGCGCTAGAAAAACTATCCGCCACGATCGGCTCAAGCCGCTACGCCGCTGCGCTGCGGCGCATTTACCCGCAGCTTGAAAATATTTCCGTGGATTACGGCATCATGGAGCCAGCCACGCGGGCGAGCGGCGCACCGCGTGTTTTTGTGGTGCCTGCCAAAGTGGGATGGAGCGACATCGGCTCATGGGCCGCCGTGTACGATTTCGCAGCGGGGAAGCCCGGGGCTAATGTCTCAGCGGGCGTCTTTTTTGCGCTTGATGCCGAAGGAAATTATTTCTGGAGCCCGAAGAAATTCGTGGCCTCAATCGGCGTGCGCGATCTGATCGTGGTGGAAACAGACGATGCGCTGCTGGTTTGCCAACGGAGCCGCGCGCAAGACGTGGGCAAAATCGTGAAATGGCTGGAAGAGCGGAAGCAAAAGAAGCTTTTGTAACCAACTCATGGCCACACAGATCAAATTCGGCACGGACGGTTGGCGCGGCGTAATCGCGGAGGACTTTACCTGCGAGAACGTGCGCACGGTGGCGCATGCGATCGCGCGTTACGTGGTGCGGGCCGAGCGGCCAGAACGCGGAGTGATGGTAGGCTACGACACGCGATTCGCTTCCGAACTTTTCGCGCGCGTGGCCGCCGAGGCCGTGTCCGCGGCTGGAATTCCTGTATGGCTCGCGACGGATGCGGCGCCCACGCCGGCACTTTCTCTGCTGGTGCGATTGCGCGGCGCGGCAGCTGGAATTCAGATCAGTGCCAGCCACAATCCCTACCGGTGGAACGGTGTGAAGCTCAAGGCAAGCTACGGTAGCTCTGCCTCGCAGTCGATTGTTTCACAGGTGGAATCGGAACTGGACAAGGTGCGGCAAGACGGCGTGCCGCCGCTTCCCGCGCGCGAAGGGTTGATCCACTCGCTGGACATCCGGACGCCGTATCTGGAAAAGGTCGATGAATTGGTGGATTGGAACCGATTGCGCGCGTCGAAGTTTCATTTCTTGATCGATCCGATGCACGGCGCCGGGCGCGGATTGCTGCGCGACCTATTTCGTCGTCGCGGCATTACCGCGGACGAAATTCGCGGCACGCGCGATCCGCTCTTCGGCGGCGTGAATCCAGAGCCGATCGAGCCTCACGTGGAAGCACTGCGCCGAGAGATGCGGACGGGGAACTACGACGCGGGATTCGCATTCGATGGCGACGCGGACCGGATCGGGGCGATGGATCGCGACGGGACGTTCATCACGCCGCACCAGATTTTTTCCATTCTGCTCTGGCATCTGGCCGGTACGCGAAAATTAGCGGGCGACGTGGCGAAGTCTTTTTCGACCACCAAGATGATCGACAAGATCGCCGCGAAATTCGGCCGCAAAGTTTGGGAAACGCGTATCGGGTTCAAATATATCTGCGATCGCATGCTGGAAGGCGATGTACTGCTCGGCGGCGAGGAAAGCGGAGGTATCGGCACCAAGCTTTATCTACCGGAGCGCGACGCGACCGTGAACGCGCTGCTGCTGGCCGAAGTGATGGCCTGGCACGGAAAGCGCCTTGGCGAACTGGTGACGATGCTTCAGCACGATTTTGGCGAACATCATTACGGCCGCGTGGATCTGATCGTGCGCGATGGACAAAAGGAGAAAGCGATTCGCCGCTTCGCCGATCCGAAATTCACGAAATTGCTCGAATGGCCGATCGTACGTCGCGAGGACCTCGATGGCGTGAAAGTTTATCTTGGCGAGATTGGATGGGTAATGCTGCGCGCTTCGGGGACTGAGCCGATGTTGCGCGTCTACGCGGAAACGTCGCGCGCGGAGATCACCAAGCGCGCGTTGGACGAAGTGGCCGCCCAGGTTCAGCGGTTCTGACTGATGGCGCGCGTTAGCAATTCGCGAGTGGCCCTTGGCTACGGCTTTGGTTTATCTTCCATCGATCTGTAAGCGGCGTCGAGCACTCCGTTCAGGAACGCAGGAGACTCAGCCGAGGAAAATTTCTTTGCAAGTTCCAATGCCTCGTCGATTACGACTTTCGGCGGCGCGGTTCCCAGCTGCAACTCGGATATAGCCAGCCGCAAAATGCCGCGGTCGACGGTCGCCAGCCGGTCAAGCTTCCAATTTTCCGAAAGCTTGGATACTAAGCCGTCGATTTCGCCTGCGAGCGCGACGGCGTCTTCAAAAAGCTGATTGGCGAATTTGCGGGTGCGTTCTTCGGCGCGTGCGGATTTCCAAAAGGCTTTTTCCAGCCGCTTAGGATCCTGACGGGTCATATCCCACTGAAATAACATCTGCAGTGCGAACTCCCGCGATTTCCGCCGGAGAGCCATGCTATCGGCGCCGCGGACGGCGCGCGAGGCCGGATTTTCCGGAGAGCTTGCGGGAAAGCGATGCCATTTCGACGGCGCTCAGTCCTGCCTCGTAGCCTTTGTTGCCGCTCTTCAGTCCGGCGCGGTCGATGGCCTGTTCGAGCGTATCGCAGGTGAGCACGCAGAACGCCATGGGCACGCCGGTATCGAGCTGCGCGAGCTGAATGCCGCGCGCCGTTTCGGAGGCCACGTAATCGAAATGCGCCGTTTCACCGCGCAAGATGCAACCGATGCACACGATCGCGTCGCAACGGCCGGTGGAAGCGAGCTTCTTCGCCGCTAGCGGAACCTCAAACGAACCAGGCACGCGCACGAGTTCGATGCGATCGTCAGGCGCGCCAGCGCGACGTAGCGCATCGAGCGCTCCAGACAGCAGGCGCTCGGTGATGAAGCTGTTGAACTGGCTGACGACCATGCCGAAACGCAGGCCCGTCGCGTTCAACTCGCCTCGAATTGCGCCCGATTGGATGTTCTGAGCCATTCAGTCACTCAGCATATCGCGGGAAACGTTTGCCGCGCAAAAGGCCGGACGGCACCCGCGCGATTCCGGCTGACGGCCGGGCTGCCATTTTCGCATGTTGTCAGGGGGTTGCAAGCGACACGAGGGCGTTTCCGCCGCCCTGCCTCACTTCATCGAGCCCGCATTCAGCGCGATTGATCCACTCCGTTACGCGATCCTCGGTTTCGTCGGAGGGGCGCGCGGTGGCTTCGGCGACTACGGCGCTTACCGTCAAATCCTGCCCGCCCCACGCCGGTCGCACCGTGGCGGCCACTTGCCGGAGTTTGTCGGCCAGAGTGCGCGCGTTTTCGAGCGACGTATCCGGCAAGATAAAGACGAGCGACCACGCCGTGTATTTTACCGCGATATCCGTCTGGCGAATGGCGGAGCTCAGCGCCCGCGCGAGTTGCTCAATGTATTGATCGACGGCTGCGTCGCCACGTTCGCGCAGCAGTTCGGGGCCGCGGTCGATTTGCAGCACGATCAGGGAGAGAGGTGTGCGTTGCGCCCGCGCACGATTGGACTCCGCCAGCAGGCAATCGATGTATGCGCCGCGGTTGAGCAAGCCAGTCCGTTCGTCAGTAACGGCCAGAGAGCGGACCAACGAGCGAAGGCGTGTGTGATTGACGCTCAAAATTAGCTGATCACCAACCGCTTGCAGAAAAAAGCTTTCGTTGGGCTTCCATTTGTGCGGGTTCGCGTCACCGACGAAAAGAGCGCCGGCGGGCGCCTGAGTTTCCTTGTCGGTAAGCAGAATTCCGAGCGCCGAGGTAAGCCCCAAAGCGGCAAGAGCAGGCACCGTGGCGGAGCTGAGTTCGATTCCGCCGAGAGCATCCGGCGGAGTTTTGGACAGTACTTCGGTGATGGAAGCGACATGCGCGGTCCCGGCCGGCGGGATGCCGGGCGCGGAGTATTCGGCGGTCAATTGCGTGTTTTCCCCGGAGGATCCAACCGCGACAAGGCAGCGCGTGATACGGAGATGTTTGCCGATTTCGGCTGCGGTGGAGGCCAGCACCTCGCGCGGCGTGGACTGCCGGTACATGAGGCGATTAATTTCGGCGATTGCGGCGAGATCGCGATGCGTGTCCACGGCCCCGGTGATGTGCTGAGAAGAAATTTCTTGCACAGCGGGGACGGCAGTAGGCGCGGCCGCAGGCTTGGGCGCCGCCTTTGGGGGGCCACCCTTGGGCCACCAATTGGCGCGTTCGTAAAGAGCACGCAATCGCTCGTTCCTTGCTTCTTCACCGGGAAAAAGATCGGCGATCCGCGTGAGGCGCTCGACGGCTTTGGATTGGAGCGAATACTGCAGAAAGATTTCGACCTGCACGATCAGATCCTCGAGAGCATGTTGCGCGCGCGCTTCTTCCGTGGCCGGCTCCGCGGCGGAAGATGCTTCGCCGCTGGCGCCAGCGAACCCCTGGCTACGCGTGGAAACGGTGGCCGCCTTGGCGGCGCGAGATTGCACGTTGCGCAGAAACGAGGGATCGACTTTCCCCTCCAGCTGCGCGATCCGATCCTGGTTGCGGTAATCGTACGGATCAATGTCGACCAGCCGGTCCAGAACTTCACAAGCCTGCTTCATATTGCCCGCGACGAGGTACAAATCGAAAAGGCGCACCAGTGCGTCGAAATACTGCGTCTCGCGATTCATTTCCTCGTAGTTTTTGGCGATCGCCTCGGCCAGCGGCAACGATGCCGGATACGAGGCTCCGAGCTTGTCCATCAGAGAAGGCAGCTCGATTTCCTTGCGCGCGGCGCGCATCCAGTCTTTTGCCTGGCGTAGAAGAGAGGCGCCTTTGGGGTCGTGGCCGGTTTGAAGGTACGCGGCGATCAATTCGAAAATCTTTGAAAAGCTTTCGGGCTTGATTTTGTAATAGGCCTCGAACACTTCGCGTGCGCGGTCGAGCTGCTCGGAGCGAAGCAGTGCCTCGCCGTAGAGCGCCAGAAACGCCAC
>JBOGNC010000229.1:0-7291 GCA_050747045.1 Candidatus Acidiferrales bacterium | reverse complement strand
GCCGCCGCACGTGAGATCGCTTGAGCCCGTCGCAGAGGTGCAGACTGCCCAACTAACGCCGGTGTTCGTGGGCCCCTGAACTGTCGCGTTGAATTGAAACGTTTGGCCAGTGCCAATAGTTGCCGTGTCCGGCCTAATTGTCACCGTGTATTGCGACTTGACGACGAACTGGAATACCCCGAAAGCGGTCGGCTTCACGCAGCTGGTGGCCACTACGTAGGCGACATCGGGCGAGGGGATGGTTGCCGGGGCGGTGTAAAGCCCATTGGGAGTCACAGTCCCGTAGCCGGCGAGCGGACTCGATACCGCAGGCAGCGTGCACTGCGCTGGTCCTGAAGGTGGCGTACAGTCCGCGGGCGGCGTAGTGGGCTTCGTGGTGGCAGTTGTGGGAGGAGACGTCACCTGCAAGCAGACCTGCCAGTAGACGGTGGTCGCCGTGATGCCCGATACCGTCGCGCCCAACTGCACGGAACTATTGGGGGGAACCGGATATCCCCCGGTAGTGCTGATGGGGCTGGTGCCGGTAGGACCCGTGATGGTCACTGACACGGCGGTCGAATTGCCACCGCAACCCGCCACACAAACGGTGAAAACGATCACCGCGCCTAGAACCCACGCTTTCATGCGCATCCCCCCGAGCGTCTTCACTCGCATTCCTCGCGCGCCAAGGATCGTTCGCTCCCTTGATTCTCTTTGGCTCATACGTACACGATCAGAACGTTCTGCTGACAGCAAATCGCAGGACCGACGGAGCCTCAAAAAGCCCCGGCGGAATGATCTGCGTTGACTGGGCTTGCATCAATATATTCTGCAGCTCTGGAGTGACCTGCGTATCGTAGACGCCCAACTGCTGCAGTTCTTGCCGAACCGCCGGCTGAACGTAATACCCGCCGAGCGGCGGCGCGATCACTCGACGCAGGCGCAGGTAATTGTACGCGTAATAGATGCGGAACGGCGCCTGGATAATGGGGAGCTGGAAATCCAGCTCGATGCCAGCAGAAGTGTGCGGGCGGAAGTTGGTGCCGGCAGCGATGGGCAAATTGGTCGGAATACGAACGCACGGTGCGCCCGGTGTGCATGGGAAGTCAGGATTCGGAAACTTTTGTTGCAGCGGAGCGACGGCCGCAGGATCGAGCGCGAGCTGCGACGGACGCAAGATGCCGCTGATTCCAACGTCATTGAAGATGCTCAACCCGGCGTATTGTTTGTAAATCGGGATGCGATATTCGACGTTGGCCACGCTTGTCAAATCGCCGCCCGGGCGGCTAGGCACCCATTCGAGCAAATTTATGGGGACGGTTTCGGTCGCCGGGCGGCCCTGATTCAACAACTGCGGATTGGTGAAGCTTACGTTGACAGTGGTGGCCGATGGAATGAAAACGAATGGCGAAATTGTATAGAAGTCGTAGCCGCGCACGTCCTGCTCTCCGCCCAGGTAGTACCGGCTGTTCGGGGGCACGTCCTTACCTCCGTAGCCGGTGATCATGTTAGCGGTAAAGTGAACTGCAAAGACGTTGCGATGGTGGTACATCGGGTGGAAATACTTGAACTCGAAATTATTCGCAATCGTGTTGACGTTGCCGCCGATCGGTCCGCCCTGGAAAGACATGCCGTCATAAAAACTCTTGCCCCGCGTGGGGTATACCGGGCTATCGATGCTGCTATACGTGATCGTCGGAGTGATCGTACTCTGCTCGATACCGTCGAGCGCCGAAGGGCCGGCCAGACTGGTGAATTTAGTCAACTCGAAAAGAAGCGTTGCCGAGGAGCTGAACGAAGTGATGTTCGTGGTGGAGTAGCCGTACGTAAGACCGACTCGCGTAAAGCCCGCCTTGGACAATTTGCGGAGCGGATAGCTGGCGAATATGGTGAAGCCTTTGGAATCGGTGTTGTAGTTTTCCTGCAGGGCGGGATCGATGGCCACTTGCTGACCGAAAAGCAATCCTTCCTGCCGCGCCGTGTTGTAGTCGAACTTCGTGTAAAAAACCGTAAAGCCGGTAGAGATCGGACGATCGAAGAGATAAGGCTCCGTGAATCCGAATTGGACTTCGCTTTGAATATTGCCAACGTTGGCCGAAAGTGTGAGCGTCTCGCCCAGCCCTAGGAAGTTATTGGTCTGGTACGAGAATCCCACGAACGTGCCAGCCAATCCACTGACGCCTCCCGAAAAGCTGATCGATTGTTTGCCTTTTTCCTTCAGCTTCAGGTTGATGTCCACCGTGCCGGCCTTGACGTTGCGCTTCAATTCGGCGTCCTCGGGCTTAATTTTGTCGAAATAGCCCAGCTGATTCAGGCGCAGCAAGCTGAGTTCCCAGAGATGATTGTTGAAGATCTGACCTTCGTCGAGAAGAAGTTCACGGCGAATCACTTTGTCGCGCGTAGTGGTGTTTCCGCTAAAGGTGATGCGCCGGACGAAGTATTGCTTCTCCTGATCGAACTGTAAGGTCAAGTTGACGATATTCTTGGCGTCGTTGACGTCGAAAAGTGGCTCCGGCGTGAAGTCAATGTAGCCGTACTGGCCATACAGTTTGCGATAGGTATCAAGAGATTTGCGGATCTTGTCCGCATCGAAGATGTCGCCCGGCTTCAGCGGAAAAATAGCCTTCAAGAAATCGGTTTTGAAAATCAGGCCCTGATCGGGATCGGAGCTGCGGAAGACGAGCTTTCCCATGTGGTATTGGTGCCCCTCGTCGATCGTGATGGTGATGTTGGTAGCCTTCCCATGCTTGGCACCCACTAACGGCCACGGCCCGGGTATCCCACCTTTGTTCACATCGACGGTGTTCAAACCGGTTACGTTCACGTTAACTCTAAAGTAGCCACGATTTTGATACATGCCGCGAATGCCCACTTCCAGGTCCTCATCGAGCTTCGGCCGGTCGAACGTCTTGCTCATGATGGGGATGAAGGTGATTCCGAGCGGGATGGCGATGGGCCGGTCATTGTGCATGGAGCGGATCAGTTTCTCGTCGGAAAACGCTTTGTTGCCGATGAACTTGATCGTGCCGACTTTCACTTTCGGTCCTTCGTCGATCACGAATGTGAGCTTCACGGCGTTGGTGGCGGCAATACGTTCGTAAGTGGCTTTGACGGTGGCGAACTGACGTCCGTGAGCGGCAAGAAGGTCCTTGATGACTACTTCCGCGCGCTTAATTTTGGTGGGATCGAACTGGCTTTCCACCGTCATATCGACTTTCTTTTGCTTGTAAGCGTCGAGAATGTCCGACTCGGTGATCGACTTCTCGCCCTTGTATTCGATCCTGCGGATAATCGGCCGCTCTTGCACGTGGAATATGATGATTTTACCGTTGGGATTATCCGGATCGTTTTGGACTTCCAGACGAATGTCCTCGAAAAACTGGGTGTTCCACAGTGCGCGGTAATCGCGCAGCAGCGCGTCAACGTTATACGGATCGCCGGGCCGCGAGAAAATGCGTGCGAGTAGCGTATCGCGCTGAATGCGGCGGTTCCCTTCGAAAAAGATCTTGGTAATGATGTATTGCTTGCCGGGAGGGGGCTGCGGCGCATCCTGAGAGTACGCGGATCCGGCCGCAGCAAAGAAAATCAGACAAACGACCACCACAAGCTTGGGTGCGCGCGGAAAGATAAACCTGGTCGCGGCCATAGACCTAGTCAAGGCCGCAGTCCCCGACCAAAATGGTGTTCTCCCCCGTCGGCTGTGAGTGACCGACTCGCGCGAATAGGATTCTTAGTGGGCCACCGGGGTTGCTTCCACGACAGGGCGGAAGCCCAGACCTTCGCCGGTGAGATAAACCTCTAGCGAAGCGGGCCTCTGGAGTCCACCCTGAATCAGAGCTTCCGAAAGTGGGTCTTCGACGTACTTCTGCAGCGCGCGCCGGAGCGGCCGCGCACCGTAGCTTCGATCGGTGCAGGTTTTTTCGAGAATCCACTGACGCGCCTCGGGCGTCAAGACGATCTGCACTTGCCGGTGCACCAGCGTGTCGTTGATCTGGCCAACCAGCAAATCAATGATACTCAGCAGATCGTCGTCTGTGAGCGAATTGAACAGGATCACTTCGTCCAACCGGTTCAAAAATTCCGGGTTAAACGCTCGCTTGACCTCGCCCATCACCATATCGTCCTGATTCTTAGCCACCAGCGAGTGGTCCGTCGATTGGAAACCCAGACCGGACTGCTTCTGCAGCTGCCTCGCGCCTAGATTCGAGGTCAGGATGATAATGGTGTTGCGGAAGTCTACAGTATTGCCCAGGCCGTCTGTCAATTGTCCGTCTTCAAAAACTTGAAGCAGGATGTTGTACACATCCTGGTGAGCTTTCTCGATTTCGTCGAGGAGGATCACGGAATATGGCGTGCGTCGGACGCGTTCCGTCAACTGGCCGCCCTCTTCGTATCCGACGTATCCCGGAGGCGCGCCGATCAGCTTCGAAACTGAGTGCTTCTCCATATACTCCGACATATCGAAGCGGATCAGCGATTTCTCACTACCGAACAGGAACTCCGCCAACCGGCGTGCGACTTCGGTCTTGCCTACGCCGGTGGGACCTAGGAACAAGAAGCAACCGACCGGGCGCCCCGGCGCTTTCAGCCCGGCGCGGCTGCGGCGAATTGCGCGAGCCAGCGCGGTGATGGCGCGGTCCTGGCTGATGACGCGCTTGTGCAGCTCTTCCTCGATACGCAGCAGTTTCTGCTGCTCGTCTTCCTTGATCGAGGTGACGGCGATGCCCGTCCATCGCGCCACCACCTCTTCGATATCTTCGCGCGTAACGATGCCAGTGGAAGAATCGTCGATCTTGAGCTTTTCGCGCAGCGTGCGCAGATGCTCTTTTTCCTTGCGCTCCTCTTCGGAATAGAAGCGCGCCTTTTCGAACTCGTGATTGGCGATCGCCGTTTCCATGCGGTGGGTGATGAACTTCACCCGTTTCTGCACTTCGGACACTTCATCCGGCAGCATAGCTTGGCGCAGCTTCACACGGGCGCCGGCTTCGTCCAGCAAGTCGATGGCTTTGTCCGGCAGGAAACGATCTGGAATGTAGCGGTTCGATAGATAGACCGCGTAGCGAATAGCCTCGTCCGTGTAGCTGACGGCATGGAACTTCTCGTAGCGGTCGCGAACACCCTGCAGCACGCGAATGGCGTCGTCTTCGCCTGGCGCCGTGACTTTCACAGATTGGAAGCGGCGCTCGAGAGAGCGGTCTTTTTCAACGGATTTCCGATACTCACCGGGAGTCGTCGCACCGATGCACTGAATTTCGCCTCGGCTGAGCGCGGGCTTCAAGATGTTCGCGGCATCGAGCGAACCCTCGGCCGATCCGGCGCCAACCAGCGTGTGGAGCTCGTCGATGAACACGATGGCGTTCTGGCTCTCCATCAATTCCTTCATGATGGTCTTCAGCCGCTCTTCAAACTGCCCTCGGTATTTCGTTCCGGCGACGATCAGGGACAAATCGAGCGAGAGAATCCTCTTGTCGGCAAGGAACGGCGGCACGTCGCCATCGGCGATCCGTTGCGCTAAACCTTCCACGATCGCCGTCTTGCCGACTCCTGGCTCACCTATCAAGACAGGGTTGTTCTTTGTGCGGCGGCACAGGATTTGAATGGCGCGCTCGAGTTCGCGGTCGCGTCCGACGAGCGGATCGAGCTGGCCCTCCATGGCCGCTTGCGTCAAATCACGGCTGAATTCGGCAAGCAGGGATGCTTCTTTTGGCCGGTTCACAGGCACCTTCTCTCCCGCACTGCGCGCCAACTCCTCGCGCACAGTGGAAAGCCGCAATCCTCGTTCCTGCAGGATTTCGGCGCCAAAGGATTTCTCTTCCCGCAACACACCGAGAAGCAAGTGTTCCGTTCCCACGTGTTTATGGCCGAGACGCTCCGCCTCTTCCGCCGAGTAGTTCAGAATGCGCTTGCACTCCTGGCTCAAAGGCACTTCTACGGACGTGGAAATGCGCTCGCGCACCGTAATGCGCGATTCAATCTCCTTGCGAATCGATTCGATCGAACCGTGCGTCCGCAGGAAGCGGTTCGCCAGCGCTTTGTCCTCGCGCAGCAAACCCAGCAGCAAGTGTTCCGTCTCGATGTAAGGGCTGCCATACTGGCTGGCCTCATACCGAGCGAAGAAAATCACCCGCCGTGCTTTTTCGGTATAGCGTTCAAACACGGTTCACCCAAGCCCTCCTGGATCGGTCGGCAGAGTGCCAACGGCCTGGCGGAGAGCTACCACCTCGTCCGCAACCGCCTCGGCACCCGGCACAAGCTTCCCGTGATGCAAGGCCATTACACGGTCAGCCCGCCGCGCCAGTGACAAATTATGTGTGGCTAGTATAGTGGTAAGGCGCTGCGATCGGTGCAACCGTTCGATCAGATCGAACACTCCTGCCGCACTGCGTTCGTCCAGATCGCCGGTTGGTTCGTCCGCCAGTAGCAAGACGGGGCCGTTTACCAGCGCGCGCGCGATTGCCACGCGCTGCTGCTCACCGCCCGAAAGTTCCCCGGCACGCTGTCGTGCGCGACTGGCCAAACCCACTTCCCCTAGCCACCCTTCTGCGGTCCGCAATGCCTCGCCCGCCGGCGCGCCTTGCACCAGAATTGGAATGGCAACGTTTTCGGCGGCAGTGAAATCCGGCAACAGGTGATGACGCTGCCAGACAAAACCTACCGACCGATTGCGATAGTCTGCCAGCTCCGATTCGGCGAGTGAGAGGAGCGAATTTCCGGCGAAGTATACTGCACCGCTTGTTGGAGTGTCTAGCGCCGCCAGGAGATGCAAAAATGTGCTTTTTCCAGAGCCGGACGGGCCGACGATAGCGATCAGCTCGCCCGTCCCAATCGAGAAGTCGATACCGCCGAGTGGCACGATCTGCTGGCCACCGGAGTAAAACTCTTTACGCAGACCTTCGGCCCTGAGAATGGGCCTATCAAGCCCAGACGGGCTCCTCTGCCCTTCCTCGACTGCAATCGCCGGACTGGCCAGCCTATTCATTCCTAAATCTCTTACACACTTTAGATGCCGAACTTGGCCAGGCGTATCTCGTTCTCTTACAGAAGCATAATCTGGCTGAATGCAGCCCTAAACCCAATAAGTTCCCAACTTATGCCCCTGATTTCCCGTCGCCACCCGCTGCCAATTTTCGGCACAGCACCGAGTCGCGATGCCAGTTTAGCATGCGCGCGGGGTTCGGCACGAATCGAAATGCCTAGAACTCATTTCAAAACCCTGCGTAAGGTGATCATCAAACAGGCGATATGAAAGAAAGCTTCGTAAATGGAGTCGGAGCGGTCGTAGCGAACGACCAATCGGCGAAAGTTGCCGAGC
>JBOGNC010000228.1:0-7377 GCA_050747045.1 Candidatus Acidiferrales bacterium | reverse complement strand
CGAAGTTGAGTGACGAGATCACGGCTCGAATTGGCTCGGTCTGTCACCGTCAAAAGCGGCGGCGACAGATCGGCCAGGTCCAAATTTAAACTTCGGAGTGAATGCATCAAATTCTGCACGTACGGCGACTGGATATCGAATAGCTCGATCCGGCTGTTGACCTGCTCGCGCAGTTCAGACCAGTCGAGATCGAGGAAAGGATGATTCCGCGAGACCTTACGCATCACATCATCGGTGATGCGGGGCCGTTCGCCTAGCCGAGCCAAGTGCAACTGCTGCACCTTGCCGTCGCGGCGGACGTTGTGAACGAGATAATAAGAGTTCCCCTTGCGCCGAATAAAAGCCACCACCGCCTCCTGTTCCGGGTGGGCCGTGCGACAACCAGCCCGTAGTGTAAGAGCCGTCCACTACACCGTCAATAGTAAGATGCCCGGAAAACTGCATGGTTGCTTCGTAACGGTTATTACTCCTGCGGAAGTGTACTGGGCTAGGTCGGGATAGGAGCTGTACTGGAGTGGCGCGCTTCCGTGGCCTCGGACGACGCGTAAGCAACACGTGTTTTTCGGTGATGTATATTTGATGGCGGCCGGACCCAAAAAGCTGCCTGAGATCCGTGGTCACGTCGATTACCTTTTTGCGAGCATTGTCGGCCGTCGAATTTGCGGCTGCGGCAACGCGCATTTAGGACGTTAAGGAGGGGAAGAAGCGATGCCCTGGGAGCCGGTTTATAAACTAATTAAAAAAATTCCGTGTGGGCGCGTGACCACCTACGGCGCGATTGCGCGGAAACTGCGACTGCGTGGCGGAGCGCGCGCCGTGGGTTACGCGATGGCCGCGTGCCCCAGCGGGCGAGGCATTCCCTGGCATCGCGTCGTAGGCGCCGGGGGCAGACTGCTGATTCCCGAGCCGCACGGGTCGTTGCAGAGGCGCCTACTGGAAGCGGAAGGAGTGAAGGTGCAGTTCAGCCGTATCGACATGACCCGGTACGCTTGGAACCCACAAACGCAGCGGCGGCAGTCTGCGCGGCGCAAAGCGGTGCGACGAGGTTAATTCGCGATGGCGCTGAGATTGTGATATAGATGAATGTTCAACTTACGAAGGAATAGCCTGAGTGGGCCAGCCAATCATAGAAGTCGAAAATCTGCATAAAAGTTATGGGGCGGTACAAGCGGTTCGAGGCGTAAGTTTTTCGGTTGAAGCTGGCGAAGTGTTCGGGCTGTTGGGGCCGAACGGCGCTGGGAAAACGTCCACCGTCGAAATTCTGGAGGGGCTCCGGTCGCCCGACAGCGGGCTGGTACGCGTCTGCGGCCTCGATCCAGAGAAGAGCGGCAACGACTTTAAGCAGAACGTCGGTGCTGTCTTACAATCTACTTCCCTGCCGGACAAGCTGCGCGTCAAAGAGGCAATCGAGCTTTTTGCCAACTTTTACGAGCGGCGCGCGGACACCGATAAGCTGCTCAAACAATTTCAGCTTGAGGAAAAGCAGTCCGCGTTCTACAGCCACCTTTCCGGGGGTCAAAAACAGCGGCTGGCGCTGGCAATGGCGCTGGTCAATGACCCGCAAGTGGTGTTTCTGGACGAGCCGACGGCGGGCCTCGATCCCCAAGTTCGACGCGAGATTTACGACATCATCGAGCAGCTTCGGCGCGAAAACAAAACCGTATTGCTGACCACACATTACATCGAGGAAGCCGAACGCTTGTGCGATCGGGTGGCGATCGTTGATCACGGGTTGATTATCGCGACCGGTACGCCGCGAGAACTGAAACACGGCGCGGCGGGGACCACACGCATCGAAGTGCGATTGGCGCATCCGATGATCGACGGCATTCTTTCGCGCCTGGAGGGAGTGGCCGATAGTCGCGAGTTCGACGGAACGTATGTGCTGCATTCGGCGCAGCCGCCGCAGACGATCGTCGCTTTAGTGAAACAGCTGCAACTGGAGAACAACGAGCTGCAAAGTTTGGAAATGTTTTCACCGTCGCTCGAAGACGTGTTCATCGAGCTGACCGGCCGGCGGCTACGCGAATGAATCGCGCTTTGAGATCAAGGAGAAGAGGTTGAGCACTACCTGGACGCTTACAAAAATGCGCATGAGGCTGGCGATGCGCAATCGCGCGTTTTTCTTCTTCAGCTTTGTAATGCCACTGTTGTTTTTGTTCGGAGCGATCGCATTTTTCACCAAAGGATCTAAAAGCTGGGTCGCTTACGTTCTGGGCGCGATTTTGACGCTCACGGTGATGGGCAGCTTTTGGGGGCTGAGCGTCCAATTGGTCACTTTTCGTGAACAGGGCGTGCTGCGCCGGTTCCGGGTCGCGCCGGTCAGCGCCAGCTCCATGCTCGCTTCCACCATTATTTCAAATTACTTTCTGACGCTGCCGATCGTGGTGATTGAAATCGTGGTGTGCCGCTATGTGTTTCATCTTCAATCGTGGGGCAACTTGTGGGCGGTTTTTTTGCTGGTGACGCTCGGATCGGGGGCTTTCGCGGCGTTCGGGCTGATCGTGGCAAGCGTAACGAACACGATGCAAGAAACACAGATGATCAACAACCTTATTTGGATGGGCTTCCTCTTTCTTTCAGGTGCAACAATCCCTCTTGCGATCTTTCCCGGTTGGCTCCAGCGGTTCGCGCTGTTCATTCCTGCCACGTATCTCGCTACGGGCCTCGAATCCTCGGCCACAAATTTGGCAGGCTCGAGCGAGATTGTTACGGATATTGTCGCGTTGAGTCTCGGTCTGTGGGTGGCCTTTGAAGTGTCCCGGCAACTCTTCCGCTGGGAGCCGGAAGCCAAAGCACCGAGGCGAGCCAAACTTTGGGCAGCCACCGCACTCGTGCCGTTTATCGCCTTCGGCATATGGGAGAATGCAACTGGGACTCGCCTGAAGCAGATCGGGCAAGACTACCGGGCGCTAAGCGGCCAGATGATGCCGTTCAACTCGCCAAAATCGAAGTAGCGGCCGCACGCCAGCAACTCGATCGGCTGAATCCAATAACCGTGCATTTACATCGAACGGACATTAACTTCCAGCGAGGTTGTGTCGGCGGAGTGCGGTAATCTGTCGTCGCAAATCGGAGGCTTTCGATGAAAGCGATTCGCGTAGACGAGTTTGGCGCTCCCGAAAATCTGCGCATTCAAGAAGTCCCGGATTTGAAGTCGGGTTCAGGACAGGTGGTAGTGCAAATCCGCGCCGCCGGAGTAAACCCTGTAGACACTTACATCCGGGCTGGTGCATATCCCAGGAAACCGGCGATACCCTACACGCCCGGAACCGATGGCGCGGGGATCGTACACTCGATCGGCGAGGGCGTGAAGCGCATTGCCGTGGGCGATCAGGTTTATACTGCCGGCAGCGTCACCGGCACATACGCCGAGCAGTGCTTGTGCGACGAAGCCAACGTATTTCCCCTTCCTGCTAACGCGTCCTTCTCGCAAGGCGCCGCCATGCACGTTCCCTACGCGACTGCCTACCGCGGCCTCTTTCATCGCGCGCAAGCGCGGCCTGGCGAGACGATTTTGGTCCATGGTGCTACCGGAGGTGTGGGGATTGCAGGCGTTCAGCTGGCGCGCGCGGCAGGCCTGCGGGTTATAGGCACTGCCGGCTCCGATCACGGAAAGAAGCTTGCTCTGGCCGAAGGCGCGCAAGAAGTGCTCGATCACAAATCTGCGTCACATTTCGACCAGGCCCTCGCGCTGACCGGAGGCCGCGGTTTTGACGTGATCCTGGAAATGCTGGCCAACGTAAACCTGGCGCGCGACCTGACGATTTTGGCGCCGAAGGGAAGAGTGGTAGTGATTGGCAATCGCGGCACGATCGAAATCAATCCCCGCGATGCTATGATGCGCGACGGCTCGATCCTGGGAATGAGCTTGTGGAATGCCTCGCCCGAAGACCTCTTTAGCATTCACTCGATTCTGGTAGCGGGTCTCGAAAACAAGACACTTCGTCCCGTTATAGCCCAGGAGATTCCGCTGGCTGATGCGACGCGCGCCCACGTAGCGGTAATGGAACCGGGCGCTCGCGGCAAAATCGTCCTGATTCCCTGAGGAATTGCCGGAAGTTCCTTGTTGGGCTCGCCGAAGAAGAAAGAGGACCTTATGGAACGATCGGCCACTGCAGTTTGGAACGGAACGTTGCGGACTGGCGAGGGTGTGATATCCACGGAGAGCGGAGCTTTAGCCAGCGCGCCATATTCTTTCGTCACCCGCTTCGAACACGGCGCCGGCACAAATCCTGAAGAGCTAATTGCCGCTGCACACGCAGCGTGCTTCAGCATGGCGCTTTCGGCCCAGTTGAGCACGATGAACTTCAAGCCGGAAAGCATTCGCACGGCAGCGGCCGTGACTCTGGAAAAGCTCGATGCCGGTTGGACGATTTCGCGCGTGCACCTGAATGTGAGCGCGAGGATTCCTGAAATTTCCACAGCTGCGTTCGAATCGGCTGCGGCTAGCGCGAAAGAAAGTTGTCCTGTTTCGCGACTACTGAAGGCGGAAATCACCATGTCAGCCAGCTTAGAGCAAACCGCGTGATCTGGGCCGACGCGCTCGGCACGTTGATCGTTGCGACCGTGTTCTGGGAGGCTTTCGAGACGGTTGTGCTGCCGCGGCGCGTCACGCGCCGCTTTCGGCTCACTGTGGTTTTCTATCGCTCCACGTGGACGCCATGGAGGTTCATCGCCCGGCGCATGCGCAAGGTCTCGCGGCGCGAAACTTTCCTAAGTTTCTACGGGCCTCTTTCCTTGCTGTTTCTTTTCGTTTTCTGGGCCATCGGACTGATCGTCGGCTTTGGGCTGCTGTTCTACAGCCAAGCCAAGGTGGATGCGGCTACTTCCACGCTGAGCAGCGCCTTCTATCTGAGCGGCACGACTCTCTTCACGCTAGGCATTGGCGACGTTGTGCCCCACTCAGAACTCGGCAGATTCCTAGTAGTCGCGGAAAGCGGGCTCGGATTCGGTTTTCTTGCCCTGGTGCTCAGCTATTTGCCAGTCGTTTACCAAGCGTTTTCGCGGCGAGAGGTGAACATCGTTCTGCTCGATGCTCGTGCCGGCTCGCCTCCGACGGTGGGAGAGATCCTGCGCCGACACGTTGGACCCGAAGGCATTGAGTCTCTCACGCAGCTTCTTCACGACTGGGAACGATCCTCGGCCGAAATTCTGGAAAGCCACATTTCCTATCCGGCCGTGGCGTACTTTCGGTCACAGCACAATAATGAGTCTTGGCTAACCGCACTTGCCGCTATGTTGGACGCGACTGCCCTGCTGCTTTCATGCACGGAAGAAGTCGAGCTGCGGCAAACTCGCCTGACATTCGCAATGTGCCGCCACACGGTGGTCGATCTCGCACAGCTTTTCCGCACCCCGCCCCATAACATGCCTTTCGAACGGTTATCGGACGCGGATTTCGATCACCTGCGGGCGCAAATCGCGCAGGCCGGCTTCCAACTCCGCGAGCGCAACGCCGCCGCTACAAAGCTAGCTGAGTTGCGCCAAATGTATGAGCCTTACCTGGAGGGCCTCTCGCAATATCTCTACATGGATATACCGCCCTTTGTCCTGGCCAAGGAAATCACAGACAATTGGCGCACCAGCGCCTGGGGACGCATCTCCGGACTCGCGGTCGCCTCAATTGTTGAGCCGGACGATCACTCCGATTAAAGCCAAAGCGCAGTTCTGGGGCCAAATTGGCCGAACGGCAGGTACGGCTCTGAAGTTGGTCGCGTACGAACGCCGAAAATCCGTATGCTATAATTTTCGTTGTGCTGAGCAAAAGGCGCGCTTGTGCGCGTTGGAGACACGATGACGATCCCCAAGACCGAGAAGATTTGGTGCAACGGTAAATTTATCCCCTGGGACGACGCGAAAATCCACGTCCTTTCGCACGTCGTGAGCTATGGATCGGCGGTTTTTGAGGGCGTTCGTTGCTACGATACCGCGAACGGTCCCGCCGTCTTCCGGCTGACCGAGCACATGCAGCGGCTCGTAAACTCCGCCCACATTTATCGAATGGATGTGGCGTTCAGTGTAGATGCCCTGTGCCAAGCAGTTCTTGATCTCGTCCGCCTTAATAAGCTGAATGCGTGCTACATCCGGCCAATCGTGCTGCGGGGATACGAAGATGTCGGGGTCGATCCGCGTACGTGTCCGGTGGACGTCTATCTCGCGTGCTGGGATTGGGGTAAGTATTTGGGCGCGGAAGCACTGCGCGAAGGCGTGGATGTTTGCGTCAGCTCGTGGAACCGCCCGGCGCCAAACACGCTGCCTCAAATGGCCAAGGCCGCCGCAAATTACATGAACTCACAGCTCATAAAGATGGAAGCCAAAATCAATGGCTACGCCGAGGGTATCGCTCTGGATGCGAATGGTCACGTGAGCGAAGGTTCCGGCGAGAATATCTTCGTGGTGATGAATGGCACGGTGACCACCCCGCCGCTCGCTAACTCCGCCCTGCCGGGAATCACGCGCAATTCGATCATGACGCTTTGCCGCGACCTCGCCATACCCTTCATGGAACAGATGATCCCGCGCGAGATGCTTTACATCGCGGATGAAGCATTCTTCAGCGGCACAGCGGCGGAAATCACTCCTCTTCGTTCCGTGGATCGCGTGAAAATTGGATCGGGAGTGCGCGGGCCAATCACGAAACGCATCCAGGACGAGTTTTTTGGCATTATCAGCGGGAATACCGAGGACCGCCATAGCTGGCTCACGGCGATTGGCGTGCCCAGCGGGGTAGCCGTTCGCTGACCGTATCTCGACCCGCCTCGCAACGGTGGCGGCTGGTGCGCGGCGTTTTGACTCACCCCTTCGATTCCAGTAAAATTCGCGCGTTCGTGCGCTCTTCTCGTTCGCGCACTACCAGCGGAATACATGGGAACGCGTGCATAATTTCGCACAGAAATTCGCCGCCGAATTCGTAGGAACGTTCGCTATCGTCTTTATCGCAGCGGGTTCTATCTGCTCGGACCAATACCTTGCCGCATCCAGCCAGGGCCGCTTAGGGACCTTCGGAATCGCGTTGGCATACGGGTTCGCGTACGCGGTGATGGTTTCGGCGCTTGGGCATATCTCGGGCGGCTATTTCAATCCGGCGGTCACAGTGGGACTGTGGGTGACGCGGCGCGTTGGCACGCTGCAGGGGCTCAGCTACGTAACCGCCCAGCTTGTGGGCGGTATTTCGGCCACCTATCTGCTGGTCGCACTGATGCCAGACGCGGGCTGGCGAACGCGGGCGCTCGGTTCCATCACTCCAGATCTTTCACCGGACATCACTCGCGGCCAAGGCATGGTAATTGAAGCGGTGCTTACGTTTTTGTTGGTGTTCGTGATTTTCGCCACCGCCATGGACGCGAAGCGAGCGTTGCAGAAATTCACCGGGTT
>JBOGNC010000227.1:0-7378 GCA_050747045.1 Candidatus Acidiferrales bacterium | reverse complement strand
GCTGATTCACCGTGTGAGTTTCAGAGCTTCGGTCCTCCAACCACTCTGATCGTCACGCGATGCTGAAAGGCACTGCAGCAAATAAGTGTCTCTTGACAACGCCTTCGTTCTTATCGAGCGGCACCCGGAACTTCACACCATCAAACTGGGCGCCCGACAATGAGCCGGCGAGACGCCGGCGCTACGGAGTGTGGCGCACGCGAGCGCGCGGCTGCGGCGATTGGTTGCGACGGCGGATCGTAGACTATCGTTTCGAGCGCGTAAGGGCAGGCTCGTTCACGGTCTCAGGGCAGGCGAGCGCGAGGATATGAACCTCTCCGTTGGGGAAACGCGCTGTCAATTCAAGATGTCCGCCCATGCCGCGGATCACGTCGGTCAATGTGCTGAGGTACATATCGGTCCGGTGCTCGATCTTTGAGACGGCGCTTTGGTCGATATGGAGCCTTTTGGCGAGCTGTTCCTGAGTGATGTGCTGCGCGCCCCGAAGCTCTGCAAGCGGAAGCACCTGATGGACGGAAAGCCGACCAATCGGGACTTGAGAACCCGAACTGGTGGTGAAGCCGATTCGGATATGGCTGGTTCGATCAGGCCTTCTTGATCAGTTCGATATCAAGATGGACGTGCACGTCGTCGCCGAGCATCACGCCGCCGGTTTCGAGCGGAGCGTTGAATGTCAGGTCATAGTCGTTGCGCCTGATCACGGTAGTGGCTTCAGCGCCGGTGCGGAGATTGCCCCAAGGATCCTTCGCTTCAGCTCCTGCGCTTTCAACGTCGAGCGTTGCCTCCTTGGTGACGCCGTGCAGCGTCAAATCGCCGACGATCTTCCATCGGTTTTTGCCATCTGCTGTCACCTTCTTGGACACGAAGGTGATGGTGGGGTACTTGTCGGTCTCCAGAAAAGCAGCGCTTTTCACGTGCGCATCGCGCTTTTCGTCCTGTGTATGCAGGGTGGTGGTATCGATGCTGGCCTTAATCTTAGTGTTGGCTGGGTTGGTGGGATCGAGAATCACATCGCCTGTGACGCCGCCGAATCCTCCGCGAACATAGGCGATCATCAAGTGCCTGATTTTGAAGCCAGCGCTGGAATGGGCCGGGTCGATGGTGTAAGCAACGGCACTTGGCGATGTGACAGCGGTGCTCATGAGGTTCTCCTTTAGGCGAAAGACAGGCTTCTTCAACTCCCCGCTTAGATGCACCTGCTGCGCGGGTTGATGCGGCCCACTGTGCTCGTTTGGAAAGTTACCACAAAGCTTGCCCTTTTTACGTTGTTGGTCTCCTTTTGACTTTATGGCTGTGGCCACGGCAAGTTTGGTCGTCAACACAAATGGCCGCTCAATAGGGATCACCGATGTTCGCCCAGCACAGCTATGAATCTGAGCAGGCGGTAAACGGGCAAACCACAAAATTGAACGCTCTGTCGTTCAGAGAACGACAACCCTCGGATCAATGCATTCTCGCAACCACTAGGATGCTGCGTTCGCGGCGGAAAGCTAGACGTCGGCGGGGCGGGGAGTGGCTGACTGATCAAATGCCTCGGCGCTCTTGACCATCATAAGCATGGCTTGATACCACGGCTTTAGAAATGCAACTGCCGCTTGCGGGTTCGTCTTCGTCGTATCAATGGTCGCATTGAGCTGCCTTCGCAACTCTTCGCTATTGGCAAAAAGTATCTGTACCAGGATTGCCGCCGCTGATTCCATTCCATAACTCCCATTAACGTCCGCTGCCATTCTAACGCTCTCGCGGCGCGCGGCGAACAGGCGGAAGCGTGTGGCAGTCGATTTGGCTGGGAAATGTGTTTGCCGGAGTAGACATCTACCAGCGAGACATTGGGCGGATAGGAAGCTAAGTCCTGGTAAATGGGCAAACCGGAAACTTGCTTTCCTTCGAAAAACGAATGCCCGGTTAGCCGACCTAGATTGCCAGGGTGCAGCGCTGCTCTGCAGGGACGAACTCATAATTTTCTCAGCCCGGCCGCCCTTTCACTTCGGGCCCGGTGTCCCGTCCGACCAGTGGCGCACCACGACAATGAAAGTCGTTACTCGCGCTTCCGGATCATACAACGCGATCACGGGTGAGCCTGGCTGATTCGCCCCCCAGCTCTTCGCCGCGTCGCCCGCAGCGTAGAACATCAGGTGCGGATGCCAGTTCCGGCCCTGGTCGTTGAGGTACTGTTGCTTCGACATCATGTAGCACATGGCCCCCGGCGCCGGCGCGGCCGGTCCCTTGCGATTGAGCGCCGCTGCGATCGCGTGCGCGATCTCCGCCTTCGATTTGCCTGCCAGCGCAAGCCGGGTCTTCATCAGATAGATTTGTGTAATGCTCCTGGCTGCCGCCGCATTGAAGCAATTGGGGGCGCGCATTTTCGGATTCCAGAAGTCTGGAGCATCCGTATCCTTGGCCCAGGACCGCTCTACATAACAGAGAAAGCCGTTCGCGCCGCGCACGGCGGTTGTGTATCCCTGCCGTCCCAGCACCATCACCGTCGCGCTGTCCGCGACGGAGGGCGGCGCCGCGCTGCGAGCCAGCGCGATCTCGGCATCCTTTGGCATCAGATACTCCTGCAGAGGAGCCATGGTCGGATAGGGATTCGCCTGCGCTCGCGCCTCTCGGATGGCTCCCGACGGAACAACCAGAGCAAGGCATACAAAAGCCAAGATCATGACAGTCTTTCGCATGTGATCCTCCAGCGCCGAAGTGTTGTGAAGGAAAAGTGAACAGAGCTACCCCCGCAGTTTGCGCAGTGGATCATACGACGTTTGAGCGCAATCTGGTGGCAGAAGTGAGGCTTTACAACTTCGGTTTCGCCACCGACGCCCCGGAGACGGCCCGCCTGGAACGAGGTCAGCATCCGATAGGTCGAACATTAGACCAAGCGTGCTCCGCCAGTGCTCCAAACGAGGATTCGCGCGCTTCTCGTCAACCGGAGATTCGAGTGGTCGCGCCGACGTTAGAGTTTGTAGCCGATTTTGCGGAGGAAGGCGTGGCGGGCGTTGGCGTCGTCGGGCGATTCGACACCTTTGGGTGAAGCGCCGTCGACCACGCCGAGGATGGCGCGGCCCTGCTCGGTCTTGGCAAGAATCACTTCGACTGGATTCGCGGTGGCGCAAAAAATCGAGCACACTTCGAAGCAGTCGCGGACGCGTCCCAGCACATTGATGGGATAGGCGTCGCGGATTAGCAGCACGAACGCGTGTCCTGCGGCCAGCGCCTGCGCGTTCGCTGCGGCAGCGCGGCGAAGTTCGTCGTCATTCGCTTCGATGCGCACCAGGCATGGCCCGGATGCTTCGTTGAAGGCGACGGCAAATTTGGCGCCAGGCACCGTGTTGACGATTACTTCGTACAAATCTTCGGCGGTCTTGATGAAGTGCGAGTGGCCGAGAATTAAGTTCGCGCCTTCGGGAATTTCCATGCGAACGCTTAGAAGCTCCATTTTTTCATGCCCCTCTTGTAAAAGTTTCCCACAAACAGAACGCGCGACGCTGGCGTCAAATCCGCGGATGCAAGAAGCCCAGCAAACAGAGCCATCGAGCGAATTTTAAGCGAAATAGCGCGATGGCAAGCCGCGTGCTGAAACAATTCCGAATCGAGCGCGGCAGTTGGCGCATCGAAGCACTTAGCTATAAAGGCAGCGGCGGGGCGGCCGATTGTTCCACTAATCGGGCCACCGATCAGGCCAAAGAGTGGCCAACTGCGGCGAGCCGGAAATCGAGCGAGCGTGGTCATCAAAACACTGAACCAGGCCAAGCGGTTCCTGCGAATCCTCTTCGGGTTCACCTTGCTGATAGCGGGGATCGCGATGATCGCTACTCCGGCGCCAGGCGTGGTGACGATTCTACTGGCTCTGGGCGTTCTGGCGGCAGAATTCATGTGGGCGCGCCGCTTGCTCGATCGCCTGAAAATCGAAGGCGAGCGCATCCGCCATACTGTTTTCCCGCCGGCCAACCACGCCGTCCCGCCCGAAGCGGCTTCGCGCTGAGTGTTCCTCCTGACGCGCGAACAGCGCTGACTGTCTTTCCTGCGAGCTTACCGCAGGGTCTCCGTTACGCCGTACCTTTCCATTTCCTGTGACAGCCCAAGTGTGGTCTGATGGCCTTTCCCGAATCGGAGGCTGCCGTGGCGAGCGACGCGAGCAATGGTGCGGTTGGACGTTGGAAAGGGAAATGGGCGCTGATTACGGGCGCGAGCGCTGGAATAGGCTTGGCGCTTGCCGAACAATTGGCCGCAGGCGGCGCCAATCTGGTGCTCACTGCGCGCCGAGTGGACCGTTTGCAGAGGCTGGCCGAAGATCTCTCGTCCAAACACCGCGTTGAGGCACAGGTGTTCGCCGCTGACCTTGCCCGTCCCGAAGCTCCGGCCGCAATTCACGCGTTCACTCAGAGCAAGCGGCTCGAAATCGAGCTGCTGATCAACAACGCCGGCTTCGGCTTATACGGCTACACCCACGAAATCGACGAATCGCGGCTGACGAACATGGTTGACGTCAATTGCAACGCGGTGGTGCGGCTGACGCGGATTTATTTGCCGCGCATGGTGGAGCGGCGCAGCGGAGACGTGCTGATCGTGGCCTCAACGGCGGCATTCCAGCCGGTGCCGTTCATCGCGGCGTACGCCGCCACGAAGGCTTTTGACCTGATCTTTGCAGAGGGCCTTGCAGAGGAGGTGCGGGGTTTCGGTGTGCGCGTATGCGCTTTATGTCCCGGATCCACCAACACCGAGTTCCAGCAGGTGGCGCATCAACCCGATCGCGCCTTCCGCTACGCGGAAACGGCGGACAAAGTGGCGCGCGTGGGCCTTGAAGGTCTCGTGCAAGGGAAGAGCAGCGTGATTTCGGGCGGGCGCAATCGCTGGATGGTCTTCGGCGAACGCTTTGCGCCGCGCGCGTTCGTCGCAAAAATGGCCGCCAAGGTGATGGGCCCCGAGGACGCGAAGCGGTGACTAGCAAAAAGCTTATGACAAAAGCCTCTCCCACCATTTCGGGCCGGGACTTTCGATGATTACGCCGGTGCAATAGGTGTGTTCCAAGCGTCGCCAACAGTAGGCCACTTTGCCGTGAATACGGAACTGGTTAACGAGAGAAGTGATCTGGAGGGTCTCACCGCGTCGCCAGTGGCGACTGGTGACTACGCGGACGCCGTGCGCGCCGGCGTCGGTCGCCACTGCCAGTTCCGTCTCGTCAGGCAAACTCTCCTTGGCGAGATAAACCGGCATTCCGACGGCGAAGCGCGGTTCAGTTCTTCCCCTTAACAACAGTAAACGCATTGGCTCGGCCTCCTCCATCGCCGGCTCTGGGAAGAACGGCGTCCGACAGGGGAGAAAAGCGCCGTTTGCGTTTCACTTCGTACATGGCGCAGTCGGCTCGCTCCATCAGCTCGCCCAAGGGGGCTGGATCCTGCGGATTGAACCAAGCCGCGCCAACGCTTAGAGACAGTTCGTACCGCACTTCGTCTTTGCCAGCCTTTTTGACGCTTCGATACAAGCGGCTCAGAATGGTGTGGTGATGTTCAGGGGAGAGCTCCGTGGCCAGCACGGCGAATTCATCGCCGCCAAGCCGGGCCAGGACGTCCGAATCGCGAAAAACTTCCTCAAGTGCATCCGCAGTGCGGACCAATGCGTGATCGCCTTCGCGATGCCCGAAGGTATCGTTGATTGCCTTCAGGCCGTCTACGTCGCAGAAGAGCAATACAGCGGCTTTCTGGTTTCGGCGGGCCACTTTCAATTGATGCGCTGCCGCGGCATAGAATCCACGCCGGTTGTACAGGCACGTGAGGTCGTCGGAAAGTGCGAGGTAGCGCAACTCTCTTTCGACCAGCATTTGTTTCACGGCACACCACACGGCTGGGTGGGATGCAATGCGTCGGTCGATTTCACCGGGCTTGCCGGATTTGAGGGCCCGGGAAATCGATTCCACCTCGCGAAGCACGTGGTCCAGCTCCTTGTCTCCTGCCGTAAGAGCCGACACGAGCGATCCTTCCAAGTCCCGATCCGCCGGATTCTTACGCTTTTTCGCTGCCAGGGCACGGGTTTTTGGCAAATCGGGCATGGCGCCGATGAAATCGCCGCTTATGTCGAAAATCGAATGCGAATTGTGAGCCGCCATAAGATGTCCCCCGAGGGCAAATGTTACTGCATTGCCCCGTGCGTCGATATTCTCAGTGGCGCGTACGACAAACAAGCGGGCGTAAGCCCTAGGAGGGGTACTGGATATACCTGGGTGCAGGCGGACGTAAGGGATTCACCCGATCTAGGGGTGATAGGACGAGCGGCCCTCTTTCGGCAGTACGCGCCGACGCTCGGCCAGCGCGCCTCACGTCCGATTAGGGTGTTCGGCGTATGATTTTTGACAGCTTTCGCTGGAATTGCAAACACACCCTTCGATGTTAGCCTCAATGCGCTGCGATAGCGCAGAGCACCCCCGGCGGCAGTCGTTCTGCTATCAACCGTTGTCACAACTGCACTTTATCAATTTTAGAAACTGCTTCGAGAGGGGTTTGCCATGCGTATATCTTCGTCGGCCGCGCGGTCGATTCTCCGGCCCGCGCACCTTGCATTGTTCGCAGCGTCATTCGCTCTACTGATTTCAATCTCCGCTCAACCCGCCACAGCCCAGAGCCGCGTCATCCAGAAGTGGGTTTCTACTGTCAATGACCCGGTAGACGCTGAAAGTATGACCCTCGTCCTCGCCGCCGCCGCTGACTCCAATGGCGACGTCGCCGTTGCGGGAAACATCTGCGTAGCTCTCAATCCTAACTTCCAGTGCTCAAATCAAGAATTCCAAGTCGAAAGCTATGATTCGAGCGGAAAGCGACTTTGGGGCAGCTCGATCGAACCTTCCTATTCCGAGCAGGGTTCCGTTGGCCCAGGCACTACACCTGTCAACACCGCAACCGCGGTTGTTTTCGACTCCTCGAACGATGTCTATGCGGCCGGACCGATGTACAACGCTCTTGAAGAGAACGGATCACACACGGTATCCATAATGATCGTTAAATATTCCCCGTCGGGTGCCCGTCAGTGGATCAGGTATGACGGGCCCTACCAGAACTCCCAATGGGACGCGTGCGCCCCCGTTGCCATCACTACCGATCAGCAGAATAATCTCTACGTCACCGGAAGATGCGCGATTTACGGCGGGACCTGGCACGTTCAGATCCTCAAATACAGCCCATCCGGGCAACTTTTGTGGATCGGCGGCTTCACCTCAATCACGGACTACAATGGCAATGCACGCACCGATTTTATGCCGGTCGGTATAGCTGTGTACAACAGCACCGCCGTTTATGTGACTGGTCAGGTAGGCAACACAGTAGGCGACATCCACCCAGTGACCCTGAAGTACGATGAGAATGGAAACATCGTTTGGCAACGTATGGCCTAT
>JBOGNC010000226.1:0-7421 GCA_050747045.1 Candidatus Acidiferrales bacterium | reverse complement strand
GTGGGATCGAGCGTGTTGATCGCGTGTCCGGAGACGTTGTTGATCAGCTGTAGTTGGCGCGATTTCTTCTGCTCTTCAGCGAACAGTCGCGCGTTTTCGATGGCGATGCTGGCCTCGCTGGCCAGTACGCGAAGCAGCTCCACGTGTCCCTCGTCGAACACGCGCTCTTTCATGCTATGCGCGACCATTACGCCCATCGGCCGATCGTAAACGATCAGCGGCACGGCGCAAACGGAACCCACTTCGCGGGATGGTTCGAAGCCCAGCCGATGTGACTCTTCGAGAAAATGATCGCGAATCAGCAGCGGCTGTCCGGAGCGCACGATGTATTCGACCATGCGGTTGCCTGCTGGGCGGGTTCGTTTTGGCTTCCTCTCACACTCGACCACTTCGATTTCAAAGCGCACCTCTGGCGAAGCCGGTTCGCAGAACGCGATGAAGAAGCTGTCCGCGTCCACCACGCGGCGCATTTCCGTGTAGACGCGCTCTAGCAACGTGTTCAAGTCGAGCGTGGAGCTGAGCGCGCAGCCGATTTCGTTGAGGATGTGCAGCTCTTCGCTGCGCCGGGAGCTTTGCTGAATCAGATAGCTGTTCTCCACGGCCATGCCGATCTGATGTCCCAGCGCTAGCAGCAGGCGGCGTTCGGCGGCTGTAAAAGTGCGACTATCGTTCGTGCCCAGCAGCAGCACTCCGAATACGCGCTGCTTGGTTTGCAGACTGATGCCCACGACGGTGCGCAGGCGCTGCTCCAGCAGCGCATGTCGAAGATGGCCGAACGAAGGTTCCTTATCCAGCGCTTCCCAATTCGCATCGCGTGCCAGGTCTCGCAGCACCACCAAACCGCCCAGCCGCGCCACCAGGTTCACCACGTACGAGTCCAGGTCGTCGTCCTGCAGCGAGCGGCAGAAGCTTTCTTCCAGTCCGGTGACCATCACCGAAGTTGGACCTTCGGAATCGCCGTAGCGCATGCACAGCGCCCCGGCGGGAATGCGAGCCACGCTCAATACCCGGTCGAGCGCTTGCGCCAGCATTTTTTGAATTTCGGCGCCCACGAAACTTGAGGTGGCCAGATTCAAATTCGAGAGCGCCAGCATGTCGCGCTCCACGCGCCGCCGTTCGTCCTCATAGACCGTCATTACCATCAGTACGCAAGTGAACATTTCCGGGAGCAGCGTCAGCGGTAGCAGGTCCAGATCGCGCAGGAAGGAAATGCGTGGCTGAAATATCTTGATGATGGAGAGCAGCCCCCAGCCTAGGAAAGTAATGCCTAGCAGAATATCGGCACGCGCTTCCTGGCGGCGCCCTTCCTGCCAGAAAGTTTGCCCGATCACCAGGAACACCAGCCCTACTCCCAGGCCGACCGGAGCATGCACTACCCCATGGACGTGCAGCCCGGACCATATCGCCCCAAGCACAGCCGCCACACCAAGCAGCCGGTAGGGGACTGAAACGCGTACGTACAGACGCGCCGCCGAATAGAATGCCAGCGCCGAGAGCGCCAAGGTCGTTTCGTCAAACGTCCGGTACCAGAGCCGTGCAGGCCCCGGGACCATAAACGCCACGCCAATGCGAGCGAAGAAAAACAGCGCCATCAAAAACCAAGCGATCGCCCAGGCCAACAGATACGGCTGGCGTTTGCGACGGTAGAGAAACAGGAAGAACGACGCCAGCAGCAGCGCGCCGATCTCCACCGTTTGCACCACGATGGCGTGCAGGTTCAACTTACAGCTCCCTGATTCGCTTTTTGTACGCTTCCCGCGAGGATAGCAGAAAATCGGCGGGTTGCCTGCGGCTCGTCCAGAGAAGTTTCGCGAGCGTTAACTTCGGACGGACTGCTTGCAATGCAAGACGGTTGCCAATGGCTCCGCAAGAGACTTTCAACTCTCCGTGCTGCCCATGCTAATCGTCCGGGCCGCTCGGGTCAACGGTACTGGAGTACCGAAGGCCTCCGCTGCCTTCCGAATTCTGCTGCAAGCCATCGATTTCGGCCCATGCTTTCGCTAAGATACTTGGTTTCGGCGGCAATCAAATCGGGAGTCTTATGGACCGCATCAGCAAGCCACGCGTGCGCTTCGCGCCGTCGCCCACGGGATACCTTCATGTCGGCGGCGCACGGACGGCGCTGTTCAATTGGTTGTTCGCCCGCCGCGAAGGTGGCACCATGCTGCTCCGCATCGAGGATACTGATGTCGAGCGCAATCGCCCTGAACTGGTCGACGGCATCCTGGCCGGCCTGAAATGGCTCGGAGTTGATTGGGCCGAGGGCCCATATTTTCAGTCGCAGCGCATCGAGATGTACCGCGCCGAGGCCCAGCGCCTGCTCGCCAGTGGCGCGGCTTTTGCTTGCTATTGCAAGGCTAGCTCGTACGCCGGTGCGGACGCGGCTCCCGTCGGCGGCGAATCAGGCGATGAACAAGAAACCGAAGGCGGCGACGAGGGGCCGAAGACCAAGAAGAACATCGTTTGCCCCTGTCGCGATCTTTCCGACTCCGATCGCGCAGCCCGCGAGCGAGAAGGAATTGCGCCCGCGATCCGTTTCCGCTCGCCACGCACCGGCACGACTGCGTTTCAAGACGCCGTCTTCGGCCCGCGCGAAGTGCAGAACGAGGAAATCGAAGATTTCGTGCTGCTGCGCTCCAACCGCCTGCCCACCTATCAGCTCAGCGTGGTGGTCGACGACATCGACATGCGCATCACCCACGTAATTCGCGGCGCCGACCATCTCTCGAACACGCCCAAGCAGGTGCTTCTGTATCGCGCGCTTGGAGTCGAGCCTCCCATCTTCGCGCACGTACCGCTGATCCTCGGCGCTGACCGCACCCGTCTTTCCAAGCGCCACGGCGCCACCAGCGTCAGTTCCTACGCGGACGAAGGTTTTCTGCCCGAAGCGTTCCGCAATTTCCTCGCGCTGCTCGGCTGGTCGCCCGGGGGCGACTCCGAATTTCTGCGGACCAGTGAGCTAATGGAACGTTTTTCGCTAGAAGGCGTCAGTCGCACCAACGCCATTTTCGACCGTCCCAAGCTCGAATGGTTCAACACGCAATACCTGCAGAAGTTGCCGGTCGAGGAAGTTCTTTCGTACGTAGAGGCCGAGCTCAAGCGCGCCAATATGTGGAATGGCTCCCAGGCTGCGAGCGATCGCGAATGGTTTGCCCGTGCCGTCGATCTGATCCGCCCGCGTACCCGCCTGCTGCACGATTTCACCACTTGGGCGCGCGCTTTCTTCACCGACGATTTCGACTACGAGCCCGAGGCTCGCGCTAAATTCTGGAAGGACGAGCGTCTTTCCGGCATGCTCGCCAAACTCGCGGACGCCCTCGCGGCCCAGCCCGAATGGAACCATGACGCCTGTGACGCCGCCCTCCGCGCGCTCGCCGCTGCCGAAGGCGTAAAAGCGGGCCTGCTCATCAACGCCACGCGCGTCGCCATCGTGGGCCGCGCCGTGGCGCCCCCGCTTTTCGAGACAATGGTCATCCTCGGCAAAGATCGCGTGGTAGCACGTCTGCGCCGCGCGTTACCGGCCGTCTCCCCGCATTGATTGAGTTCGAATCCAGCGGCGCGCTCCACGTGAAAAGAAAAAGGGCCGAAGCTTTATCGGCTCCGGCCCTTCGAATAGACAGCTTAAATGAATCCCGCCGATTTTTCTCTACATTCCCGGCTTCGCGAAAATCGCCTTGTTCGCCGGATGGCTGGAAGCGCTAGCTGCGGCGACGTCCACTGGCACGTCCACCGGAATTCTCACCGGCGGTAAGCACGCGGACATATTGCACGCTTGGTATCGCAGCGTCACAGGAATCGTGGTGGCTCCGATTTTTGCGTTCGGCTCCGCCTTCATCTTCAGGCGCAGCGTGACCGTCCCCGAGTAAACATTCAGCGGCTTAGTGGGCGAAAACGGGAACTTCTTGTCCTTCCCCAGCGGATAGATCGTGTCTACCACCTTGATCCCGTCCGGCGTTTTCGCCGTCATGGTTGTGGGAATCAGGTACGAATCGAGCGGTTTGTGCGAATTCATGTGGTATCCCTCGTGGATCGTAGCCACGATGGCCACTTCGAATTCCTTGCCTCGCGGCACGCGGTTGAGAGACACATACGCGTGCGCTTTCACCACCTGATTGGCGGACATAGGCGCCGCTTGCGCTTTGGCGCCCTTCGGCACAGGTATGCTGGCAAGCAGCATCACCGCGGATACTGCAAAAACTCTTCGAATCGGCTTGAGCTTGTTCATATTCATAGTTGAGCCTTCACATCATTATTGATTTCAGCTGGATTCAGCGCACCGATATACTTTTTCACGATATCGCCGTTGCGATCGATCAGGAAGCTGGTAGGCATTCCCAGCAGCCCGCCAAACGCTGTGGAGATATTGTCGCTCCCCATCACGATCGGATAATTCATCGTCAACTCCTGCCCGCCCACGTCGAATTTCGTGTCATGGACGAACGGAATCACGCGATCCACGTCGTCGTTGGTAGCTACACCGAGAATGGTAAAACCTTGATTGCTGTAGTCCTGCTGCATTTTAATCAGCGTGGGAATTTCGCCTCGGCACGGTTCGCACCAAGTGCCCCACATGTTCAGCAGCACTACCTTGCCCTTGTAGCTCGCCAGAGAAACGTTCTGCCCTTGCAAGTTCTTGAACGTAACGTTCGGTTCTGGATTCTGATTCGCGCTGGCGACCTTGGCCGCACTGTTGCCTGTTGGCGGATGCACATATTTGGTTATCCAACTATCGAGACTCACATTTCCCATATGCCGGGAAATCAGCGTCAAACCAGGGCCGAAAAACAGTAGGCCGACCAGCAGCAGCACGACACCGCTGACCACTTCAACCGTGTGCAAATGTTTTCGGAATTTCTGGTAGAACTTCAGGAATCGCCCGATTCCAACGGCCGTGAGCAGAAACGGAATCGCCAGGCCAGCGGAATAGCACATCAGCAGAATGATGCCTTCGGTAACCTTTGCGCGCGTCGCCGCGATTGCCAGTACGCCCGCGAGCACCGGCCCGATGCAAGGCGTCCAGCCGAGAGCGAACGCAAAGCCCATCAGGAATCCGCTGATAATGCCCGGCTTTTTGCCTCCCACGTTCTGCATGTGGACGTCGCGGTTCAGCCAGCGCGTCAATTTAGGGCCGATAAAGAAAATCACGGCAACCGAGTAAAAATGAACCGGCTTAACGAAGCCGATCGATCCGCCCTCAAACTGAAGAGCCAGTCCTCCCGCAAGCAGCAGCGCGCCAACGATGACCCCGATGCGAACCGAAATCTTCGCCAGCCAGCCGATCAGGTGCAGGCCGAAAAGAATGATGAACGCGCCCGCGATCGTCACCAGTAAATCGCGATTTCTCGAAAGGAATCCGCCCACCACGCTCGCCGTCGCGCCCATGGCGATGAATACCGCCGAAAAACCGATCACGAAAGAGAACGCCGAGGTCAGGAGCTTACTGCTTGAACCTTCCCCTTCCTTCAACTGCTCCATACCGATGCCAGAAAGCATCGTCACGTATCCCGGCACGAGGGGCAAAACGCACGGCGATAAGAACGACAGCAATCCCGCCACGAATACCCAAAACGCAAATACGACCATAAGACCGCCCTCACTCCGTCAGTTAGATTGTCATCGGCAGTTCTGCCAGGGTCCACACAATGGTGAATTTTCCCACATCCATAAGACGCATGCCAATTGATTTTGGTTCACGAATGTCATTCCCATACCGCGCGGTAATTCACTCGGTGGAGCACCGGGAAAGGAGCATCGCATTGGAAGAACCCGCTACTTTCAGTTCACCGCATGATTGGTCATTTCAATTCCGGATGGCGTGCGCGCCATTCAGTGGCGTCCTCGTACGCAAGCGCAATGGCGAACAACCTGGCCTCGCCCCACTTTGGGCCGATCAATTGCAGCCCCACTGGCAATCCCGCCGGCGTGAATCCGCAGGGAATCGATATCGCCGGATGTCCGGAAATGTTCGTCGGTCGCGTCAACCTTAATAATTCCGAGCGAACTGTAGTCTCCCGGTCGCCTGCCGTACGAATGCCTGTCTCTCCAATGCGCGGCCCTGCAATCGGCGTCGAGGGCGCCACAATCACGTCCGCGCTCTCGAACGCCGCGTCAAACTGCGCTTCCACTTCGCGTTTCTGAGCCACACCGCGCATGTAGTCCACGGCCCGCAACTTCGCTCCTCTCTCCAGGTGGCCTCGCACGTCGTCGCCATATTCCGCTGCACGCGTCGGGAAGAATCCCTGCGACTCGTGATAGTAATTCGCCTCCGCCACGATCGCATTTGTCGCCGTCTCCACCGCCTCCGACAATCGCTCGAGCGGCACCTCCGCCACGCGAGCGTTCAGAACTTTCGCCAGCGTTTGCGCCGCGCGTTCCACTAGCCGCCGCGCATCGTCGTCCAAGTGCTCGAAGTAATACGCCTGTGGCCAGCCGATTCGAATTCTCCGCGGGCGATTCTTGCGCAACGTGCGGTGATTCGGCCGTGGCGATCCCCGCGGATATTTTCCGGCAATCGTTTCCAGCATGATGCACGCGTCCGTCACGTTCCGCGCCATCGGTCCCGCATGATCGAAGCTCGCTGCCAGCGGCACCGTTCCGGCCACGCTCACCAGCCCATACGTCGGCTTCAGCCCCACGATCCCGCAAAGCGATGCGGGCACCCGAATCGATCCGCCCGTATCCGTTCCCACGGAACCGAAACACATTCCTGTTGCCAGCGCCGCTGCTGATCCTCCGCTCGATCCGCCTGAAATTCGGTCCAGCGCCCAGGGATTGTGCACGGGTCCGTAATGCTGGTTCTCGCTGGTGATCCCATACGCGAACTCGTGCATGTTCGTCTTGCCCAGCAGGATTGCCCCGGCGCGCGCCAGCCGCGCAGCCACTTCGCTATCCTCTTTAGGTACAAATTCGCCAAGGATTTTCGACCCCGCCGTGGTGCGAATGCCGCGCGTGTAAAAGTTATCTTTCAGCGCAATAGGAATTCCGTGCAGCGGACTCCTCGCCCCTCCGCGCCGCAGTTCGCGCTCCGCAGCCCGGGCTTGCCGTCGCGCTGGCTCCGCCAGCACCGTCAAAAATGCATTCACGCTGGGATTGCCGCGCTCGATCCTCGCCAGCAACGCCTCCACCAGCTCAACCGGTGAAATTTCCCGCCGTCGCAAAAGCCGGCCCGCTTCGTCGATGGATAGGAAGGCCAGCTCCGCTTCAGAACTTCCTTTCGTCATCCGTGCCTCAGAAAATCTTTTCCTGGCGACGCATGTTTCCCACCGAGCCCAGGTTCGCGATCCGAATTACCACGCTGTACTGATTTTCATTTCGGATCGTACCGAATGAAAACCGCCGGTACTCGAATCCGATTCCGCAGCAATTCCCGTTGTAGGTCACCTCAGCAATCTGGTTTTGAAACACCGACTGCGTGAAATCGT
>JBOGNC010000225.1:0-7436 GCA_050747045.1 Candidatus Acidiferrales bacterium | reverse complement strand
TACTTGAACGATAAGCCGGTGAACATCCACCAACTCGGCCAGCAAATTGTCTCTAAATCGCACGATCCCAAAACGCAGTCCGTTTATATCCGCTGCGACCAAACCGTGCCTTTCGGAAGTTGGGCCACGGTGGTGGACGCGCTGCGGCAGGCCGGAATTCAAAATATCAGCGTGGTGACGCAGCCGTTGAGCGAGCGGCCGGCGTCACAATGATATGGCTTACGCGGCGGCAGTTCGGCGAGACGACACTCTCAAGCGATTCGTTTCGTACTCCGTGGTCTTGCATTGCGCGCTGGGCGTGTGCGTCGCGGTTTCCGCGTATCTCAATCGTCCGGGGCAAAACTGGGGCGGACCGGGAGGGTCAGTGACGGTCGGACTGGTTGGAAACGTGCCGGCCATTCCGCTGCCGCGACCGGAGGTTGAGAGCCCCAATCGCGTGGTGGATAACACGAAGGGCCTGTACAAAGCTGTGCCCAAACCGCCGGAAATCGCTCCCGATGCAGTTCCGATCCCCAAATTTCTGAATAGCAGAGTTCCGAAAATCAAGAAGCCCAAGGAAACTGCAAGCGAGATGGCTCCGCCGCCAAAGTACGTTACGCGGCCATCGAAGGTGCTGGAAAACAAAGCTCCGCCACCGCCAAACGCGGTTCCTTACGGAGCAGGCGGCGCTCCAACGGTGCCCACCACGTCCTTCAACATGGGCCATACCGGTGCAACCGCAGCGGGAATGAGCTTTGGGGGCGCGCAAGGAGGCGACTTCGCTTCACGTTTCTCCTGGTACGTTCAAGCGGTGCAGAGGCGCATCAGCAGCAATTGGCTGCAATCGACCGTCGATCCCAGTGTGGCGTATGCACCGCGCGTGATCGTCACCTTCACCATCTTGCGTGACGGGAGGGTGACGAACATCCAGATCCAGCGGTCGAGCAACATCGGTTCGGTAGATACCTCGGCTGTTCGGGCGATTCAGTCCTCGAGCCCGTTGCAACAGTTGCCGCCGGGATACTCGGGTTCAGCGGTAAACGTCCAGTTTTGGTTTGATTTTCACAGATGATTCACGAGCTTCAAATTCGCAAGGACTTAAGGTTCTAATCCATGAAACGACGACTCGCATTGTTCGCGGTGGCATTTGCAGTAACGGGAATGATCTGTGGCATAGCGCCTCAAGCCTCGGCGCAGGATTGGTTCAGCACCGGGACCGGCCTAGGCGTTTCGAAAGTCCGGTTGGCGGTGCCGGAAACGGCCGTGCGCTCCGCCGCGGCGCAGCCATTTCAAAAAACGTTTCACGACGTGTTGTGGGCCGATCTGAGCTATTCGGGAATCGTGGAAATGGTGAGCGAGAGCTTTTATCCGCTTTCGGCTCCGAGCCAGCCCAGCGAGCTCAACGCGCAACAGTGGTCCGCGGCGCCGTGCAGCGCGTACATGGTGGCGTACGGGAATCTGAACACGACCGGCTCAAATCTCTCGCTTGCCGGGTTTCTTTCGAGTGTGAACGGCCAAACGGCCAACACCGCGCTGCAGAAAATCTATACCGATGCGGCCACCAACGAAGGCGCGCGTATGCTGGCGCATGAGTTTGCCGACGACATCGTCTCCCTGCTAAGCGGCGGCCAGACTGGCATCGCTCAAACCAAGATTGCATACGTGAGCGCCCACAACGGCGACAAGGAAATTTGGGAGATGGATTACGACGGAGCGGATCAAAAGCAACTGACGCATCTCCACTCCATTTCGCTCACGCCGCGCTGGTCGCCTGACGGCTCGCGTATCGCGTTCACCTGTTACGTTCCGTATCGTGGCGCGCCTTCGGCGCAGATATGCATGTACTCGACGCTCACCCACCGCCTGGTGGCGTTTCCGCATTTTCCGGGGACAAACAGCTCTCCGGCGTGGTCGCCCAACGGCACGAAGCTTGCGTTCATGTCCAGCCGTAGCGGCGATACAGAACTTTATGTCGCCAATTCAGACGGCACGCACATGCAGCAGATCACGTACGCCGCCGGCGTGAATACCTCGCCGGTATTTAACCCGAAGACCGGGCAGCAGATTGTTTTTGTGAGCGATCGCGTGGGAGATCCGGTTTTGTACCTGGCCAACTCTGATGGCTCCAACGTGCAGAAAATCAACTTGCCCGACATGGGCTACGTGGTCGACCCGGCATGGTCACCGAATGGACAATTGCTCGCATTTAGTTGGCGCAGACCGGCAGGAACCTACGATATTTACGTTATGGACATTGTGAGCCACCAATTGGTGGAGTTGACCAAGGACGAAGGCCGCAACGAGCGCCCCACATGGGCGCCGGACGGCCGTCACTTAGCTTTCGAGTCCACGCGCACGGGCGCGAACGAAATCTGGGAGATGCTCGCCGATGGCAGCCAGCCGCGGCAGTTGACGTTTCACGGGGAGAATGAATCGCCGAATTGGTCCCCGAAGGATTGAGCGGCGGCAACGCGTCTCGCGCCGCGCATTCAACTGTGCTGGGGCGGGAGCAACGGCGCAACACGAGTTCCTCGCGCGTGTAGGGGAAGAAGTAATTCGGAAAAGAAGTTGTGGGGTGCTTTCGTAGAAGTCAGAAACTTGGGTAGGGTTCGAGATCTTTAAAAAATTCATTTTTCGAACTTCCGTAAAGCCCTCACGGAAGAGCGAAGGAGAGAACGATAATGCAGCCCAGTAGTGTATCGAAGTGTGTACTTGCACTCAGCTTGCTTGCCTTAGCCGCGGCCGTTGGCGGTTGCAAAAAACAGGTCGCGGCCACCACGCCGGCGCCTGCACCAGCGCCGGCAGCGTCGCCGACAGTAACGCTCAATGCGACGCCGGCGTCAATTCAATCCGGACAGACCTCCACGCTCGCCTGGTCTTCCACAAACGCCACCGACCTCGACATCGAGCCGGGCGTCGGAAAAGTTTCACCGCAAGGATCCACGCCGGTAACGCCGAGCGATTCGACCACCTACACGATCACAGCCACTGGTTCTGGCGGAAGCGCCACAGCCAGCGCGCGCGTGGATGTGGCAGCGGCCGCAGCTCCCGCGGCACCGCCGCCGGCGCAGCAAAATCTGAGCGATCTTTTCTCGCAGAACATCAAGGATGCCTACTTCGATTTCGACAAATCCGAATTGCGGCAGGACGCACGCGACGCGCTCACTAAGGACGCGGAGTTCCTGCGCTCCTATCCGCAGGCGCGAATTTCGGTCGAAGGACACTGCGACGAACGCGGTTCGACCGAATATAACCTGGGGCTCGGCCAGCGTCGCGCGGAAGCGGCCAAGAACTTCCTGATCTCCCTAGGAATTTCCGCCGATCGCATGACCACCGTCAGCTGGGGCAAGGAGCGGCCCTTTTGCACCGAGCATACCGAACAGTGCTGGTCTCAGAACCGCCGCGCCCATCTCGTTCTGGTTGTTTCGAACGGCTCGGGCCAATAACTAAGTTGATCCCGAGGGCGGCGGCCCAAACCGACGCTCTCGGGGTTTTTATAGGCAGCACGGCGCTCGAAGCGAAAGCCGTGCGAGAATAGACGCGGACGATTCGCCGGGCTTCTCGCCCGCGAAGGTTTAGCCCAGTCACATTTCCGTCAGGAGGCATCCCATTGCGAATACGATGGATTGCGCTCGCCATTGCAGCCATGTTCTGCGGCGCGCTCGGGGGGGCCATTTTAGCTCCGCAACCCGCGGGCGCGGTGTCGCGCGAGATCATTGAGCTGCAGCAGCAAGTCTCGCAGCTGATTCAGGGTCAGCAGGATTTGACCACCGCCTTGGCATCGGACACCGCCACGTTGCGCACTCTGGTGCAGCAGTCACTCGATTCCTCCAATCAACTGCACAATCAAATGGGCTCACTTCAGAAAGTCGTGCAAGACATGCAGGCGAACACCGGCTCGACGATCAGTTCGATGACCCAGCAACAGCAAGGAATCTCGGACAACCTGCAGGACGTCCAGGCACGCTTCGCCAAGCTTTCGCAGCAGATTAACGACGTGCAAAGCGAACTGCAAAGCATCGACGCCAAAGTTTCGCAACAGGGCGGCGTAGCGCCGGGCGGCGTGGCGCCAGGAGCGACTCCCGGTGGAATGGCGCCGGCAACAGCCCCGAATGGAGCTCCCGGCGCCGCGCCGGGGACGCCTGCTCCGGGCGGCAACACCGCGCCGGATGCAGCAGCTGCTCCAAATGCGTCCGGCCCCGCCGCGATGGCGCCGATCTCAGCCGACACGCTATATCGCAACGCGCTGCGGGATTACACAAGCGGAAACTACGATCTTTCGCGCCAGGAATTCTCCGATTACATCAAACATTTTCCGCAGAACGATCTGGCGTCCAACGCGCAGTTCTACCTCGGCGAAATCGCCTACTCGCAGGGCGACTACAAGGCCGCTATCGCCGCGTACGAAACAGTGCTATCAAGTTATCCGCAGAGCTTCAAACTCGGCGCTTCCCTGCTCAAAAAGGGCATGGCCGAGCTCGCACTGGGGATGAAAATCAGCGCGCGTCGCGACCTGCGGGACGTAGTGAAGAGATTTCCGGGCTCGGACGAAGCGCGTCGCGCAGAAGCAAAACTGCGGCAAATGGAAGTGTCGTCCACGCGGCGCTGAAGTCCTCTGCCGCGACTACGATGTGAAGACGATCGATTTCGCGACGCTCGCCGGAACCGCGAACCTGCGTTCATAAATCGGCGGCGCGGCGCTAGCGCGAGTTACGTCAAGCTTGATTTCTACTCCGAAGCGTTTTCCGATATACTCCTGCGCATGTCCGTTAATAAAGCGATTCTAGTTGGGCGCCTTGGACGCGATCCTGAGACGCGCTATACCTCGGGCGGCCAAGCCGTAGCGAATTTCACTCTGGCTACCGACGAAACGTTCAAGGACCGCTCGGGCGAGCGCCAGAAGCGCACGGAGTGGCACCGCGTGGTGTTGTGGGGCAAGCTCGCGGAAATTTGCCAGCAATACCTGAAAAAGGGCATGCTGGTGTACATCGAAGGGCGCATCCAAACGCGCCAGTGGGAAGACAAGCGCGATGGCCAGAAACGCCAGACCACGGAGATTGTGGGAAATGTGATGCGAATGCTCACTTCGCGCAGCGAGTCAACAGGCGGGGGGATTGGTCCCGGCGCTAGCCGTCCCGCCGACGCGGATATGGAAGGCGTGATGCCGTCTGACGAGCCTGCTGCCGGTCCGGAAATTTCCGACGAAGATATCCCCTTCTAGAACTGAGGAGAGAGTTAGTGCGGTATGCCGTTGCCGTTCGGCGGCGCGTTCTCCACGCCCTGTACCAGATCTTCGTCCTCTGCCGGAAGCGTCGGCAACACCTCCAGCGCAATCGAGCGGTTCTGGATCAGCACGTCCTTCTTCATGCGTCCATCACGAAATTCGATGGCGCGTTTAGCGTATTGCGCGATATCCGTCTCGTGCGTAACGATCACCACCGTCAATCCGTTCTCGGTGTTGAGGCGCTGAAAAATGTCCATGATCTCTACGCTCGTGCGGCTGTCGAGGTTCCCGGTCGGCTCGTCCGCCAGAAGCAACGCGGGATTATTTACCAGCGCGCGCGCGATCGCCACTCGCTGCTGCTGACCGCCCGATAGTTGCGAAGGAAAATGCCCCGAGCGCTCCGAAAGTCCCACGCGGTCCAGAGCCTCGCGCCCCCTCCGCTCGCGCTCCGTCGGCGCGACACCCGCGTAGATCGTTGGCAATTCTACGTTCTCCAAAGCTGAAGTGCGCGAAAGAAGATTAAACTGCTGGAATACGAAGCCGATCTTCTGGCTGCGAATTTTGGCCAGGTCGTGCCGCGTCAGGACGGAGACGTCCTTGCCATCCAGGAAATAGCGCCCCTTGGTCGGCTTATCCAGGCAGCCCACGATGTTCATCAGCGTCGACTTGCCGGAACCCGACGCTCCCATGATGGCGACAAACTCTCCGGGATATATATCGAGCGACACGCCACGCAGCGCGTGGACTTGCACTTCGCCCAGGTCGTAGGTCTTGTGGATTCCCTCCAGCCGAATAGTGGGCGTGGCGCCAGAGGCAGAGGAAATTCGTTCGGATTGCGCTTCTGCGGCTGATAAATTCTGATTCATAGGTTATGGCCGGATGTGATCTCTTTGGGACGGGCGCTCTCCCGCGCTGGACTCCTGGACTTCGCCGGGCGCCGCGGCGCTTTAGTGACCCGCGTTTCCTGCCGCAGCCGCGGCGGCTTGCGCCTTGCGATACTCATCCACGTGCTTCATGTACTCCTCGAATTTCGGGACCTGAGACGGCGTCAAAATCGCGCGGATACGTGCCCGCCCCTCCTGCCGAATCTCTTCTTTCTGCGGATTGAGCGGCGCGTACAGCGCTCTCCACTTCGCTTCGGTGTCGTCCATGATGCCACCCAGTTGCTTGCGCTGCTGAGGGGTAATCTTCACCTGCTGGCAGAAGTTATCAATCATCTGGTCGTTGGTTGGGTGTGGCACCTTGGTCACGATGGTGATCGGCTCACCGGAAACGTGCTGGTTCCACAAGCGGTCGCCCAGGCCACCGAAGACCACGCCCAGCACAAACACAGCGATGAAGAGAATCGCCGCTTCGCGGCGTGCTTTAGTTGTTTCCATGAGTCGATTCCGCCACCATCATCAGCACTTCGTCTCGATTCGCCGGCGGCTGCGCCGGGTCAGAACCAAAGAAAAAATCTGTCGCTTGTATAGGACGTACAGCCGGCTGTCGCGGTTGCGCGTGCCGCGCATGTCCTGCGCCATAAGCCACCAGCAGTACCAGAGCGAGAGCCGCTGTGGCCGTAAATCGCCATCCCCAAGTGACTAAAGACTGCCAGAATCCCGCGCGTTCGGCCGTCATTTCCGATTCCGCCACGCGAATCCGGGCCATTACCATCCGTGAAAATCCGGGATCGGGAAAGACCTGCTCCGGCGCAGCAGCGCGAAACAGTTGTGCGCTGGCCCGCGCATTTTCCAATGCCGCGCGGCACGCACCGCAATTATCCAAATGTTCGCGTGCGCGCCTTGCGTCCATGGAGTTCAAACCGGAGTTTAGATAGTCCTCCAGCAGCGCCTCGTATTGCGAACATGCCGCTTTCGGCATACTCATATCGACGGCCATGGTGCTTACTCCTTCCCCCGCATAGCGGAAGCAGACCCTGCTTTGTGCATCGGATCCAGGCGACGCCTGTACGTATCCATGATTCTGCCGCGCGCCCGGAAGAGCCTGACTTTTACCGTGTTCACGTTCAGCTTCAAAATCTCCGCCAACTCCTGCACCGAAAATCCGGACATTTCTTTCAACACCAGCAATTGCCGGTCTTGCTCCGGCAGAGTCTCCAACATTCGCTCCAGCATTTCTCGCGATTCAGCACGCTCGGCCGGCCCCTCGGGCGGATGCGTCAGCGATACGATGCCGTCCAGCCGCGATACCTGCTCTTCGGAAAGGTCAGCCTCATATACCAGCGGCCGAA
>JBOGNC010000224.1:0-7510 GCA_050747045.1 Candidatus Acidiferrales bacterium | reverse complement strand
GTCGCGCCCCGCGCGGGCGCGTGGATTGAAACTTTCGCAAATTGACGCAGGCTTAGCAAGCGGGAGGTCGCGCCCCGCGCGGGCGCGTGGATTGAAACCAGTTCCACACGTTTCGCCGCAGCTTCGTTGACCGTCGCGCTTCGCCTAGGCGCGTGGTTTGAAACTGCGTTATGGAAGCTGTTGCCTTTGTCGCTGGCGTCGCCTGTTTGCCGGGGCGTGGATTGAAATATCACCAAGCGCGGCGAAAAATCCTTCCGGCTGGTCGCGCCCATGTGGGCGTGGAGATTGAAAGATGGGTATCGCGAAAGGCCACACACCCGAGAGTTGTCGCGTGTCACGCGTTGAATCTTAGGAGGCCAGGTTCATCCCGAAAGGACTCGGAAAATCGTTCGATGTGTAGTAGTATGAGAGTGAATCTGGTCTATAAAAGGATCGCTCGACGATGGCCTTAAAACCAAAGCAAATTAGGAAACAGCCCCAAGCCGAGCGGGCTACGCGCAAGTCAAAGTTTCAGGCTGATTTGGCTCCTGCCGAAGACCGCATGGTTCGCGGTTTGAAGCAAGAGTTGCAGCTTACTAGCAACACGGATTTTCTTTCTGACGCCCTGGCGTTATTCCGCTGGGCAGTATGGGAAAGAAAGCGCGGTCATCGCATTTTTAGTGAAACTGAAACGGGCGAGCGGAAGGAATTGGTGTTTCCGCGCCTTGAACGCGTCGCCCCTGAACTCGTGCTCCCACGTGTGGAGATTCCTTGGGCACCGCGTGAGCTGGAGAGTCTTGCCGATCTCGCATCGCGACAACCCGCCCATCCTACCGAAACCCTCATCCGGGCAATGAGAGGCTGAGTGGCCGTTCTCATCCGTCGTCTCGAAGAGCAGGACGAGGTCGAGCCTTTCGATTGCGGCGACGAGCCACTTAATAACTACCTGAGGCGGCACGCGTGGGCGAATCAACAGAAGAGTTCTATCGGAGTGACTTCTGTCGCGATCGACGAAGCTGCACCGCGCACAGTTATCGGATACTTCACTCTCGCGACGGCAAGTGTGCCCCGCGAGAGCTTCCCTAAAAAATATGTGCGTGGGCTTCCCCCATACGACTTGCCACTCATTTTGCTCGCGCGGCTTGCAGTAGACCGGCGCTTCACCGGAAAAGGGCTCGGGCATGCTCTCATTTCCGAAGCATTCAAGATCGCACTTCGAGTCTCCGATGATGTGGGATGCCGCTGCATCATTACGGACGCATACCGAGACAGGATCGATTGGTATGCGCGCTATGGTTTCGTCGCGCTGGAGGGTGCCGTCGAGAGTGGTCCTCAACGAATGTTTCTCGACATGAGAACGATTCGTATGGCGCTCAAGGGTACGCAGTAGTCTTGTCTGTGCTCACGCCGAATCAGGTCCGCCTTGTTCGCCATGTGTCTTTGCGGGGCGTTTCGCTTTCTTCTTCACTCGTGCCCACCGTGTTTGTGCCGCCTTCCTCACAAGTTCTTTCCGTTGCTGTGCCGTAAGAGCTGCTATGCGTGCCTTGCCGTCGGCTGCCTTCTCGCCCTTTCTGCCCATTTCACGCATGACTTTGGAAATAAGGTCGCCTCACGGATGGAAGCCTCCTATATGCATCAAAGGAGATTCAAGCACGGTATTCTGGATGAATTCGAAGAGAGACATCCAAAGGCCGCGAATGCTCGCCAACGTCCGGCGGCTGCCTGAGTGCAGAGAGGCCTATGCCTCTCATGGTTGGGGCAATCCCGTAGCGAAAGCCGCAGTCATGGGCGACCGTAAGGAGCCGCGTTAGCGGGCATGCCCCTTGACGGCGGTAAGAGCGGAGGGAATCGGGGCCTATCTGCTGATGCTGTGACCTTCTGCCCGCGTCTGCTCTTGCGCTTGACTTCTTGCGGGAGAGGGCGCGATCTCGCGAGTAGGAGATGCGGATTCAAGGCGTGGCTCCGTCGCGGTTCTGTGCGACGCGTCGCGCGAGAGCTGCTCCGTGAGATGGCTTTTGTCGTTGGTGTAGAGCTGCGCATCGTAGCGGCCACGCGACACCGCCACATACGCCAACCGGCGATTCACGAGTTTTTCTCCCGCTTGTTCCGTGTCTACATGCACGAGCACGCGATCGGCGGTTTGCCCCTGGCTGCTGTGGCTCGTCACTGCATAACCGTGATCGAGATGCGGATGCTCTTTGACGCTGAACGCCACACTGCGCCCGGAGTCCATGCGGAGTTGCAGGTTTCCGTTCGCGTCGATCTTCTGGATGGTTCCCAGCTCGCGGTTTGCAACGTGCTGCTCCTTGTACGGCGCTGTGAACTGCACGCGGTCGCCCTTACTAAACGCACGCTCCGTCTCGCGGTAGAGCGTCACACCTTGCAACCGGCGCGGATCGTAAGTCGCGTGCTCACCGTTTCCGCGCTTCACCGTCACTAGATTTTCCTTCTCGTTCACGCGTTCGACACGCGCGTATTCTCCCGCTTCGATGCCGTGCGTCTTGCTGCCTCGGCTATAGCGCACCACGTCGCCCGGTTCATATTGCCCGGCCCACTGCCGGTCCGCTCCTGTGATCTCTTGCCGTGCTACGAGCACTCGTTGCTTATGCTCGTTCGCGTCCACTTGGCCCGCGTTCTGCATCGTTCGGTGGATCACTTCATTGATTTCCTTCCGCGATTGATTGTCGGGCGACACTACCAACGTGCCTTCCGGTTTCTTCGCATACTCACGTGCGATTTCTTTTAGCCGCTCGTCGCGGTCCACGATTTCATGCACGCGGCCTTGCGCGTCGAGCTTCTCCATCGCGTCGCGCACATTGCCGCACGAGAGTTCCTCCACCACTTCTTTCAGCGCCGGGTCTTTCTGCCGCACGATCTCGTCTAGCCGCGCCGTCTCGATTCCGGCTTCCTGGAGTTGCTGATACGGCTTTCCCGCTTCGACCGCTTCATGCTGGCGCGTATCGCCTACTAGCAACACGCGGTCCTGTTCGTGCACGCGATGCAAGAACTGGTTCATCTGTTTCGTGCTCACAAGACTCGATTCGTCGAGAACGTACAGCCGCTTTTGTCTGTCCTGCGGTTCTTCGCTTCGTGTCAGATGCCGCTGCAACGTGCTCGATTCGATTCCGGCTTCCCCGAGTTTCTGCGCTGCGCGCGACGTTGGCGCGAAGCCTTCCACCTTGTAACCATCTCGCTCGGCGGCTTCACGGATGGCAGCTAAAGAAGTAGTTTTCCCCGCGCCGGCGACGCCTTCAAGCGCCGTGACCTGATCGCGGCTCGATAGGATTTGCTCAACCGCTTGCCGTTGGCTTTCGCTCAGATGTGGATGGTCTCGCTCGATCTCTCTGCGTGTCTCAAAACTTGCGATGGGCGCATGCTGCTTTTGTCCCTCGCGCATGGCTTTGATGGTGTCGCGTTCGTAGCCAATCATTTCATCCGTTGTGAACGCGCGGCCCGGACCGCGATTGCCGGTCTCGATGAACTCACCGGACTGGATGCGTTTCTCGAACTCGGACCGAACCTCCGTGAGTGTGGCCTGGCCTATCGAACGCCTCAGCGCATCCCGCAATAGATCGCGCTCCTCGACCACGGCCTCTCGCTCCAGGCTTCTTTCCTTCGAAAACGTCACCGCAGTTTGCGCAGCCGCGCGGGGAGTATCTCGCTCCGGGTGTTGCGCTTTCTCCCTGGCGGCTCCTATTACGCGCTCAGGCTGGTTTCCGAATGTTTCCGCCATTTGCCGGTGACGTTCTTGCATTTCTTCCTGTGAGAGGTCGAGCTTTGGTTGTCTGGTCTTGTGTGCCGCGATTTGCGCGGCATCCGCTCCTCGTTGATTCTCGTTTGCGAGATGCTCTTCAATCTGCTGGCGGCGGGGACTCGATGCCGCGAGATAATCTTGACTGTAGCCCTTGATTTCGGGCTGGCCGCTCTTGCCGCGCTCGATTTCGTAGCCTAGTTCTTTGATCCGAGTGGCTAGCTCAGAGCGGTACACCGCGGTCGCATACTGCTGCGATTTGTAGAGCTCCCGTGGCTGTAGTGCGTAGGTATCTCCATCCTCGGTTTCCGTGAGATTGAAGAAAACTACATGCGTATGGAGTTGCGGGGCGGCGTAGCCTCCAACGGGCCTTGCGCTGTCGTGTTCGAACTTCGCGGCTACCCACTTGCCTGTAGTCTCCGCCGGAAGGTTTCCTCCAATTCGCGCTTGGACGTAGCGCTCCAGTTCGTCAAGCGCAATGGCAACGCTCTGTCGTTGGGCCTCCCGCAACCGCTCATCGCCGCCTGCCAGCGCGGTCAATGAAACGCTCTTTGGCGCTGAGAATGTCGCGTCCCAGCCCGCCCGGTGCTCCATCGTTCGTATTTTCTGGCCGTGGTCGTTGACGTATTCTCGCGCCGCCTTGTGCCGAACGAGCTGCTCACCAGTGATCGGGTGCTGCCCCTCCGTGAGCCGCTGGAAGTGTTCCTCGCCAACCTCGCCGCGTAGCCCCCATTGCTCTGCAAGCCTTCCGTGCCATTCACCGTGTATTTGGTCGCTCTGCGTGTAGTAGTTCTCGCGAGCGTTGCCGAACTCTTCGGCGTGATAGGCCTGCGCCTGGCTTGCACTCAGAGGATTGGAAATAGTCAGCATCGTCGTGTTGGCCTACCGGAAGAAATGCCCTTGCCAGGCGTTGGACCGTGTCAATTCTTGTTCGCGGTCCTGCTTGATTTCGTGCTGCACGAGTTTTTGTTCCGGACCGCCGCCAGTCCCCGCCGCGGCCGCTGCCGTCGTGGGCGGCTCTTCCGGGCGGATCTCCGTTGGTCGCTCGATGTACTTCGGATGCTTCGTTGGCAGTTCGATAAACGGAAAGCTCATCCGCACCACAAGGTTTCCGCTCTTGAGATACCCGTGCAGGTTCTCAAGCCCGCTGATCTCTGAATCCATCACTAGCGGCACAACGTCGCGTTCATTGTTGTAGCTCGTCGTACTCCGCTGCCCTCCCAACTGCCCGCTCGACCGGCTCTCTCGCAAGCGCTCGATCTCGACGCTTCCGATGGTGTCCGAAATCCACTTCGCCGCGTGCGCCTCGCTCGTGCGGAGGAAAATCTTGGTGGCTGGCTGTGACAGCATTGCCTCAGCCTCGTGGCCGTAGCGTGTCTCTAGTTGGCTCTGCCCTTGGAAGCCAAGCACGACAGGATTGTTTGATTTCCGATTCTCGGTAACGGCTGTGTGCAGTTGCGGAAGCCGCTGCAAGGTCGCCAGTTCATCCAAAACAAACCACACCTTGCGTGAGCTGGTCTGTCCCTGGTTCATCAATCGCAGCACAAGAGTATCGAGCCACAGACTGGTGAGCGGCAAGAGCCGTTCCCGTGTTTCGGATGTGCTCGTAAGAAACAGCCAGCCGTTGCGCTGCTTCGACCATTCCGCCGCGCTCCAACGTCCGTTCGCTTCGTTTTCTGATGGCAACAGCTTGAGAGAGTCGGCAACCATGTTGAGCGACGCCAGCACGCCACTTCGTTGTGCCGGTGCCTTTTTGTCGATCATCGCTGCGTACTGCGTGCCCTTCACGCGCTGGTCGATCTCTTCCTCGTGGCACATCCACCAGGCCATCTGTTCCGGTGTTGGCCTATAGGTCAGAAGGTGGGCAAAGATTTTCCTGGGTCCCTCAACGAAGAATGGATTCTCGTTGCGGCGATCGGGGAACAACGATGAAGCCAAGGTGAGCGCCTCTGCCGGGTGTCGCAGCTCATCTCCTGGGCTCCAGTACGGCATCCGCTGGTCCAGGGGATTGAGAACCGCATCTCCACGCTCGGGCCGATAAAACTCCGGCGTGTAGTCGAGAGCCGGGTCATAAACAATTGCCGTTTCGCCACGTTCTTCGATCTGGAGCAAAATTCTACGAATGAGTGTGCTTTTGCCGGTACCGGTATCGCCCATGACGAGGATATGGTTTGGTTCGATTGCGAGAGGGAGACTGAGGCTGGGCACGACGCCGAACAGCTTTTGCCTGAACGTTCTTTCCGTCAGTTCGAAGCCGATGCCTTCGGAACGATTCCTGCGATTGAAAACTCGCGGCGTAACCAACTCCGGCCCCTTGAGCCTTCGGCCTTCTCTACGCTCGCGGGCACGAGCATTGTCCTTCGGGATTGCTACCGCGAGGCAAAGCAAAAACACCGCCAGCCCACCCCACAACGATGGCCTCAGGAAGTCCATAAGCGTCTGGTCTTGATAGACCCAATGGCCTAGAAACGCATGCAGCTTTCCGCTGTTGATCTGCACCTGCTGCAATACAAGGCGAAGGTCGCCAATCTTCACTGCGTCGTCAGTAAGCGCGAGCGTGGTCTCGCCGCTCGCCGTCTTTGCTTCTGCGACCTCGCCCTCGGTAGCCAAGTGGCTGCCTTTTTTCATGACAACAGTCAGCATTTGATAGTGGTCGCTTTTCGCGAAACTGGTTGCACTTCTGAGCCCGCTGCGGATATACGTCATGAGATAGAACCGCTGCAAAGGTGTCCACGCTTCGGCGTAGCGGTAGGCGCAGACCGCCCCAACGCTGACTAGCGCGAGAAACAACGCTATCCACGTCCACACGGCATGTCCATTCGGCCACACGCCCGCGTGCTTGTTTCGGCCCCATTCCTGGCTCATGACTGCCCCCCTGCAACTGCTTCCGCAAAGCGCTCCTGCGCCCTCTGAAATCTTTCCTGGTCGGCCAACCCGACTAGCTCCTGCAAATCGCGCTCTCTTAGTTCTACTATCTGTCCAAGTTTGCAGAGGGCATTGAGCAGGATCATCCGCAGCGCTACGAACTCCGCAAGCAGGGTCTTTTCGATGGGGCTTGGTTTCTTCGCTTCATTGGAATTCGCTTGCGCCAAGAGCACCTCGCGGCACCACTCTCCCAGCGTCAAACCCTCACGCTCAGCCACAGCTACAAGCTGTTCGTATTCACTCTCGGTCATCTTCGAACCAACGGTTCGATTTCGCAATTGATCGGCAGGCATAACGAAGACCTCCCAAAAGGAATTTCATCAAAAGACAAGCTGCTCAGGCATGAGCGAGCAAAATCAACGAGTTAACGAAGAGCGCCGGAAATTAACCGCTAGCGCCCGCAATTGGCTAACTCGCGCCGCGTGAGCACGTTAACCAGCAGCGCCTTACGGCGCTTTGCAGCGCCCACGTTGGGGTGGCGTGTCCGTCCAACTCCCGGTGCCGAAGGCACCGCTCTTCTCTTATTCGGCCAAAGGCGACGACGCGGCCCGTTGGCGGCGCTGCTTCGGCCTGTTGTAACGAAGCCGGAGAGCGTCACAGCTCACCATATTCCAGTGCCAACGCGTCCCAGGCCATGCGGATTTCGGGCAGCTCCCACGCACGGCGGAACAGCGCTTGGACCGACTTCCACTCCTTCTCGGAGAGGCCGAACGTGATGCCATTCTCGTGAGCGCGAAACCAGTAGTCCTTCCCCTTGCCTTCTTCGGACGCCGCGATATAGCCGAGGAAGTACCCGCCCTCCCAACGGCGCGTCGGGTTGTCGGGGGCCACCACTGCCAGCATGGTGCGAAACTC
>JBOGNC010000223.1:0-7523 GCA_050747045.1 Candidatus Acidiferrales bacterium | reverse complement strand
CCTTCACCGGGCGCGACACCGCCGCCGGAAAAAGTTTCGAAGCGTGGGTGCGCAAATATTGGGAAAAGCGCGCGGCCGGCGAAAAAGGAATCGCGCTTCATCCCGAATCCCTCGAATAAATTTTCCTATTTGGCTTGATGACTAGACGGACGAGCTCAGAGCGCCTGGCTGCCCACTTCTAGGTCATCGTAGCGGCGCCATTTGTAAATCGCGGCGGAGACGATCCAACTGAGTGCAAACAGTCCGACGATGAAATAGCCGAGCGCGCCGAAGTTGCCGTTGAGCCGAAGGATCGCGGCCCAGAATTTTCCCGCCGGATGAAATCGATCGGCGAAGAGGCCAAGCAATTCAATTCCTCCAACGACCAGCGCTACCAGCACGGACACGCCGGTGATGGTGATGTTGTAATAGAGCTTGCGCACTGGCTTGACGAACGCCCAGCCGTAGGCGCCGAGCATGAGAATGTTGTCGGTCGTATCGATCAGCGACATTCCCGCCGCGAATAAAACCGGAAAAATCAGGATTGCCCAGAACGAAAGCCCTTGCGCGAGTTCGGCGGCGGACAGGCCGAGCACTCCGATTTCGGTGGCGGTGTCAAAGCCCAGACCGAAGAGAAATCCCAGCGGATACATGTGCCAACTGCGGCGAATGATGCGGAACATGGGGCGGAATATTTTGGCGAGGAAGCCGCGATTGGCGAGGAGCATGTCCAAATCCTCGTCGACGTATGGTCCGCCGCGGCGCACGCGCGAGAACACCGCACAGACCGAGCGCAATACGACCAGATTGACGATGGCGATGGCGAACAGGAAGAACGCGGAAACGAGCCCGCCGATCACGCCGCCGACGATACGGAGGGCGTACAGGCGGTGCTGAAGAACGAGGGCGGTTCCCGCGATGGCGACGGCGCCGAACAGAACGACGGTTGAATGGCCGAGAGAAAACATGAAACCGACGGCGACCGGGCGCTTGCCTTCCTGCATCAGCTTGCGGGTGACGTTGTCGATGGCGGCGATGTGGTCGGCATCCACGGCGTGGCGCAGGCCAAAACTGTAAGCGAGCATCGCCATTCCGAGGAGCATGGGAAATTGGCGGAAGGCGAGGACGGCCCATATCCATGCGGCGGCGTTGAAGACGAACAAGACGCCGTAAATTCCCGCGATGCGGCCGCGCACGCCATCTGCGCGATCGTCGATTAGGCTGCGCAGACGGAAACGCGCCCACGATTTCGGGGCAAGAGGCGCTAATGATTTAGCGGGACTATCCGACATGAGTTTTTTCGAGTCAGAATCGAAATTTCGCGGCGGCCTGGATCAAGCGTTGTGCAGCCGCACTGACGACTGGTATTTGGATCGTTGATGACGCCATCGACGCTACCGGTTCCATAAAATTGCGCGTGATTGAAGACGTTGAAGCCGTCGAGGCGAAATTCGAGAATCTTTAACTCCCCTTTCAACGGCCGTTCGTACCGAACCACTGTAAATCAAAACGTCAGTTTCAGGGCTAGCTGTATCAGTCTGGGCGGCGCTGCGTTCACCACATTGCCAAACAGCGGATTGTCTACGTCACCGTTCACCGCTGCCGGTCCGAAAAATTGCACCTGGTTGAAGACGTTGAACGTTTCCAAACGGAACTGCAGCGTCTTCGATTCACGGATATTGAAATTTCGCAGCAACGCTAAATCCGTGTCCAGTAACCCGGGTCCGGAAAAGTATCGCCGGCCCGCATTTCCCACCGTGCCTATCGCATTGTCCGAAAAGGCTCCGGGGTTGAAATAAACGAGTCCGTTGGCGCGGGGATTTGTATTGATGGCCAGCGGCTGACCCGTCTTGTCAGGCATGTCCAGGTAGCGGTTGTTAATGCCGTTCGGGCTGCTTCCCTGCAAGGAATTGTCGCCGTCCGTGCTCAGGGTAACCGGAAATCCGCTGCTGATGCGGGTGATGCCGGAAATCTCCCAGCCATCCAGCAGAAAGTGGGCGCGGTTGGTCAGCCGTTCGAGCGGCAACCGATAGTCGTAGGTCGCCACGAAATTATGCGTCATATTCCAAGCGGAAAGTCCGCGCGTGAGGCTGAAATCGAAGGGATCGAGAGCATCGGCAAGCGACGAAGCTTGATCGAGGGACTTGCTGTACGTATATCCCAGCGAATAAACCAGACGCTTAGTCCTGGCTTTAACGCTCACTTCCAAGGCGTTGTAGGACGAGTTTGCGACGCTACCAATATAGTCGTCATTCCCGTAGTAATTTCCCTGCGCCACGTTGTTGATCAGGCTGGAGTTTAGTCCCAAGCGGGTACCCTGAAGCGCCGTACCTGCGGGATAGGTGGTTCCATTGAAGGTGAACGATTCAGCGAGATCGTATTCATTATTTTCGCCGCCGGGCCCGCAAGACTCTCCCGCCGTAAGAACACCAGGCTGATCGAGGGCCAGACAAAGAGCCGGATTACCCGGATTCGCAGAATATACGGCGGGCAGGTGGTGAGCCTGGGAGCCGACGTAGCTGATACTCAAAACGGTCTGACCGGGTAATTGCCGTTCGACGGAAAGAAAGTAATTCTCCGCGTAAGGATAGGTATCCCACGGCACAGGCGCGGTCATGCCGGACTGTGGGTTGTAAATACCGTTGAAAATAACGCTTGAATTCGGATGGCTGGCCCTGGCATTCAGAGGGGGAAACGTAAGCGGATACGGGGTAATTCCCGGGGTGCCGTCGGCCAAGTTGTAGGGCGCAGCAAACAGACCGTTGTAGACCGTATCGCTGAGCCCATAGGGAGGCTGAGGCTCGTCAACCCCAATCGTATTGCCCTGAATTACCGAGTTAAATATCCCGTAGCTGGCGCGGACGCTAGTCTTCCCAGGTCCGCCAAAAGCCCTTCTCAAAAACCCAGTACTTGCGTCTGGAGAGTACGCTATGCCAATTCGCGGAGCATAGCGAACCCGCTCCGGGACGAGGGTATTCGGGATACCGGGGTCGGTCGGATAAACCAATCCAGGGAATGCGTTCGGATAGACGATCGATTGTTCGCCGGGTTTAAAAGTTGGAACCTGGTCGTATTTCTCGGACCAATAACGCATGAGCTCGAAACGCATCCCGTAATTGAGCGTAAGATTGGACTTAATCCGCCAGGAATCCTGCCCGTACCAGCCCGCATATTTATGGCGTGGATAATAATGCGCCGAGTCTTGTTGGTTAAACTGGTTCGGCGCGCCGACGAGGAAGTCCGCGAAATCATTGCCCGTTTGGTAGCCGTCGAACAAGAACGTGCCATTAAATTCGGCATTGGGATTGACGTTTACCTGTTCGAAGCTCAGTTCGATACCAAGCTTGAAGGTGTGACTGCCGATGACCTTGGAGAAGCTGTCGCTCATCAGGAACGTATTATTGGTCTGGGCGACATTGGTGATTGGCAACCCCATTACGAACTGGCCTTGGAACACCACGTTTTCGACCCCCGTGATAGCGGGATCCAAAGGGTAGATACCCGCCGTTCCGGATCCGGTCACAAAGCCCTGGGACTCATAGCTAGGTCCCAATCCGCCCGATGGCTGGCCGACCACGTTGGAGCTTCTCATGAAGCTAAAATGAGCTTCATTTACCACCGTCGTGCCAAATGTTTTGACGTTGCTCAAGCTGAACAATTGCGAACGGCCGAAGTTCAAACCGTTGAAACCGGGAATCGTGGCGCCACCCTGGCCGCTGGGGAACGGATTGTTTAGGGAAAAATCGTCAAAGAAATAGTACTCGGAAAAAGTTCCCCAGCGCGCGGTGTCTTCGTCAAAGCGAAGACCCCATTTGTCGTCGCGAACCCGCTCGTCTTCTTCGCCGGAGAAGGTCGATGGGCCGTCATTGGGCAGCGGAATATACCGCAAAAGTTGCTGCGCCGGCGCCGCCCAAGCCGATACGGGGAATTTGGCGTTCGGGAACACGCACGCCGAGGAACTTGAGCATCCCGGTGTGTAGTACGGCTCCCCTTGCGAAACCGGATAACCCAGCGAATTTTGGAGCTGCGCGGCCAAGCCTGCCCCCGCCACTGTGAAGGGGCCGCTTGATGAGGAAAAGGCACTCGCTAAATCAGAAAGGTCGCCAGACCGGTCGGCCAGAGACGGTACAGTTACGAGTCCCGTATCCAGACCTTCGATCGTACGCGTTCCTTGATAGTCCCCGAAAACGAAGACCTTGTGTTTCTCGATCGGGCCACCGAGCGTGCCGCCAAATTGATTCTGCTGATAGGTTTCTCTTACAGGGGAAAAGTAACTCTTCGCATCGAAATCGGTGTTGCGAAGAAATTCGAAGGCGTCACCGTGAAGGCTGTCCGTTCCGCTCTTGGTGACTACGTTCACGATGCCACCGGCGTAGTTGCCATATTCCGCATCGAAATTGTTGGTCAGCACGCGGAATTCGGCAATGGAATCCAGATTGGGAACGATGCTGGTTCCTCCGTTCATCTCTTCTTTGACGTCGGATCCGTTGACGAGAAATCCGTTGGCGTCTTCCCGTTGACCGCTAATCGATTGGTTCCCGGCGTTCAGGTCGCCCGAAGGAGGGATAGCTACCGTGACGCCAGCCATCACGACCGAGTCATTCGTCTGTGTCGACATCGGCACGATTCCAGGTTGAAGCGCCAGTAGATCGGTGTAACTCCTTCCGTTCAGCGCAACGGAAGTTATCACCGGGCCGGTGATTACATCCCCCATCTGAGTGCTCTGCGTCTCGACCTGTACTCCCTGCGCCTGCACGGTGACCTTTTGCGTCTCTTCACCCATCTCCAGAGTTACGTCAACTTCCAACTTTGTATTCACATCGATCATGATGGCGGTGCGCTTATAGGGCTTGAATCCCGCTTGTGAAATATTCAGGTCGTATTGCCCGACGGGGATGACGGGGAAGGCGTAAAAACCGTCCGAGTTGGTTTGCGTGGCCTGTTGAACTCCGGTTGCCGTGTTGCGAAGGGTGACGGCGGCGCCGGGGAACACTCCGCCGCTCAGATCCATCACCGTCCCGGAGATACTGCCGCCCGCGGCCTGCCCCACGGCGCTCGGAGATTGGACACAAAGTAAGAAGGCGACTGTCGCCAGTATCAGGAGCGCCCGGTGGCACTGATGAAATATTTTCCACGCTTTCGAATTGAGTTCGATCATAGTGGGTTCAATACGCGTGTGCCGCTCCTTTAGCACGGCACAAACGGCCAATCGTCCGGTTATTCCGCGACCCAATGTTTCGCGAGGCAGGAGACGCGAACGGGAGCAATCTGCTGCATTCATTCCGCGTCGAAAATCCCGCTCATCGTGGAAGGTCCCGCGAGTCCGGGTAATGCTCGATGCAGTCTCGGCTGAGGGCGGTATGCTCTGAAGGACGAATGAATGTATGCCCGCAACCCACTTCCCGGCGAAAGAAAACCGCCGGTTCGATGCGACCACGACACGGTAACACGTTACTGGGAATCGTGCTATCAATTTCCGGCAACTCTCTGGAGGGCATCGGTACGATCACCACGGTCAGCCGGTACGATATGATTGACGGAGCGGCATCGGAGGAGCGGATGGACAACCTGGCTCGAGCGGGCGTGTCTCTAGAACAAGACCTGCTGAAAAAGTTCGATGATTTTATCGGGAAGAAAGGCTACCAAAACCGCTCCGAGGCGATTCGCGATTTGATACGGGAGCGCTTGATTCAGGAGGAATCGGACGAAAACAAGCCGGTAGTGGGTACGCTGACTTTTGTTTACGACCATCATCGTCCCAATTTGACCGAGAAACTCGTCGCCGCGCAGCACCACTCGGGGGAAAACGTGCTGGCCTCCACGCACGTCCACCTGGATCACCACAACTGCCTGGAAGTGATCATCATGAAAGGACGCGGCGGAGATCTGAGGAGTCTGGCCAACGAGATCTTGAGCCTTCGCGGCGTAAAACACGGCCAATTGGTAGTAACGACTACCGGTAAGGACCTTAAATAAGGGAAATCGAGCCAGTGCGCTTGCTTGTTCGCATCCGTGGCAATCGATTCGCAAGAGCGGGCAGGCGCTGGGGAATTTACTTCCGCCCGTGTTCCGAGTGGCGCTGCAAATCATGAACATCGTTTATTTATCTCTCGGATCAAATTTGGGGGAGCGCAAGGCGAACATCGCCCGAGCGATAGCCATGATGGAGGAACGAGGCGTACGCGTGACGCGCCAATCGCCGCTTTACGAGACGGAGCCAGTTGACGTGCGCAATGGCGGCTGGTTTTTGAACGGCGCGATCGAAGCAAAAACGAAGCTTGCCCCAGCGGAGCTGATGCGCATGCTGCTCGATATCGAGCGCGCCCTGGGACGCGAGAGAAAGGCGCCGCAAGTTACCGGTCTGAAGGAATCGCGCACGATCGATTTGGACGTCCTGTTATTTGGTCCGGGGGCGGTGCGCGAGCCGGGGATCGAAATTCCACATCCACGGATGGCCCAGCGAAAATTTGTGCTCGCGCCGCTGGCAGAAATTGCGCCGGACGTGGAGCATCCTGTGCTGCACAAAACGATCGCGGAGCTGTTGGCGGAGACGAAAGATCCCAGCGTGGTCCGGCGATTCAATCGCTAATTCGTACTGGTTTGCGGCGCTCAGAGATGCTCGCGATCTTTGCGTTCTTTCTCGCGCTTCTTGCGGTCTTCTTCTTCCTGGCGTTCGTACTCTGTCATCTCTTCCTCGGTCATCTGATAGTCCTCGCGCGAGGCGAACATCGAACCGCGCCTGCCGTGGCGGCTACTGCGTTGCTTGCGCAGCGGGCTTCGCTTAACGCCGAAATTTCCGATGGTGCTAATCGGCTCCTCGATGGCGCCGGATTCGACCAGCAGGTCGCTGACTTTTTCGAAGAATTCGTGCAAGTGATAGGGTTTCAATGCGTAAGGAAGCTCTTCGCGCTCTAGAATCGGCTGCGCCGCGGCCGCCAGGCGAACCGGCACGAGAAACAGAACGCACAGCTGTTTGTGCGGATGGTTGGCCTCCTCCGCGCGCGATCGCGACCCCGCATCGGAGAGTTCGCGAAGGATGGCGAATAGCGGGCCGTTGACGTCCGCCACCGCTATGTTGACGATGGCCAGGTTCCAAGCGCCGGTGGCGAGCTCGGCGAGCGCCTGCGGGGCATCGAGCACGATACGGACGCGCCAGCCCTCCGAATCGAGCACGCTCTTGAGGGCGTGCTGGCTGGAGACGTCGTCATCTACGATCAGGATGCCGATTTCGGACACGGATCGCGTGCTCCCGAGGGTGCAGAGAATTAGTATAGGCGCGCGAGTGGCGGCGATAGCGGACGCGGAGATCGCAATTTCCAGGCGGCGCATGTCCGAAAGTACAGGCGAATAGAAAGCGAATAAAAGTACTTGACAGGCGAAGGAAAGGCGAATAGATTGTGCGAGTGCGGCGAGGCTGCCAATGGCCACTTATCCCATCCTTCGAGCGCAACCCGCGACGCTTCGGCGCCGCCCGCGAGCGAAGGAAACCAGCCTCACCTTATTCCCCCTAGCCGTCCGCCACGGCGACTGTGAGCCGTCTGGCG
>JBOGNC010000222.1:0-7542 GCA_050747045.1 Candidatus Acidiferrales bacterium | reverse complement strand
TCACTTGAAAAACGCCACCTTCGTCCGCGTGCAGGAAATAGGTTCCGCTCGGGATCCGGTGCGTATCCGCAGGCTTAACAGAACAGCGAGCCCACTTCAAAGGACGCATTCCGCGACCGTGCTGCGGGCCGGTTTCCACAATGTGGATGCCGTACTTCACCCGGTACTCGACGCCGGTGGGTCGCGTTGGAACTAAGCGCCCTGATCCCAATCGCTTACGGTTATTCGTCGTCATAGTCCATTCGATGCCGTATGTGGTTGAAAGGTTTCCCTTTATTGGACGGCACTCCAATTATACATAAGTTCTTTGAATTCAGTAGGTAAAAATTGCGCCTACTCTACAGAAGAATAGACGGGGTCGAACCAGCTTTGGTAGCAACTACAATCGCAGTTATGTGCGCAATATCTTCCCGATGGCCCTGCGGCGGGCGAACGAGGCTTATAGCTTTATTCCAGCCCATCCGTAAAGCTCGCTATTTAGGGCGGCCACTAAGTCGGGACGGTCTTCACCGGGAAGGTTTGAATCAACCTGGTAGCCTTGACTCACCATGTAGTAAGAGAGCAGGCGGTAAGTGGACCGGAACCCTTGTAATTCCTTCGGGTCGATGGTGACAGAATAGCCAGGCACGGCCGACGTGAGTTCGTCGCGCATATAGATAGCGTCGAATCCCATCAGCCGCCAAAAGTCGTCGCGCTTCTCAGCGCGGTACAGAAATCGCGCATGCGCCGAAAGGATTAGCTCCACACCTTTCAGCGTTACAGGCAGATCGATGATCGCGGGCATGGCGGCCACGGCACGGGCGCCGTTTAGATTTACAAGGATCGGGGTTATGCGGTGCTTCGCCAGAACGCCCCGTCGCGCCATATCAATCGAGCCTTCTACGAAACCGTCGCCATCGCCGGCGTACCAGCTAACACGGACGAGTGACTCCGGCCAGAAACAGTCGCGCATACGCTCCCAGCGGCCCAAGTCGCGACTTTCGCGCTCCCGCAGGATCAGTTGCGTGACAGCCGATACATCGGTGGCATCGAGGACAGACTGGGACAAGCTCATGGTCGGACGGTTCTCCATGCGTTTATTCTTCCTGGCCGGCGGGCACGATATCACGGCGACAGGTGAGCTGGAGGAAAAAAAACTTCGCGCCAAGTTGCCCGGAATTGGGTGGAATTCCAGAGCAATGCAGCAGCCGGTTCCGGCGCTTCTTCCGGCTGTCGCATTGGGTCGGCTCCGGAGCTTCGAAGAGCAGAGAGAAACTGGCCCCGCGCAAAGTCTAGCCGAGGTTGTAAACCACTTGGATGGTGGTATCAACTTCCACCGGCTGACCGTTCAGTTCGGTGGGCTGATAGCGCCATTCACGAACCGCTTGCATCGCGGATGCCATCAGCAGCGCCGGTCCAGACACATAGCGGAGCTGTTGAACTCTTCCGTCTTTGGCAATCACGGCGCGAAGTACCACCGTGCCGGTAATATGCGCCGTTTGAGCGATGGTCGGATAGGCCGGCGTTACTTTCTTGACCAGCTTGGCAGCCTCAACATTTCCACCGACCTTAATCCTCTGCGGTGTGGCCGATTTCGGCGGCGGGGGAGGGGCGGGCGCGGTGCCGATCCCACCGATGGCATTCCCTATACCGCCCGGGACTCCCTCACCGGACGCTGTTTGGACTTGGGGCGGCGGAGCCTCCACCGAGGTACCGATTTTTTTCGGTACTACGGTTGGGGCGACAAGTGCGCGAGTTTTGATCACTTGCGACAGCTTCGGGCGCTGAACTTGTTTGGCGACCGGCGCAGGCGGCGGTGGCGGAGCCGGTGGGGGTGGCGCGGTCAGAAATGTTCCAAGCATCGTTTGCGGCAGGGCTTCAGTAAAAAGCAATGGAACTACGATTAGGACCGCCACAAGTAGAACCTGCAGCGCGACCGCCAGCACGACTGACCAGCGCCGGCGCGTCTTGGGCATCTTCCGAGATACGACCAGATGTTCAAACATTTTGACCTCCTCGCCTTATGCCCGATTTGTCGATTTCTCCTTTTGTTTATTGACAATCAATTGCGCAACCAGAGTGCCAAAGACTGCCTCGGATTGCAGTCCTTAGGCCGCATAACTCTATGTGATACAAAGACATCGCGGTTAGGTGGAAGCCCTTCGGGTCGTCGGCCTAGGAAATTATGTCCGGGGCCGTAAAAAAATCATTTGGGGTCATTTCCGCGCGGCGGTTGCAGGTGATGACCTGTCCGGCCATTTTTGTTCGCTTTTTTTTAGGCTCGTCCGGCTGGGCGAAGGGCCTGTGCTGTGGGCAGCATCGTCGGCGCCCGAGAGGGTTGAAAACGGGCAGGAACGCGAATACTCTGGGTGACTCAAAGGAGATAAATTCTTGCAACCTTCTCGCGGCTTCGAGTTGGGATCTCCTGCCGTGCGCGCAGTGCGCGTTGGCGGAGATTCGCCAATGTTTTTGATCGCCGGACCATGCGTGATCGAAAGCGAATCGCATGCTCTAGAAACGGCGCAACGGGTTGCCTCGATCGCCGCGGAAGAGGGCGTGCCGCTGATTTTCAAGGCTTCTTACGACAAAGCGAATCGGTCGTCGATTTCGTCCTATCGCGGCCCGGGGCTGAAGGAAGGTTTGCGTATTCTAGCGGAGATCAAGAAACGCACGGGCCTGCCGATTCTCACCGACGTGCATGAAGTGGACCAAGTGGGTCCCGCGGCGGAAGTTTGCGATGTGCTGCAAGTGCCGGCTTTCCTTTCAAGGCAGACGGATTTGCTGCTCGCCGCCGGGCGCTCCGGGCGCGCGGTGAATATCAAAAAGGGGCAGTTTTTGTCGCCGTGGGACGTTGCGCACGCCGTAGAGAAAGTAGCCAGCACGGGGAACGAGAAGATAATTCTCACTGAGCGCGGCGCCTCGTTTGGATACCAGAATTTAGTAGTGGATATGCGTTCGTTTCCAATCATGCGCAAGCTTGGTTTTCCGGTGGTTTTCGACGTGACGCACTCGGTACAGTTGCCGGGCGGGGCAGGGAAGTCAAGCGGCGGCCAGCCGGAGTTCATTGAGCCCTTGGCACGGGCGGCCGCGGCGGTAGGGGTGGACGGCCTGTTTCTAGAGGTGCACGAGGATCCCGCTAAAGCGCTGTCCGATGGCACCAATGCGCTGCCCCTAGCGGAGCTTCGACCGTTGCTAAGGAAAATCGATCGCATTGCCGAGCTGGCCCGGCAACTCGATCAGCTTGACGACGCGTCGCGAAAAACCCCCGCCTACGGCGGCCGCGAACGGCGCACTGGCCCCCGCGCGAAGGCGACACGATGAAGCCATCGACTTCTTCGACGACTGAGATCATGCGCGAAATGGCCATCGAGCGCGCTAAGCGCGTGCTGCGTATCGAAGCCGAAGCGATCTCCGATTTAATTGACCGCATCGGCGCCCAATTCGAGAAGGCGATCGAGATCCTGTATGCGTGCAAGGGGCGCGTGGTGGTGACGGGCTTGGGCAAATCAGGGCTGATTGGGCGCAAGATCGCGGCTACCTTGTCGAGCACCGGCACACCGTCACTTTTCATGCATGCGGCCGAAGCATTGCACGGCGACCTTGGCGTACTGGCCGGCGGGGATGCGATGGTTGCGGTATCCGCCAGCGGGGAAACAGACGAGCTGATCGAACTGCTTGAGGCCGTGAAGAGATTGGGGATTCCGCTGGTCACGCTTACGGCGCACGTGAACTCCACGCTGGCAAAGGAAAGCGACGCAGTTCTGGATATCAGCGTCAAGGAGGAAGCGTGCTCGCTAAAACTTGCACCTACCTCGTCCACAACAGCGGCGCTGGCGATGGGCGATGCGCTGGCGGTTGTTGTAGCAGAGCGCCGCGATTTCCAAGAAGACGACTTTGCAGCGCTGCATCCGGCCGGGCGCCTGGGCAAGAAATTGCGGCGGTTGGAATGGCTGATGCATGCGGGCGATACGGTCCCGGCGGTATATCCAGGCACGAAAATGCCTGACGTGTTCTACGAGATGAGCCGCAAAGGGCTGGGGCTTACTGCCGTCGTCGAGCCAGGCGGGCGGCTTCTGGGGGTCATCACAGACGGCGACCTGCGCCGGGTGATGCAGCGTCGGCGCGAGAACGTGCTGGAACTGACCGCGGCCGATTGCATGAGCACGAAACCAGTGACGCTGCCGCGCACGGAATTGGCCGCTTCGGCGCTGCGCGTGATGGAAGAGCGAAAAATCACGTCGGTGCTGGTGGTTGATGCCGCAGGGATCCTTGAAGGGGTTGTCCACATCCACGACCTTTGGAATCTCCAACTGTTCTGACCACCTATGCCTATCCGAGAACTTAAATTTCCGCCCGGCGCGATGCGCCGCGCAAAGAAAATTCGCGTTTTGCTGATGGACGTGGACGGCACGATGACACCGGGTTACGTGTGCCTGCAAACTTTCCCGGATGGCAGCGTGGCGGAGATGAAGATGTTCAATGCACACGATGGCGCGGGAATCAAACTCGCCGGGATCATGGGCATCCGGACGGGGCTGATCACCGGCCGGAACTCTCCGGCAACCTCGCGACGCGCCCGCGAAGCGGGCATGGAATTTGTCGCGCAAGGCCAGCCGAAAAAAAAGCAGGCGTACGAGGATATTCTTGCGCGTGCCGGCGTAAAGGATCACGAGGTGGCCTACGTAGGCGACGATCTGCCCGACCTTCCGCTGCTGAGCCGAGTGGGTTTGGCCGTTGCTGTCGCCGACGCGGTCGTCGAAGTCCAGCGCGCCGCGCATTACATCGCGAAAGCGCGCGGCGGGGAAGGAGCCATTCGCGAGGTGGTGGAGTTGATCCTGAAGTCGCAGGGCAAATGGAAAAAGGCGATCCCGCTGGCGATCGCGTGATGCGGTCTGAGTTCTAGTGGACTAAGGCGTGCGGCATGGGCCGCGCGGCCGGTCGCTTGGTGGCCGCGCCCGATACTGCGTCAGCGATTTTATTGACGAGGGTTTCGCGCGAGTACGGTTTCTGCAAGAAAGATCCGCCGTCGATAATTTCGCCCTCGCCATCGGCATAATCGAGGTACCCAGACATGTACACAACTTTTATGCTGGGACGGAGAAGTTTGAGTTGTTGGGCTAATTCCGGGCCGCGCATGCCCGGCATAACCACATCCGTTAAGAGCACATGGATAGCCGCGGAGGATTTCTTTACGAGGGCGAGGGCTTCGTTCCCGTGCTCCGCGGCGATCACGTAGTACCCAGCGGCTCGAAGAAAATCGGCGGCCAGATCGCGCACGGCGCTCTCGTCCTCAACAATCAGCACGGTTTCCTGGCCGGGCGCGACTGCGATGCGGTTTTCAGTAGGAGCTGATGGTTCTAATCGTTCGGTGACGCGAGGCAAGTAAATTTCGAATTTCGCGCCTTTACCGGGATCTGAGTCCACCCAAATGTGGCCGCCGCTCTGTTTTACCACGCCGTAGACTGTGGCGAGTCCGAGTCCCGTGCCTTTGCCCGGCTCCTTGGTGGTGAAAAACGGCTCGAAAATCCGGGCTTTGGTTTCGGCGTCCATGCCGTGACCCGTATCAGCGACAGTTAGCAAGACGTATTGACCGGCCGAGACAGTTGGGCGCGCCTGCGCCAGGTGCTCGTTGACAAATATGTTCTTCGTTTCGACGGTCAAGATTCCACCGCGGGGCATGGCATCGCACGCATTCACGGTCAAATTGAGAATCACCTGTTCAAGCTGGCCTGGGTCGGCTTTCACTTGGCCCAGAGTTCCGCTCGGCTCAAAGGAAAAGGCGATGTCTTCTCGGATCAAGCGAGTGAGCATCTTTCCCATATCCGCAACGAGAGCGTTCAAATCGACGACTTTCGGTTCGAGCACTTGCATGCGGCTGAAGGCGAGCAGTTGGCGCGTGAGCGCGCTTGCGCGATCGATTGCTTTCCCGATTTGGTGAACGGGACGGTAGGACGGATCCGTAGGTTGCAAGCCTTCGAAGATCAGATCGCTATAGCCCTTGATGATGGTAAGCAGATTGTTGAAGTCGTGCGCGACGCCTCCCGCGAGCCGGCCCAGAGCCTCCATGCGCTGAGACTGCCGCAGCTGCGCTTCGAGTTGCTCGCGCTTGGCCTCGTTGCTTTTCAGCACCCGGCGCATGCGGTCAAACGCGCGCGTGACCCGAGCCACTTCGTCCGCTCCGTTCGCGCGCAACGGAAAGGTGTAATCGCCGCGCTCTAGTGCGGAAACGCCGTCGGCCAGGCGAGCCAGGGGCCGAGTAAACGCGTCGGCGATCACGAAAGCGAGAGCGCCGCCCGCGAGGACGGCCAGGAGTCCCAACCCGAGCAGTAGGTGATTCACGTGTGCTAAAAATGCGGCGCTACTGCCGTACGATTCGAGAATCACTAGATTGACGGGAGAGCCGCCGTCGCGCGTGAGTTTTACAGCCCTCGCCCAGAACGGTCGGCCGTCGATTTTCACCTGTTTGGACGCCATGTCGCTGCTGATTTGGCGCTTCACCTGGAGTTCTTGCAGCGGGTATAGGGTGCTGGCGACGATTTGATGCGCGTAACTGAAAACGACCTCCGAGGAGGAGACTCCACGCAGGTCTGCTGCTTCGCGGGCATCGATTGCGTGGCCGACGACCACGGTGCCCATGGAACCGCTACTGGGAGTGATCCCGTTATAGATCGATTGCAGCGCCACTTGATACAAGTGGCCGTCGCCATACCACCAACCCGCGCTGACGCGACGCAGCTTCATATTGCGAAGCTCCGCCTCCGCGATTTGCGCCGGAAAGCCTGGGTCGCTCGTCCGCAGCGCTAGAATTTTTCCGTTACGGTCAGCCAGCGCGAAGAGGTTGAAATCGTCCGATTGCCAGGGATCTTCGCTGGAGTCTTCGATCGCGGAGGGGTCGCCGTTGCGCATTTCGGCAAGCGCGGCAAGTAAATCGGCTTTGTGAGCGAGAGCGGTTTGTTCTTGTCGCTCAACGAATCGGAAAGTGCGGACCGCGGTGTTCGCATTGCCTTCGATTTCCTGTTGCATGTGCGCTTCGGCAGTGTGACGCACCGCCAGCAGAGCTGCGCACGTCAGGCCCGCAGTGACGAGCAAAAACGACAATAAGAACTTTGTGCGCAAGTGCATACGGAGTGGTCCGGCAGCTGGGGCGGCGATATTACTCCAGGTGCCTTTTGGGAGACTACGGAAAATTCCCATTCTGAAATATAGCTCAGGAGTACTGCCGCAGCGCCCGGAAGTACCATATAACCAAAGTCTAGTGGGGCTGACCAGCTCACTTGAACTGGCAACTGGCGATGACGGAGTGGACTCGGGCGGGTTCGACGAGAAGCCGTAGTGAAACGTTGAGTGGATTTAGCGCGAAACATCCAGAAGGTATCCGCGGGCAAAGATTCGCACCGGGGCCACGGACGCGAGCGCGGTCGTAGTATTTGTAAAGATGGAGCGGGCGATGGGAATCGAACCCACGTCCGAAGCTTGGGAAGCTTCTATACTGCCATTGTACGACGCCCGCACCGACCGTCAGCAAAGCGATTCTACCACCGAACACAAGTGCCGCAAACGTTG
>JBOGNC010000221.1:0-7565 GCA_050747045.1 Candidatus Acidiferrales bacterium | reverse complement strand
TCACGTGCGGCCATCGGGGAATCATCGCGTCGTCCGGCATCTTGTACCACGTGGCGTACGGCTCCTGTCCCTTCAGCGCGCGCGGATAGTCGAATCCAACCGCGAAATCGCGGTTTTTGTAATCCTTTACGGACTGGTTGGTGTTCTTGTACAGCCACTCGATCAGTTGTTCTTTCGTTTCGTATCCCCGCGACTTCAAGTCCTTCGCGATGATCGGATCGGCCACCACCAGCGCGCCGAAAAATCCCGTCAACACGCTGAAGCAATCGCTGAAACACTCCTCGTGCTTGGGTACGGGGGCTTCCGTTCCCCTCGCGCCTTGCCCCGGCACGATTCCCAATCCGCGGAATACGCTCACCACGTTCTCGTCGGCCTTGAATCCCTTTTGCACGTGGAGCGGCGTCCACGGACTGGCCTGCTCGTTTTCCGCGATGATCAGGTTGTTGTAATTCAAATTATTTCCCTGCGATCCCAGGTACGTATCGCCCGGAATCCCGGCGTTCGCCAGGTTTTTCGATAGGACGGTCCACGCCCGCCCGATCGCCGCGTTCGGCTGCGCAAACGGTCCCAGCGCTCCGATGCCGTAATTCATGTTCAGCTTGTCGCGAATCGGACCGTTGATCACCGCCGCATATGCAAACGAATTGGTAGAGCTCATCAGCGCCGGCGTTCCCGTCGAAGCGATTGCCAGCACGGTCGGCAAATATTCCGGCCTGCATCCCGCCATCACCGCGTTGATCGCAACCTGCCGCACGTTGTACGTCCAACCCTCGTACGCGCCGCCCGCCATCTTGCCCACCAATTCGTCAGGCTGATGGCTGGTGCCTTTCAGCATCGCCGTCACACGCTCTTCTGTCGGCACGATAATCGGCAGAAAATCCGTCATGCCGTTGTTCAGATAAAGTTCCTGCAAGCCGTCGGCGGTCTCCGTGTACGTCGCGGGTCCGATATTCGGAGTGATTCGCCCCGTCTTCGTGTCTTCCGCCGTCAGCGGCCTCGTCAGATCACCGACGATTTCCTTCATCAGCGGTTTCCCAGTCGTTGGGTCCGGTCCTTCGACGTATTGCCACAATTGCGCCGCCGTTTTTCCCGCCACCGGATGCGGCGTGAACGCGATGCGAATGTGCGGCATGCCTCGCTTGGCGGCGTTCAGCGTTGCCAGTTGCACGAACGCTTCCGTAACCATCGGCACAGTGGGGATTCCCAGCTTCTCAACCGTTATGCAGTGACCGACGGTCGCTGGCGTGCACGTGCTTCAATGCCCAATCGCCATGATCGCGGCGTTGCCGTGCGCCTTGATCTCCTGCCACAGCGGCGGATCGTCCTCGAAGTACACGCCCGCCTTGCGCTTGTACACCGTCTTCACCGTGGGCATGTTCTTCTGGAACCAAATCTGCATCTCCTTCAGCAGGATGTCGCCGCCTTGGAATCCCGTGTCCACCAGATAGATGGTTTTTCCGTCGAGCGTCGAAAGCCGCGGCGCCATCGGAAACAGTTGAATCGCGGGAGGCGTCCCCTTGGGATTCACTCCCGTCAATTTCAGCTGCGAAACGTTGCAGCCTTCAGCCGCGCCACTTGCGCCGCCATTGAGCGCCCGTGCAGCGTCTGAGCCATGACCCGCGCCATCGCCCAGCGTCCGCGCATCAACTTTCGCTCCCGCCAGCAGCGCCGGTGAAATCCCCAATAGCGACAGCATCTTTCGCCGATTCATCCGCGCACCTCCGCCGCAATCTTCGCCCTGATCTCGCCGCCTGGTTCTGGCCGCCACTATACCCCGGGCCCACCGTGCGCGCAATCTTGACCCTCGCCGCGACGAGGGATCTGCTTTTAGGCCTTGTTCGGCCTGCACAAACGGAGTGCGCGCTATGGCCCCAGTCTTCGCCCGTTGACAAATACTTCGCAACGAGAGAGACTCGTGGTACCAGGCTCGGGAAAGAACGCGGTGAGTTCGTCGTCCTGCCCAGCGTTGACGACGACCGCGTTGAAAGCCAGAGCGAGCTCAACCAAGAGAGAGCGCAGCGAGGAACCGCGCCCGTACGTGGGCGAAGCGCTTGTCTCAGGGCGGTCCGTTTCGGTTTCGCCGACCTGGACGTAAGAGAATTGATTCCCACGTTTCCGTGTATCCGCCGATACACGCGACCAACCATTGTGGCAATGCTGTCGGCGCAGCGGCCAACCGTGGCGGAGACGTATGGGAATACGCAAATCCGGAGTTCCATTCAGACGGTTCTGCAAAGCTGCAATTGCGTTGCTCGATGACCTGGAAGGTTTGATCCTTCGCATCGCTCTGTTCGCCCTGTTCGTGTACGGGCTTGTCTCCTTGCTTCTCGCCCACCACAGGTGAACGGGTGATGGGCGATATTTCGCTTTACGTTCGCCCCTCCTGGCTTTACACTCTGCGGCAAGGAGAAGTCCAGATGATCGAAGGAACTCTTACTCCAGGGGCTTACTTACAGCAGCGGATCGAGCAGAAAACACGCGACGTTGCGAACAGTCGCAACGCGGCGGGATACGTAAGTATGTGGCCGCAAGCCGTGAAGGAAGTAAAGGAAAAGTTTCCTAGCTTGACGGCCACAGAGCGCGCGGCTCTACACGCGAATATCAGAGGGCAAATCGATTTGCTGTGCAAGCGCATGGGGAGGAATTTCGAGCGGTTCAAGCCCGCGCTGCAAAGCGTTGCGCGTTTGCTCGCGAGCTAGCGAGTCAGCGAAGGCCGCAAGCGCGTGCTCTGGATTTGCGCCACGATCCTTGCCGCTAGCAAGCTCGTGCAAATCGACACGATATCTCCCGAGCTCGAATTCTGCACCAGAGACGCATCGACGACGCAGAAACGATTCCGCGGCGGATCGACGCGGAGCATCCGGCGACCGCTGTGGCGAAGGATGGATGATATGAACACTGCCCCAACAAAAGAAACGATTTTGGACGAAATACTGCTGGGACTTGCCGACCTGTTTGAGTCCGGTTCTACGAGTTGGTACTCCATCGAACAAGACAAGGAGCGCCCGGAAGAATTTGAGCCGCTGCGGGAATGTCTTGCTCAGATGATTTCCGAAGGCTGGCTGGCGCAGTGGAGACCGACGAAACTTTACAGGCTCACGTCCGACGGCTATCGGCAACTCAAACCGCGCATTGAAGTGCTGCGCGTCTTCGGGAAAAGCTAAGCGTTGGCGGGTGGCAGTGCCTTCGTTCCGATGCTGGCAGTCCGCTAGATGCTAATTCAGCACAACACGTCAGCAAACATCTCCAGCGCGAACCATCTGAGGGTGCCGCATCCTTCGCGGAGTTTGCGAAGGGTGCGGATTTTCGCTTCCTGGGAACGCCTCGGTTCTCCAGTCGATTCGCAAAATGGGGAAGTTCGTACTGCTGCCAGATTGAACCTCGCCGGGGGCTGGCATCGACTCCAACCGAGCCTCCTGGCGTGGCCTTATAACAAGCCTCAGTAACCCAGATGCCGAAGGGCCATCTGAGAGGTCCGCTTCAGTTCCGCCTTCGTCGATCCGTTCGCTGCCTGGACGGACAAGCCGGCGAGAATCGATGACAGGTATCGGGTGTAGTCGCCCACATTGACGCCCTTCGAAAACTCTCCACTTTTTCGAGCTGCGAGAAGGCGCTTCCTGATAGCGGCTTCGTTCTGTCTCCGAACTTCCGTCATGAGATCTCTCGCCGGGGCGGCGTCTACGCTGCAACCCATCGCCCCCGCCAGCGTCATGCAGGTCGGCGGATGGCCGGGCGTAGTAAGAAACGCAACCGTACTGTCAAAGAGAGCGCGAACGACCTTTTCGAGAGTCGGTTCCTCCAGTGCCTTACCTGCGTATCGCGCTCGTATCTCCACATATCGCTTTACCGCGAGCTGAAACAACGCGTGCTTGTCACCGAAGGCTCCATAGATGCTCGAAGGGTTGAGACCCATCGCCTGAGTAAGATCGGCCATGGATGTTCCCTCGTACCCGCGTTCCCAAAAAAGCAGCATCGCAGCTTCTAAAGCCGCGTCCTTATCGAAACTGATCGGTCGCCCTGTTTTTCCGTTGGTTGTTTTCATGCTTTTGCTCGCCGCTCTCCATATTAGTTTGTTTTTCCTTTTTATGGCGGTCAGTCGCTGGCGGCAGGGGACTTGAACATCAGCGTGACGGGCGCGAATTGGGGCGACGAATGCGCGAGACGCACGCGTTTGAACGATCGAAGAACATCAACGTCTGGGACATGGGCCCCGCTGGGCGGGGGCCAACGGCCGCAAGCTCCTAGGCGCGGGCCGCTTTTTGTCCCCGATAGGCCGGTGCGAAAACTTCGGCTGCAAAAGTCTCCAGCGTCGTGGGAGTAGTGTTCCTTGGGGAGCGTGGCTCGATCGTCCTCATATAGCCTGAATTCAACGCATCCTCCATTTCGAGCAGCAAATCCGCCATATTCGAAGACATTCCCATCTGCACGAAAGCGGGCTTCAACTGTGCCGCGGGCATTTGCTTATAGGTCAGGTCGGGCTTGCCGATCGCGGCGCCGATTATTTTGGCGGCTTCTGTGTTCGTGACATCGCGAGACCCTTGCAGTTCGCGCGTGCTCTTTCCTTGAAAATCGAGCTGCAACAGGGCGTCGGCGGCTGCGTCGCCGATATCGCGCGTTGCGATCATGGGTATCGGCAGATCGCCTTTTTCGGGACCGGCCATTGTTCCGAAGGCCTTGATCACGCCAACCTGGGACAAAAGGTTTTCCATGAAGGAGCCGGGTCGCAGGTAGAGGGCGTTCAATCCAGGAATCGCGCCAAGCTTCTTTTCAAGGTTGTGCAGCCCGACCACGGGGCCTGTTTTATCCGGCTTGTCCGCGCCGAGGCTGCTCAGCACGACGGCGTATTTTACGCCGCTCTTCTCAATCGCGGCGGCCAAGGCGTCGCCCACGCGCTGATAGTGTGCCAGCACGTCCGGGGCGCTCACGTCCGGCGGTATCATCGCGTAGACTCCCTTTGCACCCGAAAAAGCCTTCGTGAGCGCCGCCGTGTCAGTAATGTCCGCAACGAAAACCTCCGCGCCCTTCTTTACGAGTGGTTCCAGCCGCTTTGCGCTGCGGCCCACAACACGCACTTGTTCACCTTTTGCGAGCAACTTTTCCGCTACTTCGTTTCCCGTGTGTCCTGTCGCGCCGGTAATAACGTACATTTCTTCCTCCTTATCCGCTTTCGTATCGTGGTACCTCTTCGAGTAGATGCCGGCCGCTCTCGCAGGGTTCACCAAATCTTACTCGGCGGGATCTAGACACTCGATGGAAGCGCCTGGAATTAGAGTCCAAAATCATGAATCCGATGCGCCCCGTTCGACATCTGTAACAACTGTTCCGTAATTGTACGGACTATGAGGCAGTTCGAGACGCTGCCCGACAACACGAAAGGAGAAGTCATGGGAAAGCTTGAGGGTAAGATTGCAGTCATCACGGGTGGATCGAGCGGCATGGCGCTGGCGAGTGCCAAGCTGTTCGTTGAAGAAGGCGCCTACGTTTTCATCACCGGCCGAAGGCAGGAGGCGCTCGACGAGGCCGTCAAGCTGATTGGCCGGAACGTGACCGGCGTGCGCGGTGACGCGGCGAATCTGGACGACCTCGACCGCCTGTTCGATACAGTCAAGCGGGAAAAGGGCAAGATCGACATCCTGTTTGCGAGCGCCGGCTGGGGCGTGGCCCTGCCACTGGGCGAGATTACCGAGCAGCACTTCGATGCGATCTTCGGCCTGAATACGCGCGGAACGCTATTTACGGTTCAGAAGGCGTTGCCGCTGTTCAACGATGGCGGATCGATCATCATGACCGGGTCCGTTGCTTCGTTGAAAGGATTTCCTGGTTTCGGCGTGTATTCGGCCAGCAAGGCGGCCTTGCGCTCCTTCGCACGCACATGGCTCAACGAACTGAAGGGCAGGAATATTCGGGTAAACGTGCTGGGCCCGGGCCCGATCGCCACACCGATGCAGGACGAAGTTATCACCAAGGAGGCGAAGGAGATGTTTAAATCCCTGATTCCGCGAGGAACGATGGGTAAACCTGAGGAAATTGCGGCGGTCGCGCTGTTTCTTGCTTCCGACGATTCGAGCTTCGTGAATGGGGTGGAGTTGAACGTCGATGGCGGCCTGTCGGCAATCTGAATCGGCGGGCGAAAGAGGGTAGCGGTAAGGATGCCCAACATGTCCGTATGAAGTGTCTATCATGTGCAGGGAGAATGGAGAGATTTCGATGAGCATCGAAGAGAATGTCCAAATTGTGAAGGATTTTTTTGCAGCAATCAGCCGCCGCGATAAGCAAGATTTGCTGGCGTTATGTGCCGAAGATATTGAGTGGATCATTCCCGGCGAGGACTGGCCGCTGGCCGGCATGCACCGCGGGCACGCGGAATTGGAGAATTTACTTCAGAAGGCTAACCAGACGGTGGAAACTTCCTACCCAGAGCCTCCCGAGTTCATAGCGCAGGGAGACCGGGTTCTGGTCGTCGGCTCCGCTACGGGGAGAATCAAAGCCACGAATAGGACCTTCGAGGACCATTGGGTCTTCTCCATTACCGTTCGAAATGGCAAAGTGACGAACATCCGGGAGTACATCGACACGCAAGCACTGGCGCGGGCCTCCGAGATGACCGCGAACCCCAGGGCCTAGCCCATCGAGGCCGATACCCCGCGAAACGATTCGTAAAATCAACGAACATGTTCGTATAGCAATGCGTCCCAGGCTAAACCGCGCGGATGCCGATATGGAGTACCGTGACCTTGTGCCCGAGCCGCAAAAGACGGCTTGCCGCACACAATTGATGGCGGGTGGGAGGGCCTTTGTTCGGGGTGCTCGCAGTTCGCTTGATGCTAATTCACCACAACACGTCGGCAACATCCGCCGCGTGAGACCACGGAGGGTGCCGCGTCCTTCGCGGTGTGTGCGAAGGGTGCGAATTTTGACCTTGGATCCCAGCGGCGCGCCACACGACGGCTCGCGATTGGGCTTGCACTTTCCCGGCCTCCCCAACCTGTTGGCTCCCGCGCAAAACTTACGGGGCGCGGATTTACCGGCGGGTGGTAATCTCTTGTCCGCGATGCGAGGGTGATCCGGAAGGGGATAAAACAACGTGAATAACATCACGCTTCAAATACTTAGCACTCTGGCAATGCTCGGGCTCGGGTTTATCTTCATCGGCATGCCGATATGGGGCATCGTGGCGCTCTGCCAGAGCCGCAAAAGACGGCTTGCCGTACACAATTGACGCCAGCACGCACCAAGAGTTAAGCGACAACAAGCGATCGATCGGTTGGACCCCCTACAAATCCCTGATCAAATGCGTCGCAGGCCCGGGAATTCTGAATCGACGGGACGATGAAATGAATTTCCAATTGGAGCGATGGTATCTGGTCGCCGGTTTAATCCCTATTGCCGCCGCTGTCTTTTATCTCCGCGAAGTGAGCATCGCCTATCGAAAACTTCCGCAAGATGTTCCGGTTCATTTCGATATCCATGGTGTGGCAGATAATTGGATGAATAGAACCACCTGGCTCGTCCTGTCGCCCATCATTGTGACTGCGGTGGTAGCGCTCGTCTTTGTCACGCGTCCG
>JBOGNC010000220.1:0-7636 GCA_050747045.1 Candidatus Acidiferrales bacterium | reverse complement strand
AGCAACGCCGGCCAAAGCGTCGGGAATCCGTATGGCGTATATTCGCCCGCCAGAAAAATCACTCCGATGACGATCACGATCACCGGCCCCGTCAGGCTGCGAATGCGGCAGCGCGCGCACCTGCATTTCGTTCTGGTCGTTTCCGTCATTGGCCAGCTCCTACGTGTGTGTCTTTAGCCGATCCGCGAGCAGCCAAACGCCCAGCACGATCAACGCAAACGGCCACGCCTTGCCAAACCAATCCCATTGGAGCAGTCCGAAATTCGCCAACAGCAGGAACACTCCCAGAAAAATCAAAACAATCGCCCCGGTGGGCCGATGCGATGCGCCGCCGATATCCGTGGCGGCTGGCTCGATTGACGTGGCCGTGGGTACAAGGTGCTCCCGCTCCCGTGCTTTTGCCGTCCGGTACGCCTCAATCGGCATGTAGAAATAAAAGCATCCCAGCGCGATTCCTAAAAACGCGTGATATCCCGCGGAAATATCCTGTGTTTGAGCCGCGATCATTCCGCCAAAGATGATGACGTGAATTAGCGCCTTCAGATACTCGCCGTTGTAAACAGCTCCAAGCCCAGGAATAAATCCCAGGGCCAGCGCCGCGCCCGGATGTGGCGTCCCTGCAGCGGCAGTTACGGCGGGCACTGCCGCCGCCGGCGTTCCAACCAGCCCGGCGAGGCATGGCTCGCAGTAGAGCGCGCCGCGCACGTCGCGCGTGCACGCAGCGCACAGCGCCCTGCCGCAGTTGCGGCAAAACCCAGTAGCTGGAACGTCGGTGTGCAAGGCGCAATTCATAGAGGTCTCCTGTTGGCCGGATCCGGCGCGAAACTGCGAAGCGCCAAATTCAGCATGGCCCAACCGTCGCTACCTGGTGGCTTCCGCGTCGTTGCGTCGCGCCGATACCGCGACTCGTTGTACTCGCCGGTATCGGGACTCGTGCTGTCCGGCTCTGGCGCAGCTTGATTTTGCGGCGCGGGTGGCCCCGCTTGCGGCGAAGCCAACATCGCGCGGATTTCGTACACCACGCGCAAATCGTTGACGAATTTCTCTCCGCGCGCGTACGTCAAATGCGCTTGCCGGTTGCCGGCGCGCGCCAGGTTCAGCGGATTCAGATCGCTGGGGCGCAATTGCCCGATCCGTGCGCCTGCCGCATGCGCCAAAATTACGAACGTAAATGCCACCGTGGCGATTCCCATCGCAAATCGCGGCTGCCAGATCAAGTTGAACCATGCCGACGCGCTGGCGATTTCGTGCCGCTGCTTTCGCGAGCCCGCGGTGCCGTTGATGATCCTCCGCGCCAAAAATGCTGGTTCGCGCACAGGCTCAAGTGCCTGCATTTGTCCGACTAGCGCGCCTACTCGGGCCAGCATCTCCGCGCAATTCGCGCACTCCGCGCAATGCGCCGCGCACGCCTGGCGCTCATCCGTCGCGAGCGCGCCCTCCAGATATTCGCTCAGCCGCTCTTCCGTTAATGTGCAGTTCCAGTCCATTACCGTTTTCGCGTTAATTCGCCTGCACTCCCATTTCCTGCAAAATGCGCGCCAGCTCGATCCTCCCTCGATTGATCCGCGACTTCACAGTTCCTTCCGGCACTTGCAGCACCTTGCGAATCTCGCCGTACTCCATGCCTTGCAGATCGCGCAGGATCACGGCTTCGCGCAACTCCGGCGAAAGCCTCGCCAGCCCCGCCTGCACTTGTTCACTCAGCTCTGCCGCTTCCGCCTTCTGGTGCGGCGTGCGTTCAGCCGAGTGTACTTCGTGCACTTGCGATTCCTCGTCGATCGAATCTGTGAGCCGTTCCCGCCGCGTGCGCCGGTAATGATCCACCAGCAAATTGCGCGTCACGCTTGTCAGCCAAGTGGCGAAAGCTCCGTAGGTCGGCTCGTAACTTCCCAGGGTGCGGTACACGCGCAGGAACACCTCTTGGCTTAAATCTTCCGCAGCTGCCGCGTTCCCGGTGAACCGGTAGCACAGGTTATAGACACGCCGCGTGTGTCGCCGCACCAGCTCCTCCCACGACGGCCCGTGCCCTCGAACGCATAGCTGGACCAGTTGGGCGTCGGGGTCCAAACGTCCTCAGCCTCGTAGCTTCCATTACCGCTCGGCCTCAATCTAAGTAACGCAAAACACGCCCGAAATGTTCCCAAGTCCCGCTGGGCATGAAGACGCGTGCCATTCGTGGCAGCCGTTCGGTTGGCCGCCATCTTATTCGCGTTTGTTACATTTGCACAAGGTCCGGCGTTGCTGGATGACGCTTTGCCCCAAGCGTCAGCCATAAAAATTTCGGGGGAGTTGAGGAGTTGCAAAAAGTGGGCGCGAGCAAATGGATCACGCTTTGGGGCCGGCGTAACCTCTGCAGCGGGCTACCGGCAGCGCTGGATACTTCGGATACGCTGGATCGCTCGCCGATAGCCCGCACATGTAAAAGACCGATCCCCGGTCCGATTCGATCCTCCGCGCGTGCACGCAATCCGCGCACAGTCCCGCGCGCCTTCGCTCTGCTTCGCGCGGAAACTTGTTCGGCTCGCTCACGCCCCGAGCTTAACATCGCAAGTCGCGAGCGCGCCTGGTCGCGTCCAGGTAGCACATCCACTCACGGGCGCTGCGATTCGGCGGTCGCTTGCCGCCATTCCGCGTTATAAACGTACTGAGGAGATTTCCATGGCGCCCAACGATCCCCACGACTCCCAGCATTTGCGGCCCAGCACTAAAATTCTTACCGAAGGCTTCGATCCACGACTTTCGGTTGGCTCAGCGCGCCCCGCCGTGTTCCGCAGTTCGACGTACGTTTTTTCCAGCCCCGAAGCCGCCGAACGCGCCTTCGATCTGGTCGCCGGGCGTGCCCGCGCCGCCGAAGGCGAGGCCGTCGATCTGATTTATTCGCGCTTCAATCATCCCAACGCCGAAATCCTCGAAGATCAGATCGTCAGCGTGGAGGACGAGGCAACCGCCGCGCTCGCGTTTAATTCCGGCATGGCCGCCATCATGACCGCTCTCCTTAGCCTGCTGCGTCCCGGCCAGTCGATCGTTTACACCGTGCCTATTTACGGCGGCACGCAGCATTTCGTTCAGGACCATCTTTCGAAGTGGGGCGTCGCGAGCGTTGGCGTGCCTTCCGGCCAAACCGAGCAGCTCGATCATGCCATCGCCACCGCCGAAAATCTCGCGCTCGTATTGCTCGAAACTCCCGCCAATCCCACCCTCGTAATGACCGACATTCGCCGCGCCTGCGCGGCTGCGGCTGCGCGCAAACTCAAGCCCGGGGAATCGCGCCCGGTGGTGATCGTCGATAACACCCTGCTCGGACCCGCTTTTCAGCATCCGCTTTCGCTCGGGGCCGATCTGGTGATCTATTCCGGCACGAAATATCTTTCCGGTTTCAGCGACATGCTCGCCGGAGTTCTGCTCGCCAAAGATCCCGAGCTGATTCGCCGCATTCGCCCCACGCGCGGCCTTTTCGGAACCATCCTGCAGCCCGACGAGTGCTGGATGCTCGGCGGCCGCTTGCCCACCGTGCGCCTGCGCATGAGCCGCGCCAGCAAAAATGGACAGCGCATCGCCGAAGCCCTGGCGCGCAATCCGAAAGTGAGTCGCGTAATTTATCCCACGCTTTTCACCGACGCCGATCAGCGCCGCATTTACGAAAAGCAATGCGATTTTCCCGGCGCTATGTTTTCGCTGGATTTTGGGGGAGGGAAAAGCGCGGCCTTCGATTTCCTGCGCCATCTGCGCATCGCGCGCAATGCCGTGTCGCTCGGCGGTGTGGAAACACTCGCCTGCCATCCGAAAACGACCACGCACTCCGGCTTCACCGAAGAGGAATTTCGCCAGGCCGGAGTGACCGACGGCCTGGTGCGCGTCTCCGTTGGCATCGAAGACTGGCGCGACCTGCTCGCCGACTTCGAGCAAGCCCTCGCCGCCGTCTGACGCAGATCGCTACTTCTGCTGCGGCGGGTGTTTCGGCATGCGCGGCAGCAGCTTCATTTTTTTCACTTTTTCCATGTATTCGGGGTACATGGTTTCGGGTCCGCCCTTGGTGGCTTCGTACGGCACGCCATTTTTGGCGGCAAACTCAGTCAGGAACGGATTTTTGCCCGGCATATAGCTGGGCACTTCGCTCTCGGGACGATCCACTTCGTCCACCGGCTCGCAGGGCCACGTCGACATTTGTTGTTGCGGCGCGTACTCGAAATCGATGGTGCGGATCAGCGGCTGTTCCATGTAAACCGGGTCGTAATCCACCACCGCGACGGTCAGCACATTCCCGTGGCGCATGATGTGCGTCGTCGCCACCGCTTGATCGCTGCGCGGCAGCCCGTTCAATCCCAGCCAATTTTGTTTCAGGTGCGTGGTGTAGACCACCAGCGTGTCACCTTCCCAGTGCCCAACGGAAAATCCCGCCCAGGTATGCGGGGCCCACGCGGGAGGCTCGTGGTGCTTCCCGTCCATCCAGATGGTCTGCTCCGCCTCGTAGGCAGAAAGATGCGTGTGGTAGGCGATCACTTGCTGCGTGGCGCGATCGACGTCCTTCCAGATGCGCAGATTGGAAGGCCCGCGCCAGCCGTAATCCGAGCCGTGCTCGCGACACTGGTCTTCGGGAGTCTCCACCATTGCGGCGCTCCAGCTCTGCACGCGCTGCAGCGCATTCGGATTGATAGGCATGCCGAGATAGTCGCCCATTTCCGCGCCTGCCAGGCGTTCGGGCTGGTCCTCGAAGAATGTGACGCTCCATTCGCCCGAAGGATCGTCCTGCGCGCGCACCGGGCTCGCCAGCGGCGCTAACAGCAGAAACAGTAGCGCGAATAGCGCCGTGACGATCACCGCGATCCTGCCTCGATTGCCCCATTCGAAGTCGCCCATCGCACGCCTCCGGTCCTCGGTTCGGCCCACTACCTGATGCCCGCCTTGTATCACAGAATGGCCCCGTGCGTATCCGCGAATCTGGCCTGTGCCCCCTGCGCGTCCTTCGCTGGCCAGGTCTCACGGCTGCAGGATCGGCACGCCGTTGCGGATGGGAAATTTCGAAAAGCAAACCGCGCAGGAAAGCTCCCCGCTAATGATGTGCCCATCGGGTTCGGCGGGAACGGAATCGCTCGACAACGCCAACGCGCCGCCGCAATTCGCACAGATCAAAGAATCCAGAGTAGGAAGTCGCATCCGTTTGTTGCGGCGATCATACACGGTCCAGCGCCCTTCTTGACAGGTTCGGAAGCTTGCTGCTACGGTTCAAAACGGATGCTTCGAAAATCGCGCAAGTATTTGGTGCTGCTGCTCGCGCTGCTGGCCGCCGGATTTTTCCTCTACAAATTTCGCCATTCCATCGAATTGCATGGTTTCAGTTGGGATACCGTTGGAGCATCGCTGAGCCACGCGCGATGGGAGCTGCTGCTCTCGCTGGCGATTTTTTACCTGTGTTATGCGATCCGCTCGCTGCGCTGGATTCGATTTTCGCGGTCGCTTGGACCGATGCGGTTTGGCAACGTGTTCAGCGCCACGCTGATGGGATTTTCGTGCATTTTTCTGCTGGGCCGGGCGGGCGAGCCGATCCGCCCGGTGCTGATTGCGCGCAAGGATTCGATTTCGATGCCGGGGATGTTCGGCGTGTACGTCCTCGAACGTGTATTCGACATGGCCGCTACGGCGCTGATCGCCGGGTTTGCGCTGTTGTCTTTTGAAAACGGTAACATTTCCCGGATGTCTCATGTGGCTGCGCAGGACGACGTGCCGATGACCGTGGCGCGTTCGGCCGGAGTGCTGCTGCTGGCGTTTCTGATAGTTGCTATCGGTTTTCTGATTTATTTTCGCCATCACGGCGCGGCCTGGCTGGCGCGCAAATTGCAACACGAATCCTGGCGCCACGGCTGGCGGCAAAAAGCCGCCGTGCTGCTGGAAGGCTTCAGCGACGGGCTGCGCGGCATCCGCACCGCGGGAGATTTGGGCGTTTTGGCGTTCTACACCGTGGTGCATTGGACGTTGGTGTGGCTGGCGTACGTCGCGGCGCTGCATGCTTTTCCGGGCGCACTGTCGTCGATCAGCCTGGGAGCGGTGGTACTGGTTCTGGCGTTCAGTTTGATTGGCTCGGCGGTGCAGTTTCCTGCCGTGGGCGGAGGGGCGCAGGCGGCCACATTTATTGTGCTGACGCTGATTCTTGGAGTAGAAAGGGGTCCGGCGGCGGTGGCTTCGATCATGCTTTGGCTGCTGGGCTTTGCGGGCTGCTGCATCGTAGGATTGCCGCTGCTATTCCGGGAGGGCTGGTCGATGGGCGAGTTGCGTCGAATGGCGCGCGAGAGCGAGCAGGCTGGGAAAGCCGCGCTCTTGGCTGAAGCGGAGCAATCACCGCCGCCTCCTTCTCCTGTCGCGCAGCCAAAGGAGCGCGTCCAGTGAAATGTCCTTTCTGCGGCCACCTGGACGACAAAGTTGTCGACTCGCGGGAGGCGCGCGTGGGCGATTTGATCCGCCGCCGCCGCGAATGCCTGAAATGCAAGCGCCGCTTCACCACCTACGAGCGCATCGACGAAATTCCGTACATGGTAATCAAGAAAGACGGGCGCCGCGAGAAGTTCGACCGGCAGAAAATTCTGCAAGGGCTGCTGAAGGCGTGCGAAAAGCGGCCGGTAGCCGTGAATAAACTGGAAGCGCTGGTGGACGACGCCGAAGCGTTCGTCAGCGAAGCGCCGGACCGCGAGCGCACCACGGCGGAAATCGGAACGCTGCTGATGAACCATTTGAAGAAGCTCGATAAGGTGGCGTACGTCCGCTTCGCCAGCGTGTATCTGGATTTCAAGGATGTGAAGGAATTTATGGACGAGCTGAAAGGCCTGCTGAAAGACCGCGCGAAGAAGTAGCACGAGACACCAATGATCGATTGGCACGTTATCGTGTACGTGATGCGGCACGACCCGTTGCCGGTACTGGGATTTCTTTTTCTGGGCGCGTCCGCTGTGCTTTTCTTTCACATTCAGTCCGCGATGGCGAAGGCGGGACACAAAGTTCATTTCCAGGGTTTCATTCTCGACATTGGCCTTCCAGGTGAATATCTGAAGACGCGAACGCGGCACGGTTGGGCAGCCTGGCCGGCCTACGTCGTTTGGCCGTGCCTAATACTGGGAATATTGCTGCTGATCGGAGGACTGGCGCTTGAACGGTAACAGCGACGCTCACGGCTGCCACACGCCGGCGGCGAAAGTTTTGACGGTGCGGAAGCCGAGGCGTTCGTACAGTTCGACGGCGCCGCGATTGCTGGCGGTGACTGTAAGCGACAGGGATTCATAACCGCGTTGGCGCAGCGCTTCAATCGAGCGCTCCATCAGCAGCCGGCCAATCCCGCGGTGCTGGTAACCGGGCATGACGCAAATTTGCGTGGTGTGGCCCACGCCTTTAGCGACCGTGGAAGTAAGCACCATGCCAATTGGCTTGTCGCCGGTCGCTGGACGCGCCAGAAACGATGCTTCAGGCAGAAATTGGCCGCACCCAGGAAGCAGGACAATATTGCGCAGAAATTTCACGCTGCCGGCTTCCGACCGGTACTGATCGTTGATCTGGCTATCCACATGATCCGCATATGCAAGCTGGATCAGACGCGCCGCGGATTCGAGCGCTCGGTCTTTCCACGCATCAATCCTTAGACCTTGCGAAGGCG